>JAEWQH010000078.1 GCA_023399275.1 Bacillota bacterium
ATCTGCGGCGCGCCGGCGGCGGCATGCGCCTGCCGCCGGCAAACACCGTCTTTGCTGCCCTTATGCCGCAGGCGCGAGCGCCTCTTGCGCGCCGATGGAGTTGGCGACCAACGCGTCGTACTGCTCCTGCGTCAGGTCGCTGTGGTAAAAGAGCTTGAAGTACGCGGCCACCTCTGCGTAAAGGTCATACTGCGCCGTATCGGGATAGAGCAGCTGCGACATCCACATCATGCCAAGGTAGCGCTGCACGCTCGGCGGGAACCCCATCCAGTTGTACGGCCCCATCGGCACCTCGTAGTAAGCGCCGTTTTGAATCGCGGTGACCTGCTGCCAGGCGGGATCGCTGCCCACGGTTGCGTAGATGCTGCCGGACGCAAAGAGGATCACATCGGGGTTCCATAGCAAGATCTGCTCCATATCCACTTCGTTTCCGCTGCCCTTGCTGGAAGGCTCGTCCACCACGGCGAGGTTATTTGCCAACAGGTCGATCACCTCTGCGTGGTAGCTGCCCTG
The DNA here is from genome assembly GCA_023399275.1 of Bacillota bacterium. Taxonomy (GTDB): domain Bacteria; phylum Bacillota; class Clostridia; order Christensenellales; family CAG-138; genus UBA7703. Next base: position 514 of record JAEWQH010000078.1, read on the forward strand.
AGCAATAACATTCAGTCCGGCGTCGCCCAGGCAGTAGAGCAGGTTCGCCTTCTCCACGCTGCCCGCGATCGCGAGCGTGCGCTCATACACCTTTGTGCAGTAGTCCGCAAGCGCCTTGGCTTCCTCCGGCATATTCAGCAGCTCGCCGAGCTTCGTGTATGCCTCCGCCATGGTCGCGGTCGTCGCGGTGATGTGGACAAACGGGATTCCCGTCTGCTCCTGCAGCGCATCCAGGTCCTCCACGATGGTATCCTTCGGTTCGCCGACGTCGATGACCACCTGCGCGCCGCTGGCCAGCAGCGTCTCGAGGTTCAGCTCGCCCTTGCCGCCATAGAGCTGACCAAGCTCCGGCAGGTTATAGTACTCGGTCGCGAGGTACTGCTCCGCCGTGGCATCCCACGCGGAGGCGATGCCGACGAGCCGATCCGGGCAGAGTGCAAAGAGCACGATCTGCGCCAGCGGGCCGGAGACGGCCACCTTCGTGATATTCGCCGGCACCTCGACCATGCGGCCGGCGGAGTCTGTAAACGACGCCGTCGTGGCTGCGGCCTGCTCCGTTGCCTCCGGCGCTTCGGTGACCGCGGGCACCTCCGTTGCGGTGGGTGCTTCGGTTGCCGCAACCTGCGTACCCTGCCCCGCGCAGGCAAACGCAGAAACGGCCAGCATCAACGCCAGCATGAGCAATAGTGCTTTCTTCATTCGTATTTCCTCCTTCTTTATCCGGAAACGGGGTTTTCCCGCTATCCTTGCTGCGATGATAGAGGCGGGATGTCCCGCACATCGACCGCGATGATGCCCAGCGTCCTCTCGGCGGGCAGAAAATACGGAAATTCCGCAGAGCCGGTCGTGCAAAGCAGCCGCTTGGCCTGCTCAGGCGCGATATCCGCCGCATCGTCTTCTTGCCGGTAAGCCTCGAAGAACAGCATCGCATCCTCGATCGAGCGAAAGGGCTGGCCCATCTCGATCGGAAACACCTCCGTACGATACGGAATGAGAAGCGTATCCAGCTCGAGCAGCGATTGCCGGAACGTAAAGCGCTTGAGCGGCGTCCGCCCCGGCGTGAAACGGTGGCTGCGCCAGTTTTTTTTCACCAGAAAGACCGTGCCCGCACATTGCGCCTTCGCCGCGCGCAGGGTCTCCTCCACGCGGCCGAAAAAGCAGAATACCATCGCGTCATATGCCTGTGCCGGCCGCATCGAAAACAGATCGCCCTCGACAGCCTCTATATTGCCGACGCCCCGCGCCGCGATGTTGCCGCGCAGCACGGCGAGCGCTTCCGCCGAGAGATCCACGGCGGTAACCTTGGCGCAGCGCCGCGCCAGCGCGAGGCTCATATACCCCAATCCGCAGCCCGCGTCGCAGATATGCGCATCCGCCGGAAGCCGCGTCAAAATCCGCTCTGCAATCGCATCGTCATACCTCGTATACTCCGCCGCATCGATGCGAAAGCGTATGGTCTCGGGCGACCAGTGATACATCGAAACTACGCCCCCTTTCGGCCGCGCCGTCAGTTTGCCGCGCCGATCACCGGCGCGATCAGCGGCCCCTGCTCGGTGTCGATCAGCCGCACCGAAACGCCATAGAGCGACCGGATCAACGGCGCATCGATCACCTCCGCGGGCGCGCCCAGCGCCGCAACCGATCCGTTTTGCAGCGCCAGCGCGCGGTCTGCATACCAGAGCGCGTGCTGCGGGTTATGCGTGGAGAGCAGCACCGTATATCCCCCGTCCGCGAGTGCGCGCACCTGGCGCAGCACCAGCGTTTGGTTTCCGTAATCCAGACTCGCCGTCGGCTCGTCCATCAGCAGCGTCTTGGCGTTTTGCGCCAGCGCACGGGCGATCAGCACGAGCTGCTGCTCCCCGCCGGACAGGTTGGAAAAGCTCTGCCGCGCCAGATGCGGGATGCCCAGCCGCTCCAGCGCGGCAGCCGCCGCGTCCAGCTCGCGCTGCTTCGGCACGCTCATGGAGGATATGCTATGCGTCGTGCCCATAAGCACCATATCCTGCACCGAGTAGCGAAACGCCATGCCATGCGTCTGCGGAATATAGGCGATCCGGTGCGCCAGTTCGCGTTCGGAGAGGGTGCGTGCGTCCGCCCCATCGACCAAGATGCTCCCGCTGTAGCGTTTTTGCAAGCCGAGGATGCAGCGAAACAGCGTCGTCTTGCCGACGCCGTTCGGGCCGAGCACGGCGAGCAGTTCCCCCGCTTTGGCCGCAAACGACACCTCGCGGAGCACCTCCCGGAGGGAATAGGCGAAGCTCAGCCGGCGGATTTCGATGCTCATATCGTCTTCTCCTGCCTCGCGATCAGATACAGAAAGAACGGCGCGCCTACAAACGCGGTGAGGATCCCGATCGGGATCTCTACGGCGAGCAGATTGCGCGAAACGTCGTCGACGATCAACAAAAACGCCGCCCCCGCGATCATGCTCGCGGGCAGAAGGTAGCGATAGTTGCTGCCGACGAGCTTGCGGCACAGGTGCGGTATCACGAGTCCGACCCAACCGATCATGCCGCTGACGGAGACGCTCGCCGCGGTGATCAGCGTTGCGCAGAGGATCACGGCGAGTCGAAGGCGGTTGGTATTCACGCCCAGCGCGCGGGCCTCCTCATCCCCCAGTGTGAGGATGTTGATCTGCCAACGGATCAGCAGCAGCGGCAGCAGCCCCAGCACCATCGGCAGCGCCACAAACGCCACCTGACGCAGTTTGGAACCGGAAAGGCTGCCCATCATCCAATATGTGATGGCGGGCAGCTGGTTTGTCGGATCGGCGACGAGCTTGATATACGACGTCCCCGCCGTAAACAACGAACCGATCATGATGCCCGCAAGAATGAGATTCACCACCCGAAGCCCCGGCGCACGCTGGGCGATGAAATACACGGCCATGACGGTCGCAAGGCTCGAGCAGAACGCCGCCACCGTGATGATGCGGCTCGAGCCGCCGAGCAATATCGCGAGCGCCGCGCCAAACGCCGCCCCGCTCGACGCGCCGAGGATATCCGGCGACGCCATGGGATTCTGAAACACGCCCTGGTAAGCCGCACCCGCGGCAGCCAGCGCACAGCCCACCAACGAGGCCATGACGATGCGCGGCAGGCGGATGTTGAGAACGACCGTCTCCATCTCCGCGCTCCAAGTCTGCTGCAGCGGAAAGATCCGCCCCAGAAAGATGCGCACCACTTCTTTTACGGGTACGCCGTATCGGCCGATCGAAAACGAAAAAAGAAAGACGGCGAGCAGCAATACCCCCATGAGCGCGATGCGAACCGCCGGGTTCGTGCGCGACGAACCCGCCTTGATTCCCCTCATCCTACGCCTGTTTTCCGACACTGCTTGCCCGCTCCGCACCGGATATGCCTACCCGTAATCGAACTGAATTTGAAATCGATATTTTTTATAAAGAATATCGCTCTTTTATTATAAGCCGAACACACAGGGCTTGTCCACCCGAAAACAGGATTTCAGCATCGCTGAACACGCGCGCCCGCACATCGTTTCTCTCCCGCCTTGCTTCAACCCCCGGTCCGTCGCGCGGCTTCACGGCAAAACGTCTGGCAAAAATCCGTTGTTGACATATGCCATTTACGTGCTATACTATTCTTGTATCCGACATATGTCAATAATGAATCGAGGTGAAACAACATGCCAGCTAGAGATGGAACAGGCCCTCTGGGCGCGGGGAAGCGCACGGGCAGAGGCCTCGGCGGGTGCGCAAGCGCCGCTGTCAACGATCAAACGCTTTCCGGCGGCTTCGGCTGCCGCTGCCGCGCAGGGCGCAGTGGAATGCACGGCCGCGGCGCAGGGCGCGCGGCGGGCGCCTCTTTGGACGCGGATGCACATATTGCGCGTCTGCGGCGGCAGCGCGACACGCTGCAAAAGCGCATCGACGAGGTTGAGCAAAGCTAGACCGGGCAGTAAACGATGACGGGGCCGCGCCGTCTTTCGGGGCGGCCCCGCGGGAATAGAACCATTAACAACACGGAGAAAGCATATGAAAATCGCAATACCGGTAAACGAGCAATCCATGGAGTCCGACGTCTGCGCCTCATTTGGGCGCGCGCCGCACTTTCTCTTTTACGACAGCGTAACAAAGCAGACGTACTATCTGGACAACACGGCGGTCGCAAGCCAGGGCGGGGCGGGAATTCACGCCGCGCAAGTGATCGCCGACCACGGCGTCAAGGCGCTCATCACCCCCCGCTGCGGCGAAAACGCGGAGCAGGTTCTGACGAAGGCAGAGGTGTTTGTCTACCGCTCCATCCCCGGGACGGCGCGGGAAAACATCGAAGCGCATCTGCAAAACAGGCTGCCGCTGCTGAACGAATTTCATCCCGGCTTCCACGGGTATGCGGCGCAGTAGTCTGACCCTCGCCGTGCTCAGCGGAAAAGGCGGCACCGGCAAGACGCTCGTGAGCGCAAACCTCGCCGGCGCGGCGCAGGACGCGGCGTATGTGGACTGCGACGTCGAGGCGCCAAACGGGCACCTGTTCTTCCAGCCCGAAATTATGGAGGAAGAAACGGTCTGCGTCAGGATTCCCGTTGTGGACGAAGCCCGCTGCACCGGCTGCCGCGCCTGCGTCGACTTTTGCCGCTTTGGCGCGCTGGCGTTCGTCAAAGGCCATCCGCTGGTGTTTCCATCGGTGTGCCACGCCTGCGGCGGATGCGCGCTGGTCTGCAAAAGCGGCGCAATCGTCGAGGCAGACAAGCCGATCGGCACACTCTTGCGCGGGTGCTCCGGCAACACGGCCGTCTTCACGGGCGCATTGCAGCCGGGAGAGGCCTCCGGTGTGCCGCTGATCCGCCGCCTGCTGCAAAAGAGCGCCTCCGCTGCGCCGCTGCGCGTGATCGACTGCCCGCCGGGCAGCGCATGCGCGGTCACGGAGAGCATCCGCGACGCGGACTATTGCCTGCTGGTCGCGGAGCCTACGGTCTACGGCGCACAGAATCTGGCTATGGTGCACGCGCTCACGGCGCTCAAACAGAAGCCCATCGGCGTGCTGCTCAACAAGTGCGGCGAGGGAGAAAACCCGTCCGAGACCTATTGCGCTGCGCAGGGCCTCCCGATTGTCGGCCGGATCGCATTCGACCACACGCTCGGCAGGCTCGCCTCCGACGGAACGCTTGCCGTGCGCAGAAGCAGCGCATACGGCGCGCTGTTTGGCCGGCTGCTGGATGCGGTTTGCAAGGAGGCGCGGCATGAAACAGCTGCTGATTCTCAGCGGTAAAGGCGGAACGGGCAAGACGACCGTCGCCGCCGCGTTCATCCGCCTCAGCGAGGCGCGCGCCTATGCCGACTGCGACGTGGATGCGCCAAACCTGCATCTGACGCTGCACCAGACGGCTGCACCCGAGTGCGAACCCTTCTACGGCATGCCCAAAGCACGCATCCGTGCGGACGCCTGCACCGCCTGCGGACTGTGCGCGGCGCACTGCCGCTTTGAGGCAGTGTCGCGCAGCGGCGCCGCGTATACCGTCGACCCGTTCGCCTGCGAGGGCTGCGGTGTGTGCGAGGCGGTCTGCCCCGCCGGCGCGGTATCGATGCATTCCTCCGAGGCAGGTGAGCTGATGCGCCGCGCGGACGAAACCGCCGTGTTCTCCACGGCGCGTCTGAAGATGGGCAGCGGCACCACCGGCAAGCTGGTGACGCAGGTAAAGCGGCGCCTGCACGAGGCCGCGCCGCCGGAGGCCCCGCTCGCCATCCTCGATGGCTCGCCGGGGATCGGCTGCCCCGTGATCGCCTCGCTCAGCGGCGTGAGCATGGCGCTGATCGTCGCGGAGCCTTCCGTCTCCGGCCAGAGCGATATGGGGCGCATCATCCAAACGGCGCGGCAGTTTCAGACGCCGCTTGCCGTCTGCGTCAACAAGGCGGATACCAACCCCGGTATGACGGAGCGAATCCGGTGCTTTTGCACGGAATCCGGCATCCCGTTTGCCGGCACGATCCCGTTCGATCCCAAAGCGGTCGACCTGGTAAACCGCAACCTGACCATCGTGGATGCGCCCTGCCCGTCCGGGCGGGCGGTGCGTGCGGTCTTTGCCGAAACGATGCGCCTAATGGAGCATACGCAAGAACAGCAATTTAAAAACAAACCGAATGGAGGCACCAAACAATGAAAATCGCGGTAGCAAGCGAAGGAACCAACGTAACCGAGCACTTCGGCCACTGCGCCGATTTTATCCTCTTCGATGCGCAAGACGGCGCGATCATCTACCGGGAGACGATCCCGAACCCCGGGCATAAGCCGGGGTTCCTCCCGAACTTTCTCGCGGATCGCGGCGTAAGCGTCATCATCAGCGGCGGCATGGGCGGCGGCGCGGTGGAGATCTTCAACGATCGAAACGTCGAGGTGATTCTCGGCGCGAGCGGCGATGCAGCGGCAGCCGTCGCGCGCTACCTCAAGGGCGAACTGAAATCGACCGGCTCCGTCTGCCACGAGCACGAGCATCACGATGCGTGCGGACACTGATCCGCAGCACTCCTTGCAGTTTTTTCAGCGGTGCGTCGCCCCTGCGCGAAGCGCCGCTTTTTTTCGCGCTGCACATTGTGGACACGGCGCGCATTTGATAGGATGATAAGCGGATCACAACGTTGTTACATCTGGATCGATCGACGGAAAAAAACATCACACGCACATGTAAAGGAGGGTTACGAATGGCAAAATACGTTTGTCCCATCTGCGGGTACACCTACGATGAGACGCTTGGCCGCCCGGAGGACGGCATCGCACCGGGCACGCGCTGGGCGGATCTGCCGGAAGACTGGGTCTGCCCGCTCTGCGGCGCGCCGAAGTCGGTATTTGAGGGTCAGTCCGCGCAGGAGCCGGAGCGCGTGCCTGCCGCGGGGGTGACACAGGACGAGCCGCTGCGGGAGCTGTCGCTCGGCGAGCTTGCGGCACTTTGCACCAACCTTGCCCGCGGCTGCGAGAAGCAATACCGCGCGGAGGAGGCGGAGCTGTTTTCTCAACTCGCCGCCTACTACGAAAGCCGTGCGCCAAAGCGCGAACCGGCAGGCTTCCCCGGGCTGCTTGCGCAGATCGAGGAGGAGCTCGGGCGCGGCTACCCCGCGGCAAAGAACGCGGCCGCGGCAAACGCAGACCGCGGCGCGCTGCGCGCGCTCACCTGGAGCGAGAAGGTCTCCCGCATCCTCACATCCCTGCTCGGCAAATACGAGCGGCAGGGCGACGAAATGCTCTCCGGCACGGACGTATACGTCTGCGAGATCTGCGGCTTTCTCTATCTTGGAAGCGAGCCGCCGGAGGTCTGCCCGGTCTGCAAGGTTCCCAGCCTGAAGATATCGAAGATAGCAAAGGAGGCGGTCTGATGTACGCGGTTCGTAATATTCGCCTTTGCACCAAGGATTGCCTCTGCCTCTACGTCTGCCCCTCGGGTGCGACGGACACGGAGACGGGGCAGATCGACCGGGAAAAGTGCATCAGCGGCTGCCGTCTCTGCGCGGACGCCTGCCCCTCGCACGCGATTTCGCTCGTACCGGACCGCTACCCGCCGCAGCAGCAGAAGACGGACGCGGTGGTATCCGCCCTGCGCGCGCTCTCCGCGTCCAAAGCGGAGCAGGAGCAGCTCTTTACTGCCCTCGGGCAGGCTGCCGACACAGAGCCTGCACGGCGGCTCGCCGAGGCGATGCGCCGCTCCTGCCGGCTGATGGCGGAGGATATCCTGCGCGAATCGGGCTATCTGCTGCCGCAAAGCAGACCCGTGCAGGCGCTGCTCGCGCGCGAGCTGGAGTGCGTGCGCGACGAAGCCTTCCCCAAAGAAGCAGCACAGCGGCTTTTGGAGCTGCTAAGGCAATAGTCCCCCGT
>JAEWQH010000085.1 GCA_023399275.1 Bacillota bacterium
CGTCCATGCCGCTGATGCCGACCGCGCGGCCGCCCGCGTTCTGGATCAGATTGACCAGGCCCTTATTGACCTTGCCCGCGAGCACCATCTGCGCGACCTCGACCGTCTCCTTGTCGGTGACGCGGAGGCCGCCGACGAAGACGCTCTCCTTGCCGAGCTTTTTGAGCGTGGCGCTGATCTCGGGGCCGCCGCCATGCACGAGCACGATCTTGACGCCGACGAGGGTGAGAAGCACCACGTCGCCCATGACCGCCTGCTTGAGTGACTCGTCCTCCATGGCGCTGCCGCCGTATTTGACCACGACGGTCTTGCCATAGTAATTTTGAATATAGGGCAGCGCCTGGATGAGCACCTTGGCGCGCTTGGCGATATCGATGCTCATGTGCGGTAGTCTCCGTTGATCTTCACGTAGTCGTAAGTCAGGTCGCAGCCGTATGCCGTGGCGCAGGCGTCGCCGTCGCCGAGCGTGACCGCGATCGTGATCTCGCTTTCGGAGAGGATTTTCTTCGCGCGCTCCTCCGAAAAATCCACGCCCATGCCGCCCTGGCAGACGGTGATCTGTCCTGCGGCGGAGGAGAACGAAACGCCGACGTTGTTGACGTCTGTTTCCACGCCCGCGTAGCCCAGCGCGCAGAGCACCCGGCCCCAGTTTGCGTCCGCGCCGAACATGGCGCACTTTACGAGCGGGGAATTGATGACGGATTTACTCAGCTTTACAGCGGAGGCTTTGCTGCCGGCCCCCGTGAGCCGGCAGACGATGAGCTTGGTTGCGCCTTCGCCATCCGCCGCAATCGCGCGGGAGAGATATTGCGTAACTGCGGACAGCGCGGCGCAAAACGCCTCGTAGTCCGCGCCGTCGTGCGTGATCAGTTCGTTGCCCGCCAGTCCGTTGGCGAGGATGGTCACCATGTCGTTGGTGGAGGTGTCCCCGTCCACGCTGACCATGTTGAAGCTGTCCGCGATGTCCGCGCGCAGCGCTTTTTGCAGCATGGCGGGGGAGATGGCGGCGTCGGTGGTGAGAAAGCCCAGCATGGTCGCCATATTGGGCTGGATCATGCCGCTGCCCTTGGCGATGCCGCCGATGCGGCAGGTCTTGCCGCCGAGTGTAAACGCAAACGCGATTTCCTTCTTCTTCAGGTCGGTGGTCATGATGGCTTCCGCGGCGGCGTTGCTGTCGTCTCCGAGCGCCGAGACGAGCGCAGGGATGCCGCTCGCGATAGGCCCGATCTCCAGCGGCTTGCCGATCACGCCCGTGGAGGCGACGACGACGTCGCCCGCGGGGATCTGCAGCGCGCTGCCGAGCAGATCGCACATCGCAGATGCGATCTCCACGCCGTTTGCATTGCAGGTGTTGGCGTTGCCGCTGTTGCAGATGATGGCGCTGGCGTAGCCGTCCGCCACATTTGCTTTCGTGACTGCGATCGGCGCGCCCTGAACGAGGTTTTGCGTATAGACGCAGGCGCAGGCCGCCCGCGTTTGGCTATAGATCAGCGCAAGATCCTTCTTGCTCTTGTTCTTGCGGATGCCGCAGTAGACACCCGAGGCTTGATATCCCGTTGCGGCGCAGACGCCGCCGTCGATCTGTTTCATGTGCCGTTGCCCTTTCCTGCGCGCTTTCTGCGCGCCGCTCTATTCGTTCAGCGTCAGCCCCGCGTAGGGGTCGGCGCCGATGAGGATATTCATCAGCTGGATGGCTGCGCCGCTGGCGCCTTTGCCGAGGTTGTCGAAGCGGGCGAGCAGTGTGATGCGCTCCTCGTTTCCCGCGACGCTGATGTCCATGCCGTCGAGATCCTTGAGCTTCCCGCTGGCGAGAAAGCCGTGCTCGTCCATCTGCTCGCAGTAGCGTACCATCGGCCCCGTATAGCGCGCGCGGTAAAGGTCGCGGATATCCTGTGCGCCATACCCGGGCGCGAGCTGCTCGCGAAACACGGAGAGGATGGTGAGCATGCCGTTGTAGTAGTCCGCAACGATGGGGAAGAACGCGGGTGCAAAAGCGAGGCCGCTGTAGTGCTGCATCTCCCGAAGGTGCTTGTGCTGCTGAGGCAGCGCATAGAGCCGCGGGGACTTGAGCAGCACGTCGCGGTAGTCCGACTCGTACTGCGCGATCATCTTGTGTCCGCCGCCGCTGTAGCCCGTAAGGGAGGTGCAGCTCAGCAGCGCGTCTTTTCGGAGGATGCCCGCTGCGATGAGCGGCGCGCTCAGCGCGAGAAAGCCGCTTGCGTGGCAGCCGGGCACGCTGACGCGCTTCGTGCCGCCGAGCTGCTCCCACCCGCCGTCCCAGGCTTCCGGCAGGCCATAGACCCAGCCGTCGGCGATCCGGTGTGCGGTCGAGGGGTCTATGATGCGCACCTGCGGGGATTCCACCATGCCGCAGGCCTCGATGGCTGCGTCGTCCGGCAGGCAAAGAAAGGCTACGTCGCACGCGTTGAGCAGCTCTTTTCTGCGGGCTGGGTCCTTGCGTTCCCCTTCCGGCAAGGTGAGCAGGTTCAGATCGGCGCGGCAGGACAGGCGCTCGTAGATGCGAAGGCCGGTCGTTCCCTCCTTGCCGTCGATAAAAACGTTTGTCATTTCAAAATCGTCTCCCGAAGTATCCGTATCTGCGCGTGAACCGATTCCGGCGAAGTACCGCCCTCGGAAACGCGGCTTTTGACGCAGGTCTCGAGGCTGACGGCCTCGTAGACGTCCTGTGCAAAGAGCTCGCTCATCGCGCGGTAGTCCGAAAGCGGCAGGGTTTCGAGCGTCTGCCGGCTCGCGATGCACTTTGCCACCAGCTGCCCCGTGATCTTGTAGGCGGTGCGAAACGGCATGCCCTTCTTCACGAGATAATCCGCCGCGTCCGTGGCGTTGATAAAGCCCTCGGCGGCGGCCTTTCGCATATTCTCCGGGTGCACCGTCATGGTGGCGAGCATCGGCGCGAAGACCGAGAGGCAGAGCTTAGCGGTATCGACCGCGTCAAAGATGGCCTCCTTATCCTCCTGCAGGTCCTTGTTGTAGGCCAGCGGGAGCCCTTTCATCATCGTCAGCAGCGCGATCAGGTCGCCATAGACGCGCCCGGTCTTGCCGCGCACCAGCTCCGCCATGTCGGAGTTCTTCTTCTGCGGCATGATGGAGGAGCCGGTGGAAAACGCGTCCGAAAGCTCCACAAAGCGGAACTCCCAGCTCGTCCAAAGAATGATCTCTTCCGAAAAGCGGGAGAGGTGCGTCATGAGCATGCCGATCGCTGCCGCGAGCTCCACGCAGAAATCCCGATCCGCCACCGCGTCCACGGAGTTGGGCAGCGCGCCGGAAAAACCGAGCGACCTTGCCGTCATGCCGCGGTCGATGGGATAGGTGGTTCCGGCGAACGCGCACGCGCCAAGCGGGGAGAGATCCATGTTTTCCGCCGCGTTGTTCAGGCGCGCCAGATCCCGCGAGAGCATGAAGGCATAGGCCAGGATCCAGTGGCCGAAGGTGACGGGCTGTGCGCGCTGCAGGTGCGTGTAGCCGGGCATGACCGTCCCAGCGTGCTGCTCGGCAACGTCTGCGATCACCGCGATGAGCGTCTTTGTCAGGCCGGCGATCCCGGCGGTCTCCTTTTTGAGCGTGAGGCGCAGATCGAGCGCGACCTGGTCGTTTCTGCTTCTGGCGGTATGCAGCTTTTTGCCGTCGTCCCCGATGCGGCGGGTGAGCTCAAATTCGACAAACGAATGGATGTCCTCCGCCTGCGGATCGATCTGCAGCTCGCCGGATTTCAGGTCGCGGAGGATGCCCTCCAAACCGCGCAGGATCGCGTCCACGCTCTGCTGCGGCAGGATGCCGGCGGCGCCGAGCATCGCCGCGTGCGCCATGGAGCCGGTGATATCCTCCTCGGCCATGCGCGCGTCAAACGCGATGGAGCGGTTGAAAGCGTCCGCCAGATCAGCGTTTTCGCCCGCGGTTCTTCCTGCCCAGAGTTTTTCCATGCTGCTCTCCCTTGCCTTGCGTTCTGTCAGCGAGCGCCCGCCGGAGGCGGGCGCTGCGCGCGGGTGAAACGCTTGCCGCGTTACTTCTTGTTCTTCGCCTGTACCATGGCGTTGACCTTGGTGGGCAGGCCGTAGAGGCTGATGAAGCCCTCCGCGTCCTTTTGATTGTAGTCGCTCTCGCCGAAGGTGGCGATGGCTTCCGAATACAGGCTATAGGGGCTTTCGATGCCGGCCTTGATGACGTTGCCCTTGTAGAGCTTGAGCTTCACGGTGCCGGTGACGGTTTCCTGCGTCTTGTCGACGAACGCAGCGAGCGCCTCGCGCAGCGGGGAGAACCAGAGGCCGTTGTAGACCAGCTCGGCATAGGTGATGGCGAGCTCCGCCTTCTTATGCGCGGTCAGCTTATCGAGCGTGATGGTCTCGAGCGCCTCGTGCGCACGGTAGAGGATCGTGCCGCCGGGGGTTTCGTAGACGCCGCGGCACTTGATGCCGACAAGCCGGTTTTCTACGATGTCCAGCAGGCCGATGCCGTTTGCGCCGCCGACCTCGTTGAGCTTGAGGATGATGTCCTTGGCGCTCATCTTCTTGCCGTCGAGCGATACGGGCACACCCTTGTCAAGCCCAATGGTCACATAGGCGGGCTTGTCCGGTGCGAGCTCGGGGGAGACGCTCATCTCCAGGAACCCCTCTTTGTTGTAGAGCGGCTCGCCGGAGGGATCCTCCAGATCGAGCCCCTCGTGCGAAAGGTGCCAGAGGTTCTTGTCCTTGGAGTAGTTCGTTTCGCGGCTGATGTTGAGCGGCACGTTGTGCGCCTCGGCATAGGCGATCTCTTCCTCGCGGCTCTTGAGCGACCACTCGCGCCACGGGGCGATGACCTTCATGTTCGGCGCGAAGTGCTTGATCGCCAGTTCAAAGCGAACCTGATCGTTGCCCTTGCCGGTGCAGCCGTGGGCGATGGCGTCCGCGCCCTCTTTGAGCGCGATCTCGGCGATGCGCTGCGCGATGATGGGGCGGGCAAACGACGTGCCGAGCAGGTATTCCTCGTAGATGGCGCCCGCCTTCATGGTGGGCACGATGAAATCGTCCACAAACTCGTTGGTGAGGTCCTCTACGTAGAGTTTGCTCGCGCCGGTCTTGAGCGCTTTTTGCTCCAGACCGTCCAGCTCGCCCATGCCCTGACCCACGTCGCCGGCGACGGCGATGACCTCACAGCCGGGGTAGTTTTCTTTGAGCCACGGGATGATGACGGATGTATCCAGCCCACCGGAATAGGCTAAAACGATCTTCTTGATGTTCGACATAACGGTCGCCTCCAAATGATGAATTGCATATATATTAATAAATATAGCATAACAAGTCAAGGGGCGTTTGAAATAAAATTGCGATTTTATTAGAAAATTTTGAGTGAGCTCGAAAATAATATGCATAATATGCAAATGATATACGATCCAAAAGAAAAAGAGTCGCCCGTGAATGCGGGGCGGCTCTGCGCGGCGTAACGAGGATTATGTGCAGACGGGGCACCAGGCTCTGCGCGGCGTGATGCGCCTGCGGCAGACTGCGTCCCGAAACGCATACTGTTCCGCGGCGAACGGTGCGAAGCGCTTTGGCGCGCGCGTGTGCTCCTCTTGCGCTTCGGAGAGCGAAACGAGTGCCGTCATGGCGCCGAGGCAGGCGCAAAACGCATACCGGAGATCCCGCGCGAGCGTGCAGCCCTCGGCGCGGTAATCGCGCTTTATGCGGTAGATTTCGGTCACGACATCGCGCGCGCTCTGTGCGGGGGCGAAGGAGAATCCCGCGAGCATGCACGCTTCCTGCGTATAGTGCGCACGGAAATAGTCGTTGAGCCGCTTTTCATAGACGCCGTGCGCCTTGAGCCCGAGACGGAACTCCGACGCGTGCGCGAAGGTGAAGTAGTCCGTCAGGTAATGGCAGAGGATGCCGAGGCGCAGCGCGTATTCCGGCGGGAGCGGCGCGCCCTGTTCGGCGGGTTGTCCGGCGAGCGCTTCGGCAAAGATGCCGATCTCGCGCTGGCATTTCAGCGTAAAATGCGGGTTGAGGATCAGCTCCGGCAGGTAGTCCGGCAGGAGGTTGCCGAGCACGAAGAGCTCCCGGTCGAGCCGGATGCCCCGCGCGTCGAGCGCTTCGTACAGCAGATGCCCCATGGCATGGTGGGACGCAGATTTCATGTCTTCTCCGTTTTCGTGATTTCAAGCATTTCTTCGTTCCCGTCTATCATAGCGGAAACGCATTTGATGATCATATCACAAGCGTTAAACAAATGTAAAATATATGCGTTGCGCGCGGAGCCCCAAAAGCGGCGGATAAAGCGCGAATTTTCGCCCCAAACCTGTTTTTTGGCAAGCCAAAGGCCGCCGGCGCGCGCCGGCGGCCCCGCTGCGGCAAAGCCGCGCCTTATTTCGCTTCCTGCGCCTTTTTTTCTCTCAGCGCCTTGAGCACCACGTCCGGCGTGAGCGGCATGCGCAGAAACCGCACGCCGATGGCGTTTGCTACCGCGTTGGCGATCGCCGGGGCGCCGGGCACCATCGTGATCTCGCCGATGCCGCGCGCGCCGTAGGGACCGGTGGGTTCGGGTTTCTCCACGGCCTCGACGATCATCTCCGGCATGTCTTCAAATGTCGGGATCTTATAGTCCACGAAGCTCGGGTTCATCACGCGGCCGTCCCTGAGCTTGAGTTCCTCGTAGAGCGCCGTACCCATGGCCTGCACCATTGCGCCCTCGGCCTGACCCTCGTACATGGCGGGGTTGATGACCTTGCCCGCGTCGAATACGGAGACCATCTTGAGCACCTTGATCTTGCCGGTCTCGGTGTCCACCTCGACCTCCGCGCCGTTGACGCCCATGCTCCAGAACGCGACGGGCTTGGGCGAAAGGCCGGTCTTCTTGTCCGCGGCGATGTTGTTTGGCACCACGAACGAGCCGACGCCGATCATCGGTCCGCCGATACCGCTCTGGTCGGGAAGGGTGAGGCCCAGCGCGAATGTGGCGAGCGGCACCTTTTGATCGGGATAGAACTTGCGGCAGACGTAGCCGTCTTCCAGATAGAGGTCGTGCTTCCAGGTGCCCATCTTGATCTGCGCAAGCTCGAGGATCTTGTTGCGCAGGTCTTCTGCCGCAAGCTTGGTCGCGTTGCCCGCGCAGTAGGTCGAGCGGGATGCGACGGTCTGCCATTCATACGGCGTGTGGTCCGTGTCGCCGGTGCGCACGCTGATCTTCTCGACCGGCACCGTCAGCGTCTCCGCCGCGATCTGCGCCATGATGGTGTCCGAGCCCTGGCCGATATCCTGGCAGGAGGCGAGCAGCATAAACGTGCCGTCCTCGTTCATGCGGATGATGACGCTGCTGGCCACATCCGTCGGCATCGACGGGGCTTTCCAGCCGCCCGCGATGCCCTTGCCGCGCAGCTTGGTCGGGCTGCCGGAGGGCGCGCAGGGCTTGTCGAGCTCCATGAGCGCCGACGCGCGCTCGAGGCACTCTTGATAGCCGGCGACGTCGATGGTCTGCCCCGTGGCGCTCTTGCCGCCTTCGCGGATGCCGTTGCGCTTGCGCATTTCGAGCGGGTCCAGCCCCATCTCATGTGCGATCATGTCGATGTTCTGTTCGATGGCGAAGTGGATCTCGCACATGCCAAACCCGCGGTACGGCCCGCCGACCGGGTGGTTGGTATAGACGCAGTAGCTGTCTGTGCTGATGTTTTCAATGTCGTACGGCCCAACGCAGCCCCAGCCTGCGGCTTTGACGATGTTGACGCCATACTCCGTATATGCGCCGCCGTCCCAGGCGAGCATGTTTTTGGAGCCGATGATCTTGCCGTCGCTGCGCACCGCGGTCTTGATGTTGATATGCAGTCCCTGGCGCACGTAGGCGTTTTGAAACTCGTCCTCGCGCGAGTAGGTCATCTTGACCGGGCGGCCGGGGTTGAGCATCGCCAGCGGGATCACGATGCCTTCGAGCGTCGTGCCCGCCTTGCAGCCGAACCCGCCGCCGACGGCCTTTGAGATGACGCGGATCTTGTTGAGCGGGAAGTCAAACGTCTCCGCCAGCGCGCGGCGCACGGCAAAGGGACTCTGGCAGGCCGCCCAGATGGTCAGATCTCCATCCGGCATGTACTGCGCGGTGCAGGCGTGCGGCTCGATGGGCACGTGCTGCACATGGGGGATGTAGAAGCTGTGGTCAAACACGCGGTCCGCCTCGGCAAAAGCCTTGTCGGCGTCGCCTTTGCGCAGCACGTAGTGGTGGGAGATGTTGGTGCCCGGCTTGGGGTAGAAGATCGGTATGACCTTATAGGAGCCGAGGTCGGGGTGGATGATCGGTGCATCGGGCTTCATGCCCTCCAGCGAGTCGGTCACGGCGGGCAGCACCTCGTATTCCACCTTGACCAGTTCGCAGGCGCGCCGCGCGATCTCTGGCGTATCTGCCGCGATGGCCGCCACGGGCTCGCCGCGATAGCGCGCCTTGCCGACCGCCAGAAAGTTCTTGTCCTCCAGATACAGCCCCGCGCGCTTGTTGTAGCACTCGCCCGTGATCACGCTGCGCACGCCCGGCAGAGCCTTTGCGGCGGTCAGGTCGATGGAGAGGATGTTTGCGTGCGCGTGGGGAGAGCGCACCACCTGCGCGTAGAGCGGACGGGAAAACTGGATGTCGTCCGCAAACACGGCGGTGCCGGTTACCTTTTTGATCGCGTCCAGGCGTTCAACGGATTGTCCAACGACGTTCATTTTTGATAAACCCCCTTTGCAATCACGTCCTCGATGGCTTCGACGATTTTTTTATACCCCGTGCAGCGGCAGAGGTTGCCGGACATGTTGTGGTTGATCTCCTCGCGCGTGGGGGTCGGGTTCTCGCGCAGCATCGCCTCGGCGCTCATGAGCATGCCGGGCGTACAAAAGCCGCATTGCAGCGCGGCGTGGTCGATAAACGACTCCTGCAGCGGGCTGAGCTCGTCGCCGTGCGCCAGCCCCTCCACGGTGGTGAGCACCTTTCCGTCGGCCTCGGGCGCGAGCACCAGGCATGCGTTGACGGCTTGGCCGTCCATGATGACCGTGCACGCGCCGCACTCGCCCGCGCCGCAGCCTTCCTTGGTGCCGGTCAGTCCCAGACGGTTTCGCAGTACGTGCAGCAACGTCTCGTTGCCGGGCACGCTCAGCTCGACCGGCTCACCGTTGACGCAGAATTTGACACAGTATTCCATATGGCCTTCCTCCTCAGCGCAGTCTGTTCAACCCGTCGCGCACGAGGTACGACACGATATCCAGCCGGTACTGCCGGTCCGCGCGCACGTCGTCGATGGGGCTGACCTCGGTTGCGGCGAGCGCTGCGGCTTCCTCGATGCGCGCGTCGAAAAGGGGTGCGTCCCCCAGCAGAGCCTCGGTCTTGGGCAGGCGCAGCGGCGTCGGCGCGACGGAGCCCATGGCGATGCGCCAGCCGTCCTGCGCGCGGAGCACCGTTCCGCAGACGGTGGAGAGATCCACCTCGTTGCGCCGCGCGATCTTGCGAAACACGCCCTTGGCACCCGGCAGGTAGGGCACGCGGATGCCGGTGACAAGCTCGCCGGGCTGGAGCGCGACCTTGCGCACGAACTGGATGAACGCCTGAATCGGCAGCTCCCGCTTGCCGGAGAGGCCGAAGATCTCGACCACCGCGTCGTGGCAGTACAGCGGGGTAGCGGTGTCCGCCAGCGGCGAAGCGTTGACGATGTTCCCCACGCACGTCGCGCGGTTGCGAATCTGACGTCCGCCGACATAGGATGCGGCCTCCGCCAGATACGGATAGTGCTCGCGCACCTGCTCGTCGGTCGCGATCTGCGTCATGGTCGCCAGAGCGCCGATGTGCAGGCCGTCGGTCTCGGAAAACGTGATACCGCCGATATCGGGGATGTTCTTCAGGTCGATCACGTAGTCCGGAGCGATCAGATAGTCGCGCAGGCGAATGATCACATCCGTCGCGCCCGCCATGAAGATCGCCTTGTCGTCGTGCTCGAGCTTGAGCGCGGCGGCTTCCT
>JAEWQH010000088.1 GCA_023399275.1 Bacillota bacterium
TCCTCATTCTCCCTGAAAGGAGTGCCTATGTTTCATATCGTCGTATGCGGCGGCATTGTGCCCGATCCGTTGCAGACGTTGGAGCCGGTCAAGGGTCCGACCGGCTGGGGCCTTAAAAACGAAATGATGCTGCCGTCCATCCTCGATCCGTGGGCGTCGCACGCCCTGTACGAGGCCGCGCATCTGGCCAAGGCGGTTGCCGGCAGCAAGGTCTGGCTGGTGTCGCTTGGCCCCAAGGCCAAGTTGCAGCAGGTGATGATGACCGTGGGCCAGAAGGCTCCCTTCGAGCTGGTGGTGGCCGACGGCCCGGCCGGCGGCTTCACGGACTCCTTCGAGGTCGCTGCCGCGCTGGCTGCGGCCATCGAGGGCATCGCGGGCCTGGACAAGGGCAAGCTGCTGGTGTTCGGCGGCTGGCAGTCGGCCTCGCGCGGCGCGGGCTCGACGCTGCAGATCCTCGGCGAAAAGCTCGGCGTCACCGACCAGTTCCAGGGCGTGGACAAGCTGACCGTGGCTGCGGACGGCTCCCTCGAGGTCATGGAGCGCGTGGAGGGCGGGGCGTACCTCGTCTCGACCTGCGCCGGCGCGCCGGCGGTGCTCGGCTGGGCCACGGGCGAACTGCCCGAGCCGGCCAACAACCCGCAGGTGGGCATGGCCAACATGCGGCTGATCATGCCGGCCCTGCAAAAGGCCAAACCCGCCGCCCTCGACGCTGCGGCCATCGACTACAAGTCCGTGGCCGTGCCGGCGCAGAAGCGGGAGACCCGCGTGGTCAAGGATACGCCCGTGGACGAGATCGCCCGGGACATCATCGCCTGGATCAACAGCTAGGGCAGGAGGCCGATTCGCATGGAAACCATACTCTTTCTCGCTCCTGTCGAGGCTGACGGCGGCGTGTCCAAGGCCTCCCGCGAAGCCCTGACCGCAGCCAAGGCCCTGGCCGAGGGCCTGGGCGCGCCGCTTTCCGTGGGTCTTTTCGGCGCGGACGTGGCCGTCGCGGCCAAGGCGCTGGCTGCCTGCGGCGCGGCGAGCTTCCACGGCGTGTCCGGCGAGGCTTTCGCCGTGCCGCGCTACGCCACGGACGCAGCGGCCATGGAAGCGCTGTGCAAGGCCGCCGGCGCGACCATCGTGATCGCGGCCGACGATTCCCGCGCCTCCCGCGCCCTGCCGGGCGTGGCCGCACGCCTGGGCGGGCGCATCGACGCCCACGTGACCGCCGTCGCGGTCAAGGACGGCGCGGTGGTGGCCACGCGCGGCTATTACCGCCAGCGCATGCAGGCCGAGCTGACCCGCGCCGCGCGGCCCTGGTGCCTGACCGTTTCCGCCGGCTGCTACGCCGCCTGGGACGGCGCGCCGGGCGACGCGGCCGTCGTTGCGGTCGACGTGCCCATGACGGACGCGCTCACGCGCACCACGGTCAAGGCGCTGCTTGCGCCTGCGGCCGACGAGCAGACGATCCGCCCGGACGCCAGGCTCCTTTTCGTCGCCGGCGCGGGTTGGACCAAGAAGCAGGCCGACGGCGCGCCCCATACGGCCGAAGCCGGCGAACTGATCCTCGGATTCCTCGGCAGGTCCAAGGCTTCGCTCGGCAGCAGCAAATCCCTTGTGGACATGGGCGGCGAGGGCGAGGCCGTGCTGCCCTTCCTCACCCACCTGCATCAGGTCGGTCAGACCGGCGCAACGCCGCGCCATCCCAAGGGCCTTGCCACCTGCTGCCACGGCGAGGAGCCGCATGTGGTCGGCTGGCGCTTCATCGCCGAGCGCCGCGCCGTCAACCTCGACCCCTCCTGCGGCTGGGCCCAGGGCAAGGCCGACGTGCTCTACGTGGCCGACGCCTTTGCGGTCATGAAGAAGGTCAACGAGCTGCTCGGCTAGGCAGCATTCTTCCAAAAACGAAGACGACGGGCGGACCCTGCGGGGTTCGCCCGTTTTTTTGCGTCCGCACGGAAAAACGAAACGGCCGGGAACGCGCGCATTCCCGGCCGTTTTTCCGCCTGGGCGGAGAAAGGGCTAGATGACCTTGTTGAGGGCGTATTCGATGATGCCCTCGGCGCCGAGGTCGTGCAGCTTGGGGATGAGGTCGCGCACGGTGCCTTCGGCCACGACGATTTCGATGGACAGCCAGTTCTTGTTGTAGAGACCAGCAACCGTGGGCGAGGTGAGGCTCGGCAGCAGGGCCATGATCTCGGGCATTTTCTCCTCGGGCACGTTCATCTTGAGCCCGACGAGGCCTTCGGCGCACAGCGCGCCCTGGAGCAGCATGTTGAGGATCTCGATCTTGCGGCGCTTGAACGGGTCTTCCCAGGCCTTCTTGTTGGCGATGAGCTGGGTGTTGGTGAGCAGCAGCTCGGAGATGATGCGCAGCCCATGGGCCTTGATCGTGGTGCCGGTCTCGGTCACCTCGACGATGGCGTCGGCCAGGCCTTCGACCACCTTGGCTTCGGTCGCGCCCCAGGAGAATTCCACTTCCACGGGCACGCCCGCGCCGGCGAAATACTGCTTGGTGAAGTGGACGAGCTCGGTGGCGATCTTCTTGCCGGCCAGATCCTCGGGGCGCTTGTAGGGCGAATCCGCGGCCACGGCCAGGACCCAGCGGGCCGGCCGGTTGCTGACCTTGGAGTAGACCAGGTCGGAGACGACGACCACGTCGGACTCGTTTTCGAGGATCCAGTCCTTGCCGGTCAGGCCGCAATCGAGGGTCCCGGATTCGACGTAGCGGGACATCTCCTGGGCGCGGCACATGGAGCAGGTGATTTCGGGGTCGTTTATCTCGGGGAAGTAGTTGCGGTGGTGCATCCGGATTTTCCATCCGGATTTCTCGAACAGCGCGATGGTGGCGTCCTGGAGGGAGCCTTTGGGGATGCCGAGTTTGAGCATCTTGGTGTTATTGTTGTCGGACATTTATTTATAGACCTCCTTGGGATCGAAGACCATGGGGGAGCAGACGCGCTCCTCGCCGTCATTGGTCAGCTCGGTGTAGAAACAGGATTTGCGCCCGGTATGGCAGGCCGCGCCGCCGATCTGCTCCACGAGCACCAGTATGGTGTCGGCGTCGCAGTCCAGGCGCACGGACTTGACCTTTTGCACGTGTCCGGAAGTGCCACCCTTGTGCCAGAGTTTCTGGCGGCTGCGGCTGTAGTAATGCACTTCGCCGGTTTCGAGGGTTTTGTCGTAGGCCTCTTCGTTCATGTAGGCCATCATGAGCACCTCGCCGGTGCAGGCTTCCTGGGCGATGGCGGGGACGAGGCCGCCGCACTTCGCGAAATCGGGTCGTTTCATGCAATTGCTTCCTTGAACATTAAAAAAAACGCTTTTGACGCACAGATCTATACCTATGCTTAAGTTCGGTCTTTCCCAATATGGAGAGTTGTCTCGTGGTCTGTTTCTTTTCCTATAGAAGAAGGCTCTGCTGTTTCTGCTTGATTGTTGCCGTTATGGGGCGTGCAGTTTTGAGTGCTTGCATGTCTACTTGTTTCTTTGTCTGTAAGATTGTGCTTCATTATGACTTTCTCAAGCGGGTTAGTATAAAGCCAAGAGCTGTATTCATTGGTGTGATATTTTTTTCCTAAGTACTCAGATACTAAAATAGAAAAATTAGAGTTTAGGTAATTGTTCAGTTTTTCCTTCAGAATTTCCGAGGACTCGCTATCCTTCGTATATCTGTCGACTTCTTTTTTCAGTTTCTCGAGCTCTTTTTTTGGTTTTCTATCAGTTTTTGATTGGTTAAGAGTTGTGATCTATAGTCGCACAATTCTTGTTTTATAGACTTTACATACGCTCCCATTTCGTCTGCAGCTCCTGCAACTCTGTTGAACGTTGCGAGGTAGGAATTGAGCGTCGGATTGTCTATCTCGTATGGATAAGTTATGTCGTGGTCAATCTCGCTCCATCCTTCTTCAAAGATTGTCCTAACTTGAAGTTCGGCAAAGTAGTCATTATTGTTGTCTTGGATTACATAGTGAACGGATCGGTAGCCACGGTTATGTATTCTTAGGTCACAAGATAGTTCGCTGTATAGATTTGTGTCGTCTCCTTCTCGATAGTATATAATGGGTGTTTCGGCCAATCGTTTGTTGTATGTTTTCAGTATTTGATTGTGGATTATTTTAAAATCTTTTTTATATAGGTGTAAAGCTCGTATTCCAAGAATATCTTTGATAAGGTCTCGATAGTTTTCTATGTTGAGTTGAAATTTTTTACCGTTGAGCGCTTTTCTGATAATCTTCTCAACTAAATGTTCAGGGTTTTTTATGCGCCACCGGACTGAATGTACTTTCGAAAATTTTGAAATAGGCCTAATATAAGCCATTTCTGTCCCGTCAATTCTGCTGCAAAAATCGATGTAGTCTTCGTATATTTTAACTAAAATGCTCCAATCTAAATCAGTTGTATCGAATTTTTGTTCATCAATAGAGTATTTTTGAAAAAAGGTATGTTTGTCAATGCTAGTATGTTTCATGGCTTGTTGTGTTTGTTAGCAAATTTAAATTATATATAATACTCATACATGGGGTAAAGAGCTTACTCCCAACACCCTGCAAAAAATACCATATCCAAACGCCAACTGGGTGACAAGCCCCGCGCGCCCGGCCGAATTTTATGCGCCGTCGTCATCAGAACATGCCGCCTCCGCCCGCAACTGGCCGCAGGCCGCTGCGATGTCCGCGCCCTTGCTCTTGCGGACTGTCGCCACAAGTCCCTTCGCCTTCAGGATTTCCTGGAACGCGAACACCCGCTCCGCGGACGGCTGGCGAAACGGCAGCCCCGGCGTCGCATTGTAGACGATCAGATTCACTTTCGCCTTCACGCGCGAAAGCAGTCGCACGAGTTCCCGGGCATCGGCATCCGCGTCGTTGACCCCGGCCAGCAACAGATACTCGAACGTCAGCGATTCCCGGGGCTTGAGCGGAATCTGCCGCAAAAGCTCGATCAGCTCCCCAAGCGGCAGCTTGGCCGCGCCGGGCATGATCCGCTCGCGCTGCTCCTGCGTCGGCGCGTGCAACGACACCGCCAGCGCGCACAACCCCGTCTTCCCAAGCTCCAGCAGATGCCGCTTCACCCCGGCCGTGGACACCGTGATGCGCCGGCTGGAAAAATCGAGCCCCTGCGGATGATGCAGCGACTCCAGCGTCTTGATGAGGTTCTCGTAATTGAGCAGCGGTTCGCCCATGCCCATGAACACGAGATTGCGAAGCGCAAGCGGCTCGCCCTTGTCCAACAGATATTGCCGCGCCACCAGCACCTGCCCGAGCATCTCCCCGGGCGTCATGTTGCGCCGAAACCCCAGCGTGCCCGTGGCGCAAAAGCCGCAGCCCATGGCGCAGCCCACCTGCGTGGACAGGCACCCCGTGTAATGGTCCTTCTCGGGGATGAGCACGCACTCGACAGCCTCGCCGTCGGCAAGCCCGAGCAGGAATTTCACCGTGCCGTCCTCGCTTTCGCGCACGCGCAACACCTCGGGCCAGACGATGACCGCCGCCTCGGCCAAATTCGCCCGCAACGCCTTGGACACGTCGGTCATGAGCGCGATGTCGCGGCACCCCTTCTGCCACAGCCACTGCCAGACCTGGCGCGCACGGTACGGCGGCTCGCCAAGCGACACGATCAGGGTTTCGAGTTCGTGGAAGGTCAGGTCAATCAGGTTCGTCATAAAGGGGCGGGGGGTGATTGGGTTGATGGAAGGTTGGGGTTGAGGAGGAATGTCGGGAGTCGGGGACGCTGGAACACGGGACGCATGGAGGCGGAGATGGAGAGGAAGATGCCTCCGGCGGCGGGGGGGGATCATCCCCCCCGGACCCCCTGAACGAGGGAGTCGGGAGCGGGTGGGAACGTGTTCGTTCGCGGGAGTGCGTCGGCGAGGCCGGAATTCGCCCGGCGATGCCGTCGCTGCGCTCCAGGCTCGCCGGCCAAATTCCGGC
>JAEWQH010000111.1 GCA_023399275.1 Bacillota bacterium
CTGGCGCTGCTGAACTCCTTCAAGCCCATCGCGGCGATTCAGCGGAATTTTTTGACCTTTGACTTTAGCACGTTTACACTTGAGGCCTACGACAAGGTCATCACCATCCTTCGCTTTGGCGAGGGACTCTGGAACAACATCGTGATCACGATGCTCTCGATTGTGATGACCGTTGCGCTCGGCTCGCTGATGGCGTTTGCCATCTCGCTCGTGAACTCAAAGTTCCTCCGGGCGGTCTACATGACGTCGATCCTACTGATCTGCATCCCGATCCACGCAATCATCCTGCAGCTGGTGCCGCTGCTCAAAGCACTGGGGTTGCTGAACACCTACTGGGGCACCGCGTTTGTGTTTACGGCGCTGTCGCTCCCCGTTGCGGTCTTTTTGTACACGGGCTTTATGCGGACGCTTCCGCGCGAGCTCAGTGAGGCGGCCGTGGTGGACGGCTGCAGCCTGTGGCGCATCTACACCTCGATCTACATGCCGCTGATGAAGACCATCACCGTAACGGTGATCATCCTGCGCGCAACCTACATCTGGAACGACCTGCTGGTGAGCCTCGTTACGATCTCCGACGCGACGAAGACCATGCTGGTGCCCAGAATGTATGCCTTCAATTCCAGCACATCCACGCGATGGGATCTGGTGTTGGCGTCGTCGGTGCTGGTCAGCCTGCCGGTGGCGGCACTGTATCTGTTCCTGCAAAAATTCTATATGCGCGGCCTCGTATCCGGGGCGGTCAAAGAGTAACAAACGCAACGCGCACGACCCATGCCTCGCGCAAACCGCGTATGGCCTGGTTTCCTGCGCGATCAAACGCACGCCGGTTCGGCGGAAGGAAAAGGAGCTTACCATGATTTTTGACAGACTGGAACACGCAAAGCAATACTACGGCCTGGGCCGCGGCATCGAGACGGTGCTTCGCTTTTTCGAGCAATATGCGGACGACGGGAAGGATCTGCCGGCGGAGCAGGCGCTGGACGGGGAGAAGATCTTTCTGATCGGCCTCAACTACACCGGCGGAGAAGAAGACGGGGATGAGATGGAGGCCCACCGTGAATATGTGGATGTGATGTATGTGGTGGAGGGGGAGGAGAAGTTCTTTCACAAGCCGCTGGCCGACGTTGTTGGCCGCCAGTCGGCATACGACGCCGCGGACGACTGCGTAATGATGGAGATCGACCCGGATGCGACGCAGGTGCGCTTCCCGGCGGGGCACATCGCCGTCTTTTTCCCGCAGGATGCGCATCTGGCGGCGCAGCTCTGGCAAAAGCCCGGCAAGGTGCGCAAATGGATCGCCAAAGTACGCCTGGATACGCTGTAACACGGGGGACGGGGTATGGAAATACGACGCTTTGAACAGGACCATAGGATGAGCGATGTGGTCGTGCACGCAAACACGGCCTATGTTGGCGGGCAGGTTTGCACGCAACGCGAAGGCATCCGCGAACAGGCGGAGGACACGCTCGCGATCATCGATCGCCTGCTGGCGCTCTGCGGCTCCGACAAGAGCCGAATCCTCAGCGTGATGATCTATCTTTCGGACATGGGCAACCTGCCCGCGTTCAACGAGGTGTGGGACGGCTGGATTGCTCCGGGTTGCGCGCCTGCGCGCGCCTGTGTCGGCGCGCAGATGGCGAGCGACAAATGCCTGGTTGAGATCATGCTGACGGCGGCGTGCGACTAGGCCGGGGCATGCCCGGGTAAAGCGCGGCGCAGAGATACGAAAACTGAAAAGGCCCGGTCCCCGAAAAGGAGCCCGGGCTTATTTGGCGCAGAACACTCCGTCAGCGGCGCGCGGAGGATTCAGGCACGGCGGCCAGCTCGACGATATGCTGCATCTCGCCCCAGGCGGACTCCATCTCGCGCACCAGCTGGAGCTGCGTGCGCGCGCGGTCAAGATTTTGTCCTGCGCGGGAGACGTGAAAATAGGTGTCGCCCGCAAGGTGGTCCGCAAGAAAACGTATGCCGCATTCCAGCGTCATCATCTTGGCGCCGACGGGCAGCATGGCGAGCTCGGCGCCGGTCAGGCTGACGCCGCAGGTGGAGAGATACCCCTTGACATAGGTTTCATACAGACCCAGATTGAAATGGACGCGGGAAAGATCGCGCTCGTCCTCGGCTGCGGTGGACGCGCCGAAGCGGATAGCGTCGCCGAAGTCGTTGACCGAGAGACCGGGCATAACGGTATCGAGGTCAATGACGCAGAGCGCCTTGTTTGTCTGCGCGTCAAAGAGCACGTTGTTGATCTTCGTGTCGTTGTGCGTTACGCGAAGCGGCAGCCCGCCCGCCGCCTGCAGATCGACCAGCGTGCGGGAGAAGTCCTCACGCGCGAGCACAAACTCGATCTCGCGGCGCACTTCGTTTCGTCGGCCGACGGCATCCTCGGAAACAGCGCGGTGAAACGCTTCGTATCGGGCGGGGGTGTCGTGAAAATGCGGGATCGTCTCCGTGAGCTGCTCCGCCGGGAAGTCCGAAAGCTGATTCTGAAAGCGGCCAAACGCCACCGCACTCTCATAAAACAGCGCAGGCGTAGCGCTCTGATAGCATACGCTGCCCTCCACCAGCGCATATACGCGCCAGTATTCGCCGCTCTCCACCGCATAGCTCGACCCGTCCAGCGCCGGAATCAGCCGCAGCACGCCGCGCGGGTCGGAGACCCTCTTGCGCAGGTGCGCGGTGACCTGCTCGATATTGCGCATCAGCGCCTCGGGCCTGCGGAACACGTTTGTGTTGATGTGCTGGAGGATGTAGCGCGCGCCGTCTTCACAGACGACGAGCTGCGTGCCGTTGATGTGGCCGTTGCCGTACGGCTCGCTGGAGACGGGGGGAGAAGAGAGCGCAAAACGGGAAAGCACGGGATGCATGCTGGTGTTGATTCCTTCCGATTTGTTTTTCGGGATCGGCCGACTATTCCGCCTTGCCGAGCAGGGCGCGAATGCCCCGGAATATGCGATGGTTGAGCAGGTCGACGATGCCCTCGATCTGGCGGGGCGTGAGGGGGGACTCCATGCTCATCAGCCGCAGCGGCGTGGTATAGAGGATGTGGTTCACGATGCCCGCAGCGACTTCGTCGGTCGCGAGCGCTTTTGTTGCGACCTTTTTCCCGATGAACGAGAGCAGCTTGCCAAGAAGCGTATGCTGCACCTCGCTGAGCGTGACATTGAGCGTATACGGCTCGCCGTCCGCGCGCTCCCGCGCGGGGATTTCACGCCCGAGCAACGCTGTAAAGGCGCTGTCCGGCACGGATAGCGCGCCTGAAAGGTCGTAGTAACAGGCTGCGTCCACGCGGTGATCCGGCACGTGCGCATCCGCATCCGGCTCGGCCTGAATGCGCGCGGAAAGGCGGATATCCCGACTGGAAGCCGCAAGCCGGATCTCGTATGCGCCGCCTTCGACGCGCCAATCCTGCACGGATACATCATAGTAGCTCAGATCGCGCCGCGAAAGCGTAAACGCCACGGACTGCGTCTCGCCAGGCGCAAGAAAAACTTTCTCGAAGCCCTTGAGCTCCTGCTCCGGCGTGAACATGACCTCGGAACGGTGGGAGACATAGAGCTGCACCACCTCCGCACCCGGCCGCCCGCCGGCATTGGTTACGTCAAGCGTGACATTCAGCAGACCGCCCGGATTCAGCGCGGACGCGCTCAGCTTCAGATTGGAATAGACGAATGCGGTATAGGAAAGACCGTGTCCAAATGGATAGCGAACGGCTTTTTGTGCGGTGTCGTAGTAGCGGTAACCAACAAAGATGCTCTCGCGGTACTCCACCGTGCGCGTGTAGCCGGGAAAATACCGATAGCAGGGCGTATCCTCCAGCCGCAGTGGCCAGCTCTCGGCGAGCTTGCCGCTCGGGCAGGCGGTACCCGTTACGAGGTCCGCCGCCGCCCCGCCGACCGCTTCGCCGCATAGATGCATCAGCAGGATGGCTTTGACGCCGTCCGCCCAGCCGAGCTCGACCACCGAGCCGCAGGCCAAAATGACCGCAACGTTTGGGTTGACTGCCGAGACGCGGCGAATCAGCTCTGCTTGATTCTCGGGCATGGCGAGGGATGCACGGTCGAAGCCCTCGGACTCGTAGCGATCCGGCAGGCCGGCGTAGATCAGCACGGCGTCTTTTCCGCGGGCAAGGTCGCAGGCCTCGGCGATCAGCGCCTCGTCCGGCGCGTCGTCTGCCTCGCGATAGCCCTCGGAAAAGTCGGCGCGCACGCCGAGCGCTTGCAGTTCTTCCAGCGGGCTGTCAACGCGAAGCGGTCGCACTTTGCTGCTGCCCGCGCCCTGATAGCGCGGAGATTTGGCGAACGCGCCGAGTACGGCAACGTGCGCAGCCGGCGAAATCGGAAGGAACGAGCCTTCGTTTTTGAGCAGAACGGCGCTCGCACGCGCTGCTTCGCGCGCGAGTGCATGGTGCGCATCCGCGCTGTATGGGGCGGTCTCGCGCGCCGCCGCCTTTTGCGCCAGCTCTACAACGCGCGCGGCGCAGAGATCCACGTCCTCCTCGCGCAGCACGCCGGAGGCGACTGCCTGCTCGATCTGCCTGTCGTGATCGGGCCCGACATACGGCATCTCCAGATCGAGGCCGGCCTGAACGCCGAGCACACGGTCGTTGACTGCGCCCCAGTCGGATACGACAAGACCCGTAAAGCCGAAGCGATTGCGCAGCACGTCGTTCAGCAGCCAGCGGTTGTCGCTGGCATTGACGCCCTTGACGCGGTTGTAGGAGCACATAACCGTCCACGGTTGCACGCGGCGCAGCACGCGCTCGAATGAGGAGAGATACAGCTCAAACATCGCCCGCTCGTCCACCACAGCGTCCGTGGTGAGGCGGCGGTATTCTTGATTGTTGAGCGCGAAGTGCTTCATGGAGGTACCGACGCCAAGGCCCTGCACGCCCTCGATATAGGCCGCGGCGAGCTCGCCCGAGACGACAGGGTCCTCGCTGAAATACTCGAAGTTTCGGCCGCACAGCGGGCTGCGCTTGCAATTCAGCCCCGGCCCGAGCAGCACATCGATGCCTTCCGCACGGCATTCCTGCGCAAGCGCTGCGCCGATGCGGCCAAGCAGCGCGCGGTCAAACGAGCAGGCCGTGGCGCAGGCCGTTGGGAAACAGGTGGCGCGAACGGTATCGATACGCCCGTCGTTGCCCCTGACCTCCTTGCGCAGGCCATGCGGCCCGTCCGATACCGTGACGGCGGCAAGACCCGCGCGGGGGATCGCTTTGGTACGCCACTTATCCGCGCCGGAAAGCAGGCCCGCCTTTTCGGAAAGCGTCAGCTCGGAGACGATTTGGCTGGGTGTTTTACGTTGTTCCATACCGCACCTCCTGATTTGCAAACAGTATACCACGGATAAGCGTTTTTCAAAACAGCGGATGTTCCGTATGCGTCAAAAAAATGACGATTTGATGTAACAGCCGCGCGCGGCGGAGCCTCCCATGCGGCGCGTGCGGAATCTCGCAAAGATATATTCGTGTAACCGGTTGACAACGCTGCAAATGTATGATAGCGTAGCGCTAGGTTTAAGAGCAACTCCCACGATAGAGGCAAAACCCGCGAAAGCGGGTGACGCAAAGCTAAAGGGCCTAAGGGCGCATATGCGCCGATGGTAGCCAGTTGCCGAATTGAGTGTTCTTCCGGAAAACAGCATGTGTTTGAAGAACATATTTTGGCAGCATGGCGACGAAAAGCTGGCTGCTTTTTATTTGTTTTCGAACCGGGGAGTGTAGATCGAACCGATATATGAACGTTTGGAGGGGAAAACGATGAAAAAAAAGTTGACGGCAATCCTGGTTTGCGTGGTGCTTCTTGTCATGGTGATCCCTGGCGTGGCAAACGCACAGGGCTATGACGCTTCTCCCGCCGGTATGGTTTCCATGCAGTCCGCGCGCTACAGCGACGCGCAGTTCAGAACGCTGGAGCGCATGGTGGACGCGGCAAACCGTCAGATCGAAATCGCTGTGATGCTTGCGCAGATCACGCCGTGGAACGACGTGCCGTGGCTGCTTGCAATGGTGGACAACATCGTGGCGCCCGTATTTGCATATGCAAATGCCATAGGCGCGCGGGTGGTTTGCGAATACACGTTGTATCAGATCGACGGGCAGTCCGTTTGGATCGACCCGCTGCGCGTTATCCCGCTCTGATCCGCGCGCTGAGCGCTGGGTGCGGCAGGAGCGGACATGATTCGAACCAGCAGCGATTTTGAAGGCTTGTTTGGCAGCTATGCCGCGCAGATGCGCGGCATTTGCCGCGCCATCCGCGATCTGCCGGATGTTGAGAAGATCGTGCTCTACGGCTCCTTTGCCAAGGGGTGCGCGGACAGCGAGAGCGACGTCGACCTAGCGGTGTTCTTCAACAGCGCGGATGCGCGATTGCTGCGGCAATACCGGCAGCTTGCGCGCATCTGCGCAAACGCACGAATCGATATTCAGGTACAACCGTTTCACACCTATGAATTAGTTACGCCGTGTGGTATTATAGAAGAAATTGAAGCGTACGGATTGGAGCTTTGCCCCTGATCAGGGTCGCCGGAACGCGGCGGGCTCCCGGTGGTGAAATGGACGGCATACAGTTTAACCGAAAAACGGCGGCGGAGGAGTCCGCTGCGGAAAACGGGTCCAGCGCCGAACTGCTGGCAAAGCAGGGTGACCTGGAAGTGATGCTCTACCGCATCAACGGTGAGTCTGTCGTTTGGCTGTATCCGGCGAGCGACCCCGGCGCAATTGAGTATTTCTTCATACACGAGGGCGGCGTCGATCTGGCGATGGACGACGGCCTGGTGTCCCTCGGCGCGGGAGAATCCTTTACGGTGTGCGCGCTGAATCGGGATGTACCCGTAAAAATACGAGGGGATACGAAGATCCTTTATGTGACGAACTGCCCGGTTTACGAGGCGGTGGCGCACTTTGACGAGAGCCTCAAGGAACTGCTCACCCGCATCGATGAAAAGGACAACTACACCTCGCGCCACAGCAAGGCGGTTTTACAGTATTCGCTGGCACTCTATGATGCGATGCAGGATCGCGGGCCCGATATCCCGCGGGACGATCTCGCCGTGGCCGCGCTGTTTCATGATGTGGGAAAGTGCTTTGTGCCGGTCGAGATTTTGCAAAAGCCGGACAAGCTGGATCCGGCGGAGCTGCGCTATATCCTGCGGCACCCGGTGGACAGCGGGCGCATGCTGTTGCCGAACTTCGGCGAACAGATCGCCGAAATTGCGCGCAACCACCACGAGCGGCTCGACGGAAGCGGGTATCCGCGCGGGCTTACGGGAGAGGACATCAGCTTAGCGTCGCAGATCGTTGCCGTGGCGGACGTGTTTGACGCCATGACCACCGATCGCGGTTACAACGCGGTCAAGACGTTTTCACAGGCGGCAGAAGAGCTTGCGGCGCTTACGCATCAATTTGACAGCAGAATTACCGTCGTGCTGCAGGAGCTTGTCGCCGGCGGTGCGTTTGAAGAAGGGGAGACATGAGCGCGTGAACAAACGGGAGAAATGCGGATATTGGCTGATGCTGTCTGACTACGACATCGGCACCATCGATGTCCTGCTTCAGGGCGAGCGGTGGGTCTACGTCGCCTACCTCTGTCAGCAGGCGGTAGAGCGGCAACTCAAGGGGATGTACGTCTACTTTCTTGGCGCGGAGCCGCCCAAGACGCACAACGTCAACTTCCTTTTTCTCAAGGTTACGGCAAGCGAAGCGTTTCGCGCGGAGGCGGACAAGGCGCGCTTTGAGGAACGCAAAAACGATTGCGAAGACTATCTGATGGACGTGATGTTTTACTACATGTCCGATTACCCGTTTTCCTATAAGAACATCTCATCCCGCTTTGTGGACGGAGCGCTGGCAAAACAGCTGCATCAAAAGACGCTGGTATACGTTGCGTGGCTGCGCTCGTTTTTGCCGGAGATCGCGATTCCGCAGATTCCATCCTGAGCGGAGGAAGCAAGCGGAGAGCCTAAATAGTCAACTGAGGCCGCCCCAAACGGGGCGGCCTTTGCCGTATGCCGGAAAAAATCGCATCAGCTTGCGGGGGTGGCGGCCGGCACCGGCGTATCAAACGCCTCCGAGCCAGGCTTGCTGGTCTCATGCGGCGAGACGGTATCCCGCAGATAATCCGCGCCTTGGTCAAGAAGACCCGCCGCATCCTCCGCGATGCCGGAATCCTGCATAAAATACAGAATCTCCTGCCAGGCTTCGCTGCCAAGCACATGCAGTTGACTGATGAGCCGCTCCAATTTGCCGCTGAGCAGATCCTTGCTGTCAAGATAGAACAGCACCGCCATCAGCAAAATGAGCAGCACCACCAGAAAGCCGATCAGGCGAAAAACAAACTTCATCGATACTCCCTCCAAAAACAATCCGGGCAAGCAGGGCATCGCTCACCACCTACAGTATACTACGATGCCTGCCTGCCTGCTGTGAATGTTGTGTAAAATCGGGGGGGGAGGCTCCGGTTACCCGATTTGCAGATACTCCGCGTTTGCGATCGCGGCCTCGATCATCTGCGAAAAATCGAGGAGCGATTCGCTGCGGCGGATATCCTCCAGCTTTGGCCGCGTGACGGGGTGCTGCGGCACAAACACGGTGCAGCAGTCCTCAAACGGGAGGATGGAGGTTTCGTAGGAGCCGATCGCCTTGGCGCGCGTGACGATCTCCTCTTTGTCGAATCCGATCAGTGGGCGAAAGACCGGCAGGGAGACCGCGTCGTTGGTCACGGTCAGGCTCTCGATGGTCTGGCTGGCCACCTGGCCGATGGATTCGCCGGTGATGAGCGCCTGCGCGCCGCAGGAGCGGGCGATGCGCTCGGATATCTGCATCATCAGCCGGCGCATGAGGACCGTCGTTTCGCTCTTCGGGCATTGTTCATAGATGGCGAGCTGGATTTCGGTAAACGGAACCAGATACAGGCCGACCTCGCCTGCATAGCCGGCGAGAATGCGCGTCAGATCGACCACCTTTTCCCGCGCGCGCTCACTGGTGTAGGGGTAGCTGTAGAAGTGCACGGCAGAAATGCGCACGCCGCGCTTTGCGATCATGTGCCCGGCGACGGGGCTGTCGATACCGCCGGAGATGAGCAGCATGGCATGGCCGTTGGTGCCGACCGGCATACCGCCTGCGCCGAGCTTTTCCTCGGCAAAGAGAAAGGCCTGCTCCTGACGAACCTCGACGCCGACGATAAAGTCCGGCTGATGCACATCCACACGCAGGGCGGGAAACGCCTCCAGCAGCAACCCGCCCATGGTGCGGCAGATATCCTGCGAGCGCATGGCAAAGCGCTTGTCTGCGCGGCGCGCGATCACCTTAAAGCTCGCCTGCGGGAGCCCCTCGATCCGGCGGGCGACAAGCACCTTGGCCGCATCGACCATCCGCTCCCAATCCTTCTCCACCGCCAGCGCAGGGCTGACGGAATGGATGCCGAATACGCGGGTAAGGCGGTTTGCGGCGCCGTCCATCTGCTCGGCCGGAATGCCGAAAACGAACACGCGACCCTGCTCGCGAACCACCCGGACGGGCAACGGGCGCAGGGCGAGCGAGATGCGCTTCATCAAGCTGCGCTCGAAATAGGGGCGATTCAGCCCTTTGAGATGGATTTCCGCATAGCGGACGAGCATGACTGGTTCCATAGCGTTCTCCAAAACTGTAGTTTTTTCAGTGTTGAGCAGGGCGGCTACCTGCGCTGGAAGCGGCGAAGAAATGCGACCTGCTCAGCAAGCGCCTGCGCCGCGGCATCCATCTCCTGCAGCGTATTGAAGGGGCTGAGGCTGAAGCGCAATGCGCTCTCGGCGCGCGCCCCCGATATACCCATCGCGGCCAGCACCCTGTTTTGCCCCTTTTTATGGGTGGAGCAGGCGCTGCCGGTGGAGACGCAGATCTGCCGCTCGGAGAGCGCGTTGACCAGCACTTCGCCCCGAATGCCGGGGAAGGAGACGTTGAGGATATGCGGGGCGCCGTCCTCCGACGCGGGGCCGTTGACGAGCGCATCCGGGATTGCGCCGAGGTTTTTCCAGAGACGGAGTTTACAGGCGCGCATATGCGAAATCCACGCCTGCTGATGCGCCCGATACTGCGCCAGAGCGGCGTCCATCGCGAGGATGGCGGGTACGTTTGTAGTGCCGGAGCGCAGGTTTCTTTCCTGCCCGCCGCCGATCTGCCCGCCCGCAAACCGGACGCCGCTTTTAACCAGCAGCGCGCCCACGCCTTTCGGCGCGTGAAACTTATGCGCACTGACGCTATATAGATCAACGGGAGGCTTGGTGAACGGGAGCTTGCAAAACGCCTGGACCCCGTCCGAATGCAGCAGCGCCGACGGCGCGCGGCGGCGAACCAGCGCGGCGATTGCGGCCAGGTCGTTGACTGCGCCGACCTCGTTGTTGACATGCATAACGCTCACCAGCGCGGTGTCCTGCGAAAGCGTTTCTGCCAGCGCGTCGAGATTCACCGAGCCGTCCGGACGGAGAGTGGCAAAGGCGATCTGCGTATCCGCCGCGCCGTCCAGCGAGCGGAAAACCTCGTATACCGAAGGGTGCTCTCCCGCGGATGCGACGATGTGCCTGCTGCCGCGCAGCGGCTTGAGCGCACCGAAGATCGCCATGTTGTTGGACTCCGTTCCGCCGGAGGTATAGAGCACTTCAACCGGCGCGCAACCAAACGCGTCGGCAAGGGCCGCGCGCGCGGAGTCGACCGCCTTTTCGACGGCAACGGCCGGCCCGTAAGCAGCGGCGGGATTATAGAATTGCTCGGTCATGGCGCGGCAGGCCGCGTCCGCCGCCTCCGGCAGAACGCGCGTGGTCGCGCTGTTGTCGAGATAGATCATCTGCTTCTCCGTAAAAACCTGCTGGGATACGCGCAAAAAGCGCGCATTGGCAGTATAGCACAAAATGGCGCGCTTTGCTCTCCCCACCCTGATAAAAATCATGTTTTTGGGTGGGCTGTTGCGATTTGTCTGCGTTTTTTACCGCGCAGATCGGCGCTATGCGTTGAATTTTCCGCGCAGGTAGCCGTAGCCCTGCGCTTCCAGCTCTTCCAGCGGAACGAATCGCAGCGCGGCGCCGTTGATGCAATATCGCACGCCGTTTGGCGACTCGGGATCGCCCTCAAACACGTGCCCGAGGTGTGAATCTCCGGCGCGGGAGCGCACCTCCACACGCCGCATGCCGTGGCTCCCGTCCGCGCGCGCTACGATCACCGGCGGCTCGATCGGCTGCGTAAACGACGGCCAGCCGCAGGAGGAACGATACATATCGTCGGAGGTGAACAGCGGTTCGCCGGTGACGACGTCGACATACAGCCCGCGACGGCTATTGCCATAGAGCGCGCTCGAAAACGGGCGCTCGGTTGCGCTCTGCTGCGTAACGGCGAATTGCTCCGGCGTTAAAAGCGCATGCAACTGTGCTTCATCCGGCCGCGGATAGCGCCCGGCGTCGATCGTTGCGCCGGAAAGGCGGGCGATCTCGTCGAGCGGAATGTGGCAGTAGCCGCCCGGATTTTTATCCAGATAGTCTTGATGGTAGGCCTCGGCGGGAAAAAAGTTGATGAGCGGGCCGATCTCCACGGCGAAGCCGGGTGTGCGCGCGCGCTCGACGGCTGCGATGCGCTCCACGACAGCGCGCGCCGCCTCGTCTGCATAATAGACACCCGCCTGATACTGCGTGCCGACGTCGTGCCCCTGACGATTGACCGCAGTCTTGTCCACCACGGAAAAATAGGCGAACAGCAGATGATCCAGACTCACGCGCGCAGGATCGTAGACGACCCGCACCGTCTCTCGAAAACCGGTTTTTCCGGAGCAGACGACCTCGTAGGTCGCGTCCCGCTCACCCGTGCCGTTGGCGTAGCCGCTCTCTGCGTCGAGCACGCCGAGGATGGACTGCATGAGCTTTTCCATGCCCCAGAAGCAGCCGCCTGCAAGGTAGATCGTATTGGATTGGGAGAGTTCCATAAGCCGTTTACTCCTTCTGCGGCTGTGTGTTTGCCTGCCGCTGAAACAGCCGCCTGACCAGAAAGACGCCCAGCACGCCAAGCGCCGCAATGACGACGCCATATACCGCAACGGATGCGATGACGACGGCGAAGACCGCCTCGTTGATAGCCGCTGCGGCGGCGGTCAGATCGTATGCGCGCAGAAAGATCTGTGCGCAGGCAAGCGCCGCCAGCGCGGCGACGGCGCCCCAGCCGAACCACTTGCGAAATATGCGCGTAAGCAGGCTCGCGAGCACGAGCATCGCCAGCCCCAGCGCGACCAGGGGAAACAGCTGCACGAGCATCAGCGTATCAAACAGCAGAGCGCCGTTTTGGATGCTGCCGACGAGCGCGGAGGCGAGCGTAAACAGCACCGATCCACAGAGCAAAGCTGCGCCGGAAATGGCGAATACTTTGGCGAGCGCGGATGTTTGTCTTGCGTTCAAGTCGGCACCTCCAATGATATGCAGGATACATACAGTATATAGGAAATCCGCGTGCATGAACAGCCAAAACGGCGGAAGGGGCACGGCGGAGGACAGATCTTTTCCAGCGGCGGCACGGGGTGCGAAAAACCCCGCTTCGTCCGTTTTGAACCAAAGAAGCGGGATCGACGGGAAGCAAAACGCTGGTTGACGCGCGGGCGCGTGAGGGAATGAAAGCGCGATCAGCCGCAGCAGGCGGCGAACGGCAGGTCGTTGTAGATGATGGGCAGCAGCACGTCCGTCAGTTGGTCGAAGTCCGTTTTGTCCGGCGTGTAGAACGAGTAGCGGATATCCTCATATTCCCACTCGGCCAGCGCGCCGCGCGCACCGCTGTCTATGGTGCGAACAAGCACGGTGACCTCGAAGCCGGGGCCTGCCAGATCAAGCGACTGCGGCAGGGGGTCGAACGTCTCATAGACACCGGAGATATCCTGCGTCGTTTGCTCCGCGCGGTAGGTGAATGTTTGCCCGTCGAGCGTAAAGACGATCTGCGCAAGCGTGCCGCCGATGATGCTGTAGACGGCGCTGTCAGCCTGTTGATGCGGCGTAATGATGAAGCCGAGATCGGAGAAATCCGCGGCGCCGTCCACTTCGACGACCGGGTTCGGAAGCTGCGCCGGCTCTGCGGTCGGCTCTGCGGTGATGGTCGGCACAGGGGATCCGGCCGGCTGCGCAGATTGCTCTGCCGCGCTTTGGCACGCGGTGAGGACGAATACAAAGGCGGCGGCGAAGGCGATAAAAGCGGTCTTTTTCATAGTAGTTTATCCTTTCAGAGCTGCATTGCGGCTCCGGGCGGCGGCTTGGAAGTATGCCGTCCGCCTGAAATTATCCAATCATACCACAAAGCGGACAAGGGAGAAAGTGACGAACGCACACGCGCGTCGGGGTGCGTTTATTTTTGGGGTGCACAGACATGAGTTATCGGAAACATGTAAATCGGGATTTCTCGTAATTTTCGATGGAGGTTGTGCTTTACGCTGTCTTTGGCGGCGGGAAACGCCTCGAAATACCTGCCGCCGCGCAAGAAAGGAGCACGAACGAATGGAACCGGCCAAACCCAAGAACCTCAAGGGCAAGATCGAAGCGTATTTTGCCGCATGCGATGCGACGGCGGAGCGCGTTACGCTGAAAAACGGCGGCGTGACCATCCGCCAAACGCCGTATACGCTTGCTGGTCTGAGCGAGCACCTCGCCATACCGCAG
This sequence comes from Bacillota bacterium, assembly GCA_023399275.1. Taxonomy (GTDB): domain Bacteria; phylum Bacillota; class Clostridia; order Christensenellales; family CAG-138; genus UBA7703. Next base: position 13,654 of record JAEWQH010000111.1, read on the forward strand.
GGCGAGATCCTCGCGAAAGGCCGGAAGGGGGAAGACGGCGCGGAGAACCGGCACTTTGCCGACGCGCTCCGCAGGATTGGGCGCTACATCGTAGAGCACGCGCTGCTGGGGGAGCTCCAGTACAGCGTGGCTGCGAAACTGCTCGAGGAGCTTGGCACCGGCGAAAAACTGCCGCCGGGCGAGGAGGAGAGCAGGATCGTGATCGTGCTGGAGGACCGGGAAGGCTGGGGTGAGTGACGTGGAATTCCAACTAAAGGGGTATCCAAATCCGCGTCAGCGGGAATTCTTCGAAAGCAAGGCGCGGCACACCGCATACGGCGGCGCGCGCGGCGGCGGCAAAAGCTGGGCCATGCGAAGAAAACTCGTGCTGCTCGCCCTCCGCTATGAGGGACTCCAACTCCTTCTGCTCCGAAGGACGCTCTCGGAGCTGACCGAAAACCATGTGCGGCTGATGCAGACGGAATTATCAGGGTTTGTAGACTACAACCAAACGCAACGCGTATTCACGTTTCCGAACGGCAGCCGCATCAAACTCGGTTATTGCGACAATGAGCAGGATGTATACCGCTATCAGGGGCAGGAATACGACGTGATCGGACTGGAGGAAGCCACCCAGTTCACCGAGAGCCAGATGCAGTTCATCTCGACCTGCAACCGCTCGGTGCGCGCGGACTTTTCGCCGCGCATGTACTACACATGCAATCCCGGCGGCGTGGGACACGCATGGGTCAAGCGCCTCTTCATCGACCGCAGGTATCGCGCAAGCGAGAGAGCGGAGGATTACGTCTTTATTCCGGCGCGCGTGACGGACAACCCGGTCCTGATGCGGGACAAATCCTATGTAATCACCCTCGAAAACCTGCCGGAGCCGCTGCGGCGCGCTCACCTGGACGGGGACTGGGACGTGCTGGCGGGGCAGTACTTCGGCGAGTTTTCGAGGGAGCGGCACGTCGTTGCGCCGCTGGAAATCCCCAAATCCTGGCGCAGGTTCCGCGCGATGGACTGGGGCTACAACGACCCCTGCGCGGTGCTCTGGTTTGCCGTGGCGCCCGGCGGGCGGGTGTATGTCTACCGCGAATACTACGAACGCCGCGTGCTCTCCAGCGAGACGGCCCGGCGCATCCGTCAACTGACGGGAGACGAGCGGATCGCATACACCGCTGCATCGCCGGACGCCTGGCAGAGCCGGGGCATGAGCGCGAGCGGGGACATCGGCGGCATGAGCATCGCAGAGGTATTCGCCCACGGCGGGGTGCCGCTCATCCGCGCGGACAACGCGAGAATCCCCGGCTGGCAGCGTGTCCGCGAATACATGGGCGACGGGGACGACGGGCAGCCAAGGCTGCTGATCTTTCGCACCTGCGAAAACCTGATCCGCACGCTGCCCGCGCTGACCTTCGACGAGCGCTTCGTCGAAGACGTCGGCTCCAACTGCGAGGACCACGCACCGGAAGCGCTGCGCTACGGGCTGATGTCGAGGCCATCCGCCGCGAGCGAGCCAAAGAAACACAAAGCGCGCGCCTATGACCCATTTGCAGGGGGTGAAGCGCATGCGGACGGATTCACCAGACTGTAGACAGGGAATTTTCCAAGGAGGAAACGATATGAAAGGAACAGATCAAGGGCAGCGAAAGCGCGCGCTCTGCGAGAAAGCATACGGGCTGTTTCGCGAGTTTCGCGGGGCGTACACCGGCGAGTGGCAGCGGCTGGAGAACTGCGAACGGATGTACCGCGGCGACCACTGGCACGATGTGCCGCGGCTGGATCGAAACGAGCCGCGCCCTGTGACGCCGATCATCCAGAGCACGGTGGAAAACATCAAGGCCGAGCTTTTGGACCGCGTGCCGGAGGCGGTGATCCTGCCGGAGAGCCCGATAGACGGGGACGTGGCGCGCGTGATCGAGGCCATCATCCGCCAGAACCACGACGCGGACGGCTACGTAAAGGAGTATCGAAATCTCGTGCACGACCTGCTGGTCGGCGGCTACTGCGTACAGGAGGTCGGCTACGACAACGCGCTCAACAGCGGGCTGGGCGGCGCTTTCATCCGCTATGTGGACGCGAGGGGCATCCTGTTTGATCCGCTGGCGGCAGACGCCCAGGAGAGCCGCGCGGTATTCAAGATCTCGCTCAAAACACGGGAGTTCATCCAATCCCGGTTTCCCGAATCCGCGCCGTTTCTCACGGCGGACGCATTCGGCACGCCGGACGCGGTGGAGGACGGAATCCTCCACGGAGACCGCAGCGGCGCGATGCTCTTTCTGGAGTATTGGTGGCGCGAGTACGATGCGCAGACGGAGCGCGCGAGCGTGCACATGGCGCAGATCGCCGGCAACCGCGTGCTCAGCGACAGCAGGGACACGAAGCCGAAGGGACTGTTTGAACACGGACTGTATCCGTTTCTGATCACGCCGCTGTTCGTGCGCAAGGGATCCTGTCTCGGCCTCGGGCTTGTGGACATGTTTGAAACGCAGCAAAGGTATGCGGACAAGCTCGACCAGATCGTGCTGAAAAACGCACTGATGGCGAGCCACAATAAGCTGCTCGTCACCGAGGCCAGCGGGTTTGACATCGAGGATCTTCGCGATTGGAGCCGCGAGGTGCACCGCGGCGAGAGCCTTGGCGGCGTGACGTGGTTCTCCACGCCTCCGCTGCCCGCCTACATCATCGGCTACATCGACAGCATCCGCGAGAGCATCAAGCAGGAGAGCGGTGCAAACGATTTTTCGCGCGGGATGGCGACGGGCGGCGTGACCGCGGCCTCCGCGATCGCCGCCATGCAGGAGATGAGCAACAAGCGCGCACGGATGATTGCGCGCATGCTCCATGAGAGCTTTCGCGATGCGGTGCGCCTCGAGATCGAGGTAGAGCGCGAATTCAACTTCTTCACGCGGCGGGTAAACGTCACGATTGACGGGGCGGTGCAGGAGCGTACCTTCGAAAGCGTTATGCTGATGCGCCGCGTGCCGGGCAACGCTCTGCTGCCGATCGAATTCTACATCTCGGTCAAGGCGCAGCAGGAGACGAAGTACTCCGCAATGAGCCAGAACGAACTGGCGCTCAAGATGCTGCAAAGCAGCATGATGACGCCCGCGCAGGCCGTAGAGCTCATGGTGTTTGAAGGAAAGGATCAGCTGCTCAAGCAGCTCAGGGAACAGAGCGAGCAGGCGGAAGCGCTCGCGGAACAACAGCAACAAAAGGCTCCCCCGCAAGACGCGGGCGGAGCGGGGAGGAACGCATGAAATCCATAAAAGATACGATGCAGCAGCGGCAAAGCGCCGCGGCGGACGTGCCTGCGGCAGGCGAACAGGCAAGCGATCCGGAGTTTGAGGCGCTGGTGGATGAAATATCGGCATTGATGGGGCAGGGCAGACTGCCCGAGGGCTTCGATCTCGAGGCGGCGGCAAGTGACCCTGCGCTGATCGAGTTGATGCGCGAATACGGCGCGGGCGCGGGCATTCGCGTCTATGTGGCTGAGAAGCGCGCCGAAGAGGCGGAAAACAGCGCGATGGAGCGCGTGAGCGCCCGTGTGCGCGAGCGCGGCCAACTGCCCAAGAGCACGCGCGGCGGCAGCGCTGCGCCGGCCGCGACAAACTACCGCGGCATGAGCGGCGAGGCCTTTCGTCAGCTTGTGCAGCAGATGAAGAAGACCGCCCGGGACGGCGGCAAAACCAGGCTTTAAGCCACAGGAGGAGACAACATGAGCAACAGCAACACTACGGTGAATACGGCCGGCACCACCTTTAGCAACAAGACGTTCTATGACCGCGCGCTGCTCGAGACCGCGAGAACCCGCCTTGTACACGCAAGCTACGGCCAGAAGCGCAGCATCCCCCGCAACAGCGGAAAGCGGGTGGAGTTTCGCCGCTACGAACTCTTTGCGCCGGATGCAAACGCTCTGGCGCTCGAAGAAGGCGTTACGCCCGCGGGGCAGAGCCTTGCTCAGAGCAAGATCGAAGCCGAGGTCAAGCAGTACGGCGCATATGTGGAGGTCAGCGACCTGCTGGATCTGACCAGCTTTGACCCCGTTTTGACGGAGAGCACAGAGTTGCTCGGCGAGCAGCTCGGCACCGTCGTGGAATGGATCACGCGCGACGCGATGTGCGCGGGGACCAACGTGCAGTATGCAAACGGCAAGACGAACCGCCTCGCGCTGGAAGCGGGGGATAAGCTCACGGTTACGGAGATCCGCAAGGCGGTGCGCTCGCTCAAAAAGGCGAAGGCGCGCATGTTCAACAACGCCGGTGAGGGCAGCGCACGCAAGCCGCATTTTGTTTGCATCTGTTCGCCGGATGCAACCTACGACCTGCAGAGCGACGCGCTTTGGCAGGACGTCTCCAAGTATTCCGACGTGGAGCAGATCTACTCTGGCGAGATCGGCCGGCTCTTTGGCGTGGTCTTCGTCGAAAGCACGGAAGCAAAAGTGTTTGGCCAGAGCGTATACACGAGCGTCGCCGCGCACACGGCGGGCAGCGCTGTGGTCACCCTGACGGACATGCCGGAAGCGGCCGCGCTGTATTTCGCCGCAGGCGCGAAGATCAAGATCGGCGCTACGGAATACACCGTTGCCTCTGCAAACGTCGCGGCCAAGAGCGTTACGCTCAGCGCGTCGGTCGCCAGCGCGATCTCTGCGGGCACGAAGGTCTACAGCGAGGACGCGGGCAGCGTCGACGCCACCTCGAAAAAGGGGACGGATGTGCACGCGACGCTCGTCTTTGGCGCGGATGCCTACGGCGTGATCGACGTGGACGGGGAAGGCTGCCTGCAGACCATCGTCAAGCCCGTCGGCAGCGGCGGAGCGAGCGACCCGCTCGATCAGCGCGCAACGGTCGGCGCGAAGGTCGCGGCCTACACGGCGAAGATTCTCAATAACCTTTGGATCGTGCGCGTCGAGCACGGCGTTAGCCTGTAACCGCGGATACACGGGGAGGGCGGGGGACGCTCTCCCCAAAAATGTAAGAATGAAAAGGGGATGAAACCATGGAATACATCACTCAGGAACAGATCGACAGTATTGCGACACAAACCGGCAAGGCCCTGGCAAACGAGGAGAAAGCGACCATCACGATCCAGCCGGAAAACGCAGAAGCCTACTGGGAGGGCGGCATCAACGGGCACTTTTTCCGCATCCGCACGGGCGAATCGGTGGCCGTGCCCCGAAGCCTTGCGGCGCTGATCGCGCAAAGCGCGCAGGTGCGCTATGAAAGCAATGCGCGGATGAGCGCCTACCGCAAGAGCGGCGGCAAGAAAGTCTCGTAGGGGAGGACGCATGCATGACGCTCAAGGAACTGCTCACGGGCGCGCTGCTGCAGCTCGACCGCGGAACGGACGCGCAGACGCTCGAGAGCTGGCGCGACAAACTCACGCGGTATCTCAACGACGCGATGATCGACCTCACGGGCGAACTCCAGCCGCGGCGCAGCGACCCACTGGCACTGGTAAACGGCGCGCTCGATCTGGCGGCGCTGCCGCGCAGCGCGGTGAAGGTGATTGCACTCACGCGCGGCGGCACGCGGCTGCCGTTTTACTACGGGGCCGACACCGAGCACTTGCGCGTGCCCGCCGTATCGGACGGAGAGGTGCTCGTTACCTATCGCTACATGCCTCCGACACTCAAGGTGGACACCGACGTGCCGGAGCTGCCGGAGTGGTGCCACGGCGCGATGATCGGCTACGCGGTGGGGCGCGAGCGCGCCAGCGGTGACGCAGGGAGTATCGCCTCGGCGCGGGCCTGCTTTGAACTCTACAACGCCGCAAAGCGCATGATGCGCGCGCACCGCGGCGAGCTGGACGCATATGCGATTGAAAACCGATGAAGGGAGTGAGACGGCATGGCGCTGCGGCAATACCGCATACCGGTGTTCTACGGAATCGCGCAGAACATCACGGAAAACCGTCAAAACGACGGTGAGAGCCCGGATGCGTGCAACATGGAGACGCTCGGCGGCAGGCTCAGCGTGGCAAACGGCTACGTGCGCGACAGCGAATATGCGTTTTCCGCACCGCAAAACGCGCGCAGGCTCTATGTCTGGCGGCGTGCGCAGGGGAAGACGGTCCTCGTTGCAACGCAGACGGAGCTCTACGCACTGGATGAAGCGGCCGGGTCATGGAATAGCATCTACGACTTCGGCGCGGCGGCGAGCGCCGTGCAGTATGATTTTCTGCCCGTGAAGATCGCGAGCACCGAATATCTGCTCATCGCGAGCGGCGCGGCGCGCATGGCAAAGTGGGATGGCGTGAGCGGAACCGCCGAGGCGTTTGGCAGCGCGGAGGGGCTTTCCGACATCGCGGTGAACTATGTGGAGCTCTATTATGCGCGGCTCTTTGCCGCGGGGGATGCGGGCAACCCTGGCAGGCTCTACTACAGCCAGGCGCCGGGGGACACGCGCAGCATCGAAAACTGGACGAGTGCGGAGGAAGGCGAGAATGTAGGTGGCGGCTTTGTCGACATCGGCACCGACTCCGACCCCATCACAGGACTCTTCGCGCTGAGCAACCAACTGCTCATCTTCAAGCGCGACTCGCTCTATCGCCTGCTGGGAGACCGACCCGGAAACTTTCGCATTCAGCCCGTCAACGGCACCATGCAGCAGCCCGTTCACACGGCCTGCGTGCGCGTGGGCGATGTGCTCTATTTTCTCACCCCCGGCGGCATGTATTTTTTCGATGGGCAGACTGTCCAGCGAAAGGCGGACGCGGACAAGGTGCGTACGCTGCTCGCGGGAGTAGACCTCGGAGCCTGCATCGCCGCCGAGCGTAGGGACCGGCTTTATTTTGCGTTGCGGGAGGGCGCGTTTGCCGGCGCGAACGACGCGGTGCTGGTCTACGACCTCGCGCGCGGCACCTATATGGTGCGGCGCGGGTTTGAGGCGAGCGGCCTCTATGCCGCCGGTGGTACGCTCTACCTGCTGGATGCAAACGGCTATGTCTGCCGCTTTGAGGAAGGCGAAACCTACGACGGCGTGCGCATCGATGCCTATTGGAAAACGCCGATGACCGATTTGGACAGCAAGGCCGTCGGCAAGCGGCTGGAGGAGCTGTATCTGCGCGGCAGCGGCGGCATTCTCTCGGTGGAGGCCGTAACCGAAAGCGGAACGGTCTACAACGAACGGCTGATGCCGGGTGGGAGCGAGCGCATCCTCGAACTGGGACTCAACGGCGACGGGCGTGCCTTTCAGCTGGTGTTTCGCAATGTCAACGGCTCGCATTTCACGATCGACGGCGGGGTGGAGCTGATTATGGACATGCAGCGCCGCGCACTCTGACGAAGGGGGACGGATACCGATGGCATTTGAAAAGACGGGCATGCAGGCGCTCTTTCCGGTCTACTTTTCCCGCAAGGCTGGGGAGGGCACGTCGAAAGAGGCGTTTGACATAGCCGTTGCGCAGAACGAAAGCAATCTCAACCAAAATCTCGAGACGCTTTACCGGAAGCTGGCGGAGCTGGAGGACTACCTCTCCGCCGAGGAATAAAGCGGAAGAAAGGGAGAACGAAATGGCAATCCAAAAGGGGCTTAGCTCCAAAAAAACGACGACGATCGGCGGATACTCCGTCTCCGACCAAACGATACGAACGAACCTCTCCGGCGGCGGCTCCTCCGGCGGCGGTACGAGTGCCGGCGCGGCAGCCAGCGACGAGGACGTGCTCAGCGCCTATATCGACGAGATGTACGCACGGTTTGCGCCGCAGGAAGCGGAGTATGACGCAAAGAGCGAGGATGAGATCCGCACCTCGGTGGCAGCGTGGCTGCGCCCCAGCTACGACCAGGCGATTGCGAACCGGCAGGAGCAGACGCTTTTGAACAAGGCGAATCTCGACGCGGACGCGATCGCGCGCGGCATGGGGGCAAGCACGTATGTGACCGACATGAAAAACCGCCAGCAGAATGCAGAGGCCGGCGACATCGCCTCGCTGGAGGCGGACTATGGCGCGGCGCTCTCAAAGTACGTGCTTGAAGGCGTGGACAGCGAAAACGACCGCAAGCTGGAGGTCGAGATGTTTAACGCGCAGCGGCGGCAGAGCGCATATGACCAAGCCTATGAAGCGGCTCTTGCCCTCTTCGCCCGCTACAAGAAAGGCTCCTCCGGCTCCAAACAGAGCTCCGCGGCGAAGACGACCCTCGAAAACTGCGAGGCGTTTCTCTCTACGCTCAGCGGCGATGAACGCAAGGCCGTCTACGAGGGCAGCACGGCGCAGGGCGCAAAGTACCGCGCGGAGCTGCTTGCCTCGGTCGGCGCGGCGGGCTATGTGCAGCTCATGGGAAAATACCCGGGTTCGCCGTGAGGCGAAGCGGGACACACGAATCGGCGGTTCGGCTTACTTGCTCGAACCGCCGAAGTTATCTTGCGGCGGTACAGCGCGCAGAAAGCGTCGCTTGCCCGCCCGGGCGGGGTTGATACGACGCGGCAAATGCTATATACTGACGGGGGACAATTCAGGCTTGCATATCGCAAAAAAAGAATCGTTTTTGGGGGTTGTATGGAGGCTCATCTGCATTTGATCTGGAACCCCGTCGCGGGGAACGGCGCGGCGCTGAGCGCCTTTCAGCTTGTAACGGATGCGCTGGCGGAGCGCGGCATACCGTTTTCCGCGCAGAAGAGCGAGTACGCCGGGCACGCAACGGAGCTGGCCAAGCAGGCGGTGCAGGACGGAGCGGGCAGGGTCGTCGTCCTCGGAGGGGACGGCACCATTCGCGAGGTCGCCAGCGCGATGATGAACACCGATGTGCCGCTCGGCATCATCTCCTGCGGCACGGGCAACGATATCATCCGCCCGCTACACATCCCGCGGGAGCCGCTGGCCGCGCTCGACATCGTACTAAATGGCGAGGCGCGCCAGATGGACGCCGCGATGGCAAACGACCTGCTCTACTTCAACGTAGCCGGCTTCGGCTTCGACGTAGATGTGCTGCGCTATGTGGAGATCTATAAAAAGCGCATGAAAAACGGCTCGCTGGCCTACCTGCGCGGGCTGCTCATGGCGCTGCTGCACCTGAGCACGCGCAGAACGAAGATCACCTGGCCGGGCGGCGCGATGGAGGCGGACGTGTTGATCATCGCCGCGGGTAACGGAACGCACTTTGGCGGCGGCATGATGGTTACCCCAAAGGCCGACCCCTTTGACGGGTTGCTGGACATCTGCGTGATCACAAACATCTCCAAACTCAGGGCGTATTCGATCCTGCCGAAGTTCATGAAGGGTGAGCACCTGAGCACGAAGTATGTGACGTACTTTAAAGCGAGCGAACTCACCGCGGTCTGCGAGCCGGCGTCGCTGCTGGATGTGGACGGCGATATCCTGCCGGGAACGCCCGTGACGTTTAAGATACTGCCCAAGTCGCTGCGGGTGATCGTACCCCAATAAACCGGACCGATCCAACAGGCGGAGGGTCTCGGTCGGCCGGGATCCTCCGCGCTCTTTTGGCGCGCCGAGACGGGGCGCAAACCGCCGGTACACAGAAAGTTTGCTTTACAGCACGCACGGGTGCTGGTAGACTAAAGTGTGTTTTCAGAAACACGCCGGCGTTGATCCGGCGTATTTTGCGCCGGGGACCGCCGCGTGAAAACAGGCGCGGTGCCGCGATTTTTACGCGGAGCGCGCTTTGTGCAGGAGAAGACCGGCGCGGATGGAACACACCCTCAAGCGAAGGATAGGGAACGAGAACGCATGGCATTACAGCAGGGCGGCGCGCGGCCGTATGCACCGGCAAACGGCGCAGGCAGCCGAAACCGCCGACGGAAGAAAAAGAAAAACAGCACGCTGATTTTTTCACTGGTCACGCTCGGATTGCTCGCTGTCGGGCTTGTGATCTTTCAGTTGATCTTCAACCGCCAGGAAGCGACCGTGTCGATGGATATTACGCCGATCTCCGCAACGGCGACCTATATCAACACGGGTGACGGACTGCTGTACCAGACCGACGGGAAGATCCATTTTTACCACCTGACGGACAGCAAGAAGAACTACACCTACGGCATGGGGGCCTCGGGCATCCGTATGTCCGGCAGCGAATCCATGACGGTTGTCTTCAACGAGGCGCAGCTGCAGGTGGTCGGTGAGAAAACCCCGCTCGCCTTTACGGGAGAGGTGGAAGAGGTCGAGTGCGGCACGCGCCACCTCGCCGTTCTGCGCAAGGCGGAGGACGGCACGGAGAGCGTGCTGATCATCACCAAGAGCGGTGAGCAGATAGACGATCTTTCCTATTCGGGGCAGTGCATCGTCGATTTCGGGTTTTACAGCGCGACCAGCGAGATGCTCTGGATCGAAGCGCTGAACGTAAACGCCGGCACGCCGACGACGACGATCTCCACCTACGACCTGAACAAACAGGAAGTGACGGGGATGATCCACGTGCAAAACCAGCTGGTAGACGAGATCTACATCACCTCAAACAGCATGTTTGTGGTGTGCACCAACCAGATCATCCGCTATATCCACGCGGGCAATAAGGAGATCTACCGCACGATGATCTACGGCTACGAGGTGCTGGACTTCTCCGACTCCTCCGGTACGCCGACGTTTCTGCTGACCACGCGCGGGGGAGACTTCCACACCGTCCGCATCCTCACGCTGGCGGAAGACACGGAGCCGTCTGCCGTGGAGACGACGCTGCAGTTGCCGACCGAGGGCGTAAGCGCCTTCATCATGGGTAGCAGGCTGGTGGTCGCCTCGCGCAACCAGCTCTACACCTATACGATCAAGGGCAAGCTCTCGTCCACCGCGACGTTTGAGCAGCCCGTAGACGCTGCGGTTAAGCTCACGGATACCAAGCTGCTGCTCTCGAGCAACGGCATGTATTATCTTGCGAATGCAGGTTGACGCAGGCGCGCGGTGCGCGCCGACGGGGAAGGCAAACGCATGAATTTTATCGACATCGCAATACTGCTGATACTGGCGATCACCGTTCTCGGGGGGCTCTACCGCGGGTTTGTCAGCACGGCGCTCAACGTAGGAGCCACGGTCGTTTCCATGCTGCTTGGTCGGCTGCTGATTCCGATCGTTTCGGGGCTGGTCAAGGGAAGCGAAGATCTCTTCCAGATGATGCTGTATTATACCGAGGGGTCGGAGTACGTCGCCATCACAGATGTAGAGCTCACGCGCGCGCCGATTTCCGGCATCTCCTCCGAGCAGCTGCACACCGTGCTGCAAAATGCGGATATGCCGCTCCCCATGGATCGTTGTGTGATGAAGAACATCGCGTCGGAGGCATTCAGCAGCAGCGGCGTCACGACGCTGGGCGACTACTTCAACCAGACCATCGTCTGCGTGGTCATCAACATTCTGGCGTTTATGCTGCTCTTTGTCGTGCTGCGGCTGCTGCTTGGCTTTCTCATCCGCGGGATGGAGTTCGGGCGCGGCGGCTTTCCCGTGCTTTCGCGCGGGGACGCGGTGATCGGCGCCGGCGTCGGCCTGATCCACGGCGTGTTGATCGTATTCGTGATCTTCCTCGCCGTACCTGTCATGCTGACGGTGCTGCCAAAGCTCTATGAGTTTCTGAGCGAGTCGTTCTTTGGCGAGTTTTTCTACAAGGCGAATTTTCTGCTTTCGATCATCCCGTCTACCTGACGCAGGGCGGAGGGTGGACTGCCGCGACTCGGGCCATGCGCCGGGCGGGGAAAGCGGATGGACCAAGAGCGAATTTGACGCGAAAGGCAGGTCTGGAAGATGGTTCGGTTTTTGCGCAAATGGCTGGTACCCCTGCTTGCCGGTGTGATGCTACTCGGCATTGCTGCGGCGTTTGTGCCGTTTTCCCGGCAGATGGAGACGCGCGCCAAAGCGGAGCTGACGCTGCTGATGGACCGCGCGTTCGCCCGCATAGCCGCAAACGACCGGATGGCTGAGCCGATGATCGAGGCGGAGGAAGAAAGCCTGCTGAGCAAGGCGGTCGCCGTGGCCCGTTTTTTGGAGCACGACGATGCGCTGCTGGCCGGCGACGCGCTGTCTGCGCTCTGTGAGCAACTGCGCATCGACCGGATCGACGTGGCGGATATCGAGGGCAAACTGGTTGCATCCTCCGATACGGCGCGCATCGGACTGGCGCTCGGCGATGAGACGGACTTTGCCTGGGCGATGGCCGCGGCGGACGATCCGAGCGCCGCGCTGACGCAGGCGGATAAGACGGATGTCAGCGTGCTCTACGCGTGTGTTGGGCGAAGCGATATCGAAGGATTTGTGCTGCTGACGCGGAACGATACGCATGTTGCAAGCGCGCTCATGCGCTCGGATGCGGAATCGCTCACGAGCGACCTGCCCTACGGCGGCGATATCCTCTTTCCTGCGGAGCAGGGCGGGGTGGACGGGTTTTTCTACGAGTCCGGCAACCTCTGCCTACGGCGCACGGAGGACGGGGTTTCGATGATCGCCGCGCGGCCGACGACGGAGGTGTACGCCGTGCGCAATGCGGCGCTGCTAGCCTTTGGCGCGGCGCTGGTGATCCTGATGATCTGCGGCGTGGCGGCGTACCTGCTTCACCTTGAACCTGTCGCCGCTGAAGAGGGCGAGGAGCAGGCGCAGGAAGAACGCATGCTGGACTCCGCGGAGCAGGAGCGGATGCTGCAGCAGCGGGCGGCGCTGGAGCAGCCCCGCGAGCGGCCGAAGAAGCCGCGTAAGCGCAGGCCGCCGGAGGAGCGGGAGCAACCCGAGGAGGAGCCACAGGTGCGCGCGCAGGTTGAAGCCCAGCATGAGCAGGCGCTGGATCGCGCGCCGCGGCAGGTCGCACGCGGCAAGAAGAAACCGAGCCACTCGGAGGACGACAGCGAGAGCGCGTTTGAGAAGATCGTAGACTAGTGTGCGCTGAAAAACGGCTCGCTCAGCTATCGATTGTGAAATGCCTGTAAATGATCGTGAATCTGCCGGCAGTACCGTCGCTTTCGGCGCTGTCAGGTCACCAGATTCCGTTTACCGGGGCTATCCTTGGCGCGCCGAAGTCGATCGCCGTGGATTTGACCGCATGGGGCCCGGCACGCCGGGCATTCCTGTGCCTGCCGTTTCATTCTTGCTGGTAGAGTGTGGACGGGGTTCGTCTTATCTCATTCCGAACCACAGGCTTCCATGCCCGGTAATTTGTTGTGTGATCAGACGTGTTTGCGGCATGGTTCTCAGCTTTTCTTTCAGCGGTTTTGTAACCTTATTCGGAACGATGGGAAGCGGTTATGCTTCTTTTTTTCTCTTGATTCAAGTGTGCGGCGCAAAGCGGTTTTCTCGCAGGATTTTGCAATGTGGGCTTCATGTTGCAGGAAATCCTGCGCAAAAAAGACGATCTTGCGCAACGAACATAGACACGATGTATATAAATAGAGGATAGCAAGCTTCTATGATGCATAAAAGTACGGTTTCAGAATGCAAGCCGGATGCTTGGCGATTTACGTTCTGCGATTTTTCTTGCATAGTTACACAGGACTGGCTATAATAAGTATTTGTTAGAGAATCGAAGGAGGAAGAGGCTTTGTCACATAAGTATGTTTATCTGTTCAGTGAGGGCAGCGCCGAGATGCGCGCGCTCCTCGGCGGCAAGGGCGCAAATCTGGCGGAGATGACCAGACTCGGCTTGCCGGTGCCTTTTGGCTTCACCGTTTCCACGGAGGCCTGCACGCGCTACTACCAGGACAAAAAGACGATTGCGGACGAGATCGTCCGGCAGATCGAGGACGCGCTGGTCATTACGCAGGAGAAGGCCGGAAAGAAATTCGGCGACGCCTCCAATCCGTTCCTCGTATCCGTTCGCTCCGGTGCGCGCGCTTCCATGCCGGGCATGATGGATACCATTCTTAACCTCGGTCTGAACGATGAAACCGTGGTCGGCCTTGCGAAGCTCACCAATAACGAACGCTTCGCGTTTGACAGCTACCGCCGGTTCATCCAGATGTTTTCGGACGTGGTGATGGAGGTTGAAAAGGCGAAGTTCGACGAGATCTTTGACCAGATCAAGCGCGATAACCACTGCAAGCTCGACACCGACCTGACGGCTGAAAACCTCAAGGAGATCGTCAAACGCTACAAAGCGATGTATCTCAAGGAGAAGGGCTCGGAGTTCCCGCAGAACCCGCGCGAGCAGCTGATGGAGTCCATCAAGGCGGTCTTCCGGAGCTGGGATAACCCGCGTGCGATCGTATATAGAAGAAAGAACGACATCCCCTCGGACTGGGGCACCGCCGTCAACGTGCAGAGCATGGTCTTTGGCAACATGGGCAACGACTGCGGTACCGGCGTTGCGTTTACGCGCAACCCCTCCACCGGCGAGAAGAAACTCTACGGCGAGTACCTGATGAATGCGCAGGGCGAAGACGTTGTTGCCGGCATTCGCACGCCGAGCCCCATCGAGGAGCTTAAAAATGCGCAGCCTGAGGTATACCGTCAGTTTGCCGAGACCGCGGAGAAGCTTGAGAAGCACTACCGCGACATGCAGGATATGGAGTTTACCATCGAACGCGGACGGCTCTTCATGCTGCAGACTCGAAACGGCAAGCGTACCGCAGCCGCCGCGCTGCAAATTGCCGTCGATCTCGTGAACGAGGGCATGATCTCCAAGGAGGAGGCGCTCGCCAAAATCGACCCGCGCTCGCTCGATTCGCTGCTGCACCCGACCTTTGAACCCAAGGCGCTTAAAAGTGCCAAGCCTGTTGCATGCGGCCTGCCCGCGTCCCCCGGCGCGGCCTGCGGGCGTGTGTATTTCACCGCGGACGATGCGATGCTGGCCGCCAAAGCCGGCGAAAAGGTCATCCTCGTTCGTCTGGAAACCTCTCCGGAGGATATCGAAGGCATGTATGCGTCCGAGGGGATTCTTACCGCGCGCGGCGGCATGACCTCCCACGCGGCGGTCGTTGCCCGCGGCATGGGCACCTGCTGCGTGGCGGGCTGCTCCGAGGCCGCTATCTCCGAAAAGAACAAGACGATCACGTTTGCATCCGGCAAGGCGCTTAAAGAGGGGGATTGGCTCTCGCTCGACGGCTCCACCGGCTCGGTCTACGCAGAAGCGCTGCCGACCGTCGAGGCGGAGGTTTCCGGCAATTTTGCATCCATTATGCAGTGGGCCGACGAGGTGCGCACGCTGAAGGTTCGCACCAATGCCGACACGCCGCATGACGCAGAGGTTGCCGTGAAGTTTGGCGCTGAGGGCATCGGCCTTTGCCGCACCGAGCATATGTTTTTCGACGAGACGCGTATCCCCGCCATGCGTGAGATGATCGTGAGCAAGGACGTCGAGTCCCGCAAGCGCGCGCTGGCGAAGCTGCTGCCGATGCAGCGCAGCGACTTCAAGGGCATCTACAAGGCGATGGGTGGCCGCCCGGTCACCATCCGCTTCCTGGATCCGCCGCTGCATGAGTTTCTCCCCACCGAGGAGTCGGATATCCGCTCGCTCGCCAAGGAGATGAACCTCACCTATGAAGACCTGCTGCAGACCGTTGAGAACCTGCATGAGTTCAACCCCATGCTTGGCCACCGCGGTTGCCGCCTTGCGGTCACCTACCCGGAGATTGCCGAGATGCAGACGCGCGCGGTGATCGAGGCAGCCATCGAAGTGCGACAGGAAACCGGCATCGAGGTTGTGCCCGAGATCATGATTCCGCTCGTCGGCGAAGTCAAAGAGCTGGAGTACGTCAAAAACACGGTGGACGAGACCGCCAAGGCCGTCATGGCCGAGCGCGGTGTGGAGATCCCGTATCTGGTCGGAACGATGATCGAGGTTCCGCGTGCCGCCCTGACCGCAGATAAGATCGCCGAGCAGGCGGAGTTCTTCAGCTTTGGAACGAATGACCTGAGCCAGATGACGTTTGGCTTCAGCCGCGACGACGCGGGCAAGTTCCTCGACGACTACTATAAGAAGAAGATCTTCGAGTCCGACCCGTTCGCCCGCCTCGATCAGGAAGGCGTCGGCAAACTGGTCAAGATGGCTGTCGAGCTGGGCAAGAGCACGCGCAAGAATATCAAACTCGGCATCTGCGGCGAACACGGCGGCGATCCGTCGAGCATCGAGTTCTGCCACAATGTCGGTCTGAACTATGTCTCCTGCTCGCCGTTCCGGGTGCCGATTGCGCGCCTTGCCGCCGCGCAGGCCAAGATCAACGAAAAGAAATAGCTCTCTCCGTCGACCGCGAGGGCATACAGACAAGTCAAGAGAAGCAAAGGGAGTTGGGCGCGAGAGCGAACAGCTCCCTCTTTGCGCGCTGATAAACCTTGCGGATGGGCAAAGTAAAGCCCACCCGCTTGACGGGTGGGGCTTCGCTTCGTTTATCGATCAATTGATCTCGATGTTGATCAGCTCCGCCTGCGCGGTAGCCGCGGCCTGCGCCGCCGGATCCCGTTCATAGAAGTTGACGATGCAGTTCATGGGGCAGCCGGGGATGCATGCGCCGCAGCGGGTACAGGTGCTTTCATCGATGCGAGCAACTCCTTTGACAACCTTGATGGACTCCGTCGGGCAGGTCTTCTCGCAGCGTTTACAGCCGACGCAAGCGGTCTTGCACTGCAGCCGCGCAATGCGCCCGATTGCCTCGTTTTGGCACATGACCACGACGGTTTGATCCTTTGGTAGCATCTTGATGATGCCGCGCGGGCAGGCGGAGATGCACATGCCGCAGCCCGTGCAGACATCGTCGTCGATCATCGCGATGCCGTCCAGCATTGAAATTGCGCCGAATGCGCAGACCACGAGGCAATCCCCATAGCCGACGCAGCCGAATTCGCAGGCATTCGGCCCGCCGGAAATGCCGCTGACCGCCCGGCAGGAACCGACCCCGCCGTAGTCGTAGCGCGGTGATACGCGCTCACAGGTGCCCTGGCAGCAAACACGCGCCACCATCGGCTCAAGCGCATCCGCATCCACCCCCATGATGGCGGAGATGGCTTTTACGGTCCTTTCGCCGCCAGGCGTGCAGGCGGTGACTTTCGCGTCCCCGCGAACAACCGCTTCCGCGTAAGCGTCGCATCCGGCGTGGCCGCAGGCGCCGCAGTTCGCGCCGGCAACCGCCGCGCGCACCGCACTGACGCGCTCATCTGTTACAACGGCGAACTTTTTGTCCGCAAGGCCGAGCGCCAGCCCAAACAGGATGCCAAGTCCACCCAGCGCGGCGATGGCGTACAAAATCGGAAGAAGCTGCGCCATGCCTACATCACCCCCGAAAACATGTTGGAGAAGCCCAGAAACGCGATGCTCATCAGCCCTGCGATGACCAGCGAGATCGGGAAGCCCTTGAGCGGGGCGGCGATCTTTGCGCTCTCCAGCCGCTCCCGAACGCCCGCCATAAGCACGATTGCCACGAGGAAGCCCAGCGCGCCAAACGTTCCGTTGAGCACGGAATAGAGCAGGTCGTACTCCTCCGTGATGTTGAGGATGGTCACGCCGAGCACGGCGCAATTGGTCGTGATCAGCGGCAGATAGATACCCAGCGCGCTGTAGAGCGACGGGGCGGATTTCTTGAGGAACATCTCCACCACCTGAACGAGCGAGGCGATGACGAGTATGAACGCAATCGTATTGAGATACTCCAGCTGCAGCGGCACCAGCACATAGTAGTAGACAAAGTAGGTAAACAGGCTCGACAGCGCCATGACAAACGTCACCGCCAAGCCCATGCCAAACGCGGTCTCTACCTTGTTGGATACGCCGAGAAACGGACAGCAGCCCAGAAACCGCGAGAAGATGTAGTTGTGCGTCAGCACGCAGCTGAACATGAACAGCAGGATTTTTACCAGAGGATTCATTCGCCCTTCGCCTCCTTCCGCTTGCCGGCGCGCATGCTCACGGCGTTGAACGCCGCCAGCAGCAGGCCGAATACGATGAACCCGCCCGCCGGAAGGATCAGCAGCAGCATCGGCTGATAGGCGGCGCCCATCACCTGCGCGCCGAAGAGCGTGCCGTTGCCGAGCAGCTCGCGAATGCTGCCGATGAGCGTGAGCGCGAGCGTAAAGCCGATTCCCATGCCGATGCCATCCATCGCACTGAGCAAAACGGGATTCTTGCTCGCGAATGCTTCCGCTCGCGCGAGGATGATGCAGTTGACCACGATCAGCGGCAGAAAGATGCCGAGGCTCTGATACAGCGCGGGCAGAAACGCGTTCATGAACATCTGCACCATGGTCACAAACGTACAGATGACGATGATGAACGACGGGATGCGGATCTTATCCGGTATGAAGTTTCGCAGCAGCGAAATCACCACATTGGAGCCGACGAGCACAAACGTGGCCGCCGCTCCCATTCCGATTCCGTTTGTGGCGCTCGTGGTAACAGCCATCGTGGGGCACGTGCCGAGTACAAGGCGAAACGTGGGGTTCTCGGTGATGAGCCCATTGAAAAAGACGCTTTTGAGCGTTTGCTTTCGTTCTTCCATTGCGTTATTCCTCCGTCGGCAGCGTCAGGCTGCCCAGCGCAAGCACCGCGTCGTCGACCGCTGTGGTCACCGCGCGGGATGTGATGGTTGCCGAGGTGATGGCGTCGATCTCGCCGCCGTCCTGCGTCAGCGCGATGGGCGCGCTCTTGCCGAGGTACTGCTCGGCGAACCATGCCTCCTTTACCCGCGCGCCGAGACCTGCCGTCTCCGCAAAGTTTGCTCCGCCGATGGATACGCCGGTCACCGCGCCGGTCAGATCAACGCCTACGGTGATCTCGATCTCACCGCCGTAGCCCTTTGCGACGATGGTTCCGGTCTTTCCGACCGGAACACCGGCTGCGTCGTAGCCCGCAAACGCATCTTTGAGCCCCTGCGGCGCGTCAGCCTTGGTAAACGTCTCCGCCGCAGGCAAGACAGCCTTGCGTGCCGCTTCCGACGCCTGCAGCTGCTGGCGCTCGATGGCCTTGGTGGTGACCATGTTGGTCAGGCCGAGCGCAAGCCCCGCAACGGCCGCGATCAAAAAGAGCTTGAGTCCGAGGGTTAAAACGTTACGCACGCGCCTTCACCTCCCCGTAAATCCCGCCGCGCGTCACGCGGTCGATGAGCGGCGTAAGCACGTTCATGAGCAAGATCGCATAGGTCGTCCCCTCCGGGTAGCCACCATAGGCGCGAATCAGGGCGATGAGCAGCCCCACGCCAGCGCCGAAGATCATCTGTCCCGTGTGCGTCATGGGGCAGGTGACGTAGTCCGTAGCCATGAATACCGCGCCGAAGAGCACGCTGCCCATCAGCACGCCCTGCAGCGGATCTCCGCCAAAGAGCCAGGTGAACGCCATGAACGATGCGATCACGGTCGCGGGGATATGCCAGGTGATCGTTTTGCGGATCAGCAGATAGGCAAGCCCCAGCAGGATGGCGACCTTGCTCACCTCGCCGATGCAACCGGGAATGCGGCCGATGAACAGCTCCAGCGTCGATGGCGGCACGGCGGCGACGCTCGTCGCGGCAGACGTCGCTGCGGACGTCGCCGCCGAGGTTGCGCTCGAGACGGCCTCCTGCGCCTGCTGCAGCAGCGCGAGCGGCGTCGCGCCTGATACCGCGTCGAAAGGTGTTACAAACGCGCTGCCGCTCATGAGCGCCGGCCAGCTGGCCAGCAGTACTGCGCGCGCGGCGATGGCGGGGTTGACGAAGTTGTCGCCAATGCCGCCAAAGAGCTGCTTGACGAGCAGGATCGCAACCGCGCTGCCGATGATCAGCATCCACCAGGGCGCCGTGGCAGGCATATTCATCGCGAGGATGATACCCGTTACCACGGCGGAGAGATCGTTGATGGTGATCGGCTTTTTGAAGACGACCTCCCAGAGAAACTCCAGCCCGACACAGCTCGCCACGCAGATGAGCACCACGCGCGCGGCGCTCCACCCGAAGAGCCAGATGCCGGCGCATACCGTCGGCATCAGTGCGGCGACGACGTCCAGCATCAGCACCGCGGTGGTGTTTTGATCAAAGATGTGCGGCGCGGCGGAAACGGCGAATCGTTTTTTGCTTTCCATATTGCGTTACCTCCTCGCCTTTGCAGCCAGATCTTCCCGCGCCGCCTTATAGACCGGGGTGAGATATCGCCGCGCAGGGCAGATATACGAGCAGGCGCCGCAGAGGATGCAGTCCATCAGCCCGTGCTCCTTGGCACGATTTGTATCGTGCCGGTCGAGATCGGAGCGCATGAGATACGGATGCAGTCCGATGGGGCAAACGTATACGCAGCGCGCGCAGCGGATGCACGCGCTCTCCTCCACCGCTTTGGCCTGCTTTTCGTCAAAAACGACGATGCCGTTGGTCGCCTTGGTGACGCTCGCCTCCAGATCCGCGGCGCATAGCCCCGTCATCGGCCCGCCGGCAAAGACCTTGCGCGCACCGTCTGCCAAGCCGCCGCAGGCGTTGATCGCATCCTCATACCGCGTGCCGACGCGCAGGAGCAGGTTGCCCGGCTCCTTTACGCCGCAGGTGACGGTGGTAACCCGCTCGATAAGCGGCTTGCCGAGCACGACCGCGTCGTGGACGGCGGCTGCGGTGCTCACGTTGAACACCAGCGCACCCGCATCCAACGGCAGCTTGCCGCGCGGCACCTCCCTGCCGGTCACGACCTGGATCAACTGTTTCTCCGATCCTTGCGGATATTTTGTCTTGAGCGCAAGGACGCGGATGGCGTCCTCTCCGGCCGCTGCCTGCCGCATGCGCTCAATCGCATCCGGTTTGTTTGTTTCGATGGCGATGACGCCCTGCTCCACGCCCGTGGCGCGAAGGATGAGCTTCAGCCCCGCTACGATCCGCGCGCTTTGCTCGAGCATCATGCGGTGATCCGCCGTCAGATATGGTTCGCACTCCGCGCCGTTGAGGATGACCACCTCGGCACGCTTGCCTTCGGGGACTGTCATCTTCACGTGCGTCGGAAACGCCGCGCCGCCCATGCCGCAGATGCCGGCGTCTTTCACGGCCGCAATGATCTCGGCAGGCGTCGCCTGTGCCGCGTCGAGCGGCGCGAGCGGTACCCACTCGTCCGCGCGGTCGTTTCGAATGCCGATGCAAACCTCAGGCTTGCTGCGCAGCATTTGCCGCTCCTCCACAAACAGCACCTCTCCTGAGACGCTCGCGTGCACCGGCAGGCCAAATCCGCCGACGGGCGTGGCAATCACCTCGCCCATTCGGACCCGCTGCCCCTTCTCCACGCATGGCTCGCTCGGTGCGCCAAGGTGCATCCCCACGGGAATGACGACGATATCCGCCTCCACCGCGCGAATGGAGCTCGCCTGCGTGAGCAGTTTGCCTTCGCCGACGCGGTGAAGCGGATGCGCGCCGCCTCGAAACGTGTTTCTCAAATCGATCCACCTGCCTTATTCATTGCCGACGCGATCCTGCCGCGCCGGATTGTCCAAACGATAGATAAGCTGATGCATATACGCTTTTTACAATAGGTATGGCCGAAGTTTAGTTGCCCTTCGATCCGGCGGTGGCGGTTTCTTGGAGGATATATCGCGCTTTGCCGCCGGGCTTCCAACGAGGCGAACGGCAAAGAGCACAACCGGAATCGATCGACGAAAGGGTTCGCTCTTTTCATAGATGCGAAGCGCTTCTGACATGCTGAACCTTTTCCAGTATACGAAACAAATTCGCAAAAGTACAGATTGTGCGCCCATAATTTATGCGGATTCCGGATTTTTTTTGCTCATGCCGCCTATTTCCAGATGCCGCACCGCGCCGTCGAATCGTGTCGCCTACAAAAGACGGTCCCATGCGATTTTTGGTTCGATCTGCGCAACATAAAGACGAGAACACTGGTTTTGCTGATCGGTGTTCTTGCCTATTAGATCATAAAGCTACGTAAAAGGCTTGATTTATGACGCGTAGAGTTTTACCACCTTATTGTATTCTTTCATCGGTCCCTATGTGTTGAACTTAATTCCTCACAAGATGGTTGACAATATGAGTTTTATCAGCGATATTGCTTTGGCGTTTATTGCGTTTGGAGTAGGCCGCTTCTTCAAAAAAGAAACCTTTCAAGAAACTGGATTTGGGGTCATCTCAAGAAACTGGATTTGGGGTCATCGCCGTTACTCTGCTGGAATCCTTACTGGCGGGAGTTTTGGTGACGTTATCTTTGCGTTTCCTGTTTCGTTTGGATTGGAGCTTTTGCCTGCTGTTAGGAGCAATCGCAACTGCTACGGCCCCAGCCAGCACGATGGTTACGATACGGCAGTATCATGCGCGCGGCAATTTTGTAAATATATTATTACAGGTAGTTGCGTTTGATGACGCTGTATGTTTGATCGTGTTCAGCGTGGCAACCACCGTAGTTAACGCCAGCGCCGGGGCGAACATTTCTGCCGCTGATGTTCTCATGCCTATGATATACAATGTCGGAGCGTTGGTGCTCGGCTTTACAAGCGGCATTATATTGGGGAAACTAATGACGCCTAAACGGAGTGAGGATAATCGGCTGATTTTGACAATTTCGCTACTTTTAGGTATTGCGGGACTGTGCGCTGCGGTAGATGTGTCCCCGTTGCTTTCCTGTATGTTATTTGGCACTACATATATCAACATGACCAAAGATAAAGAATTGTATAAACAGGTTGAACGGTTTACGCCCCCTATTTTATCCATTTTCTTTGTGGTATCGGGCATGAGCCTGGATATAAGCTCGTTTGGCACATTGGGAATCGTGGGCATATTATATTTTATTATTCGGATAGCGGGGAAATATCTTGGCGCTTATCTGGGGTGTCTTGTCGCAAAGACCACAAAGGAAGTAAGAAATTATTTAGGGTTGGCCTTGATTCCGCAAGCGGGAGTAGCCATTGGCCTTGCTTTTTTAGGCAAACGAATTTTACCTGAAAATTTGGGAAGTATGCTGTTGACAATTATTTTGTCATCTTCGGTTTTGTATGAACTAATCGGGCCAGCCTGTGCAAAACTTGCCCTGATCCGTTCCGGGGCAATAAAAAAGAACAAGACAGCCATCGAGAAGGAAAGAGATGTACAACAGATGGAACTCCCCAATGAAGAACAAAGCGTGTTGAAATGAATTCAAGGAAATAACCAATAAGAAGGCAACTCCATACAATTAGGCCGCCCGTCCAGCGGGCGGCCTTTCCGTCGGGTGCATGTATCTCCTGGGGCTATTGCCCTGCGGGAGTCGATTGTCCGTCGTCGGCTTGCGAGGACTCGTTCGCCGGGGGAGCGCTTTGTGCGCCGTCTTCCTCCGGTTCGTCGTCAAATTCGTCGTCGAAGGTCTCGCCGCCGTCGGCGTCTCCATCCTTTTCTTTTTTTGTGAAATAGAAGAACGCGGCGACGATCGCGGCGATCAGCAGGAGCGCGCCGATTACGACTTTGACGGCGTTGTAGATGCCCGTGGTGGTGCTGAAATAGTAGCGTAGAAAGCCGAAGCTTGCAGGCGTGTTGTAGTCGCTGTAGCGTACATGGAGCGTTTCATAGTCCCGCACGTTGTGGTCGGTGAAGCGAAAGAGCCGTACGCCGCGCACATCCTGCGCGCCATAGCTCGTGTAGGAGCTGCCCGGTGCGCTGGCGATGTCGATGCCCTCTACACTGCCGATGAACGAGTTGATATGGTCGTGTCCGCTGACGGTGAGAAAGACGTCGCCATGCTCCAAATACGCGTCAAAGAGTCCGTTGTTTTCGCTGGAGGGGCAGGGCGCTTCGTTGATTTCGCCGACGAAGAGATTGTCCTCATCCGGCAGATAATACTTGCCTGCGCCGATGCCGACGCCCTTGAGCGCGCCCTTGGTACCCTTCGGTACCTCTGTGAGCAGCTGGTACACCTCCGGCAGGGGGATGTGGCAGAAAGCAACCGCAGGCAGCGCCTGTCCGTCGTTTTCTTCCTTGAGTGCGGCGCTCTGCTCGCCATACCAGGCGACCTGCTCCGCCGAAACGGTATCATAGTCCCCGTTGGCAAGATAAGAGCCGGAGTCGAAGAAATACAACGCCATTCCTTTTTCGTCGCTGTCGTTGAGATAGACGGGCAGCATAAACGCGCCGTCCTCCGTTGCGTTTTTCCCAAAGGAGACGGCGATGCAGTTGTCGTAGCTCTCGTATATCTCGGCTTGCTTGCGGACGCTGATCGGCGCGTCGTAGTCGTGGTTGCCAAACACCACGGCAAATGGAATGCCGGTTTCGGCGATGGGGTCGAGCAGCGTGCGCAGCGCGTTGTCACAGTTTTTTGCGCCGCTTCCAAGCCGCAGCAGGGGGCTCGCGCCCTCGAGCTGATCGCCAAGCAGTACGATCAGATCCGCAGGGTAGTCCTGCAAGACATGCGTTTCGCCGCTGACGACGAGCTTTGTGGTGAACTGCGTATCCTGCAGGTCGGAAAGGATGAGCACGGTAAATGTGCCATCCTCGCCGAAGCTCAGGCGCGGCTCGTCGCTCTCTTCGGCGCGCGCACGCTCCGCGGGCACAAGTCCCGCAATGAGCGACAAGCACAATACGGCAAAGCCGATCAATCGTTTTTTCATTTGTTAAGCGTACGGCATGCGATCTGGAAATGTCAAGGACGGCGGGCGAATGTTAACAATCGTGCCCCAATGCCTGCCCGTAGGACGTGCTTTGTCGACAAAGACGGTGAAACTCCGGCGGATATTGTATTTCGTCGGGCTTTTTTGTACAATAGGTGAGCCGCGAGGGAGCAAAGGCATCCGCCCGGCAAGTGAAGAAGATT
The DNA here is from genome assembly GCA_023399275.1 of Bacillota bacterium. Lineage (GTDB taxonomy): Bacteria > Bacillota > Clostridia > Christensenellales > CAG-138 > UBA7703. The sequence continues at coordinate 38,213 of JAEWQH010000111.1, forward strand.
GTGAAGTATGAGAGATGTATGTGCTCAATGCCATTTTGGAAAACCGGATTTTGATCGCCGCGCTGGCGGGCTGGGCGATCGCCCAGTTGGTGAAGGCGGTTTTATACACCATCGTCAACCGCGAGTTTAAGTTTGAGCGGCTTGTCGGCAGCGGCGGGATGCCGAGCTCGCACGCAGCGACGGTCTGCGCCATGACGACGGCGGCCGCGCTGGAGTTCGGCTTCTCTTCGTTTGAATTTGCGATATCGTTTGTACTCACGTCCGTCGTACTGCACGATGCGCGCGGCGTGCGCCAGGAGGCGGGGAAGCAGGCGGTGACGATCACCGCCATCCTCGATCACCTGATCAAGGAGGGAACCATTATCGAGCTGCCGGAGTGGGAGCTCAAGGAACTGATCGGCCATACGCCGCTGCAGGTGCTCATCGGCTCCGTGCTGGGCATCGGCATCGGCCTGTGGCTTGGCTGAGCGGCGAAAGGGGCAGGCGGCATGTGCGGACGCTTTTATACGGATTTTGACGATCAGGAGTACCGCGAGCTGCTCGCGATGCTCTACCAAAGCGGAGAAGCGGGGGAGGGGCATCCGCTTAAGCGCGGCGAGGTATTTCCGACCGACCTGGTCGCCGCACTGGACGCAAGCGGCCCGCGCGCGATGCGCTGGGGCTTCTCGCGCTTCGACGGCAAGGGGAAGATCATCAACGCGCGCAGTGAGACTGCGCTGGAGAAGAGCACCTTTCGCGCTCCAATGCTCTCCGCGCGGGGCGCGGAGGCGGGCGGGCGCTGCCTGATCCCGGCAAGCGGATACTTTGAGTGGGAGACGCGGGAGCGGCGGAAGGTCAAATACCGGCTTCAGCCCGCGCACGAGGGGCTCTTTACCTTCGCGGGACTGTATCGCTCCGAATCGGGTGCGGATACGCCGGTGTTCGTCATCCTCACCGCGCCGGCGGCGGATGGCATAGCGTTTATCCACGATCGCATGCCGCTGATTCTCGCGCCGGAGCAGCGCGAAGCCTGGCTCGACGACGCGGGCGCGGCAGCGCACCTGCTTGAGCGCGGCGTCCGCGAGATCGCGTTCGAACCCGCGGAGCAAAACGAGGCGCCCGAAAAAACGCAGTCGCCGGACAAATCCTGACAAGAAATGACAGGACGCGGGCGGCAGGGGATGATACGATAGCTTCTGCAAGGGAGACGGCGGATGACGAATGAGGCGGAGGAGACGCGCATGGAGCTGGTCGAGCGACTGAATGCCGCGCTGCAATACATTGAGCGGCACCTGCTGCGCGAGGCGGACAGCGCGCAAGCCGCGCGGCATGTGGGGCTCTCGCGCTTCTATCTCGAGCGGGTCTTCGCGGCGCTGACCGACATGAGCGTAAGCGAGTATATCCGCGCGCGCAGGCTGACGCTTGCGGCGCAGGAGCTGCTCGCGGGCGATCGGAAGGTGATCGATCTCGCGCTGAAATACGGCTACGACACGCCCGAGAGCTTTACCAAGGCGTTTTCGCGCTTCCACGGCGTGACGCCGACGAGCGCGCGGCGCATGTGCACGCGGCTATGCTGTCAGAACCCCCTTGTGATAACGATCAAGATGGAGGGTGCGCATTTGATGAACTACAAGATGGAGCAGATGGAAGCGTTTACGGTGGTCGGGATGGAGCGGATGTTCCACATGGATACCAGCATGCAGGAGATCCCGAAGTTCTGGGTGGAGTTTGACGAAAAAGGGCTGGGCAAGCAGGTGACGCCGATGTTCGGCATCTGCTTCGACGGAGATGCGGAAGGCAGCTTTCCCTATCTCATCGGAGAGAGACTGCTATCGGGGCAGTCGGTTGCCGAGGGGCTGGTAACGCGCGAGGTGCCTGCGCATCTGTGGGCGCGCTTTGCGTGCGCGGGCCCGATGCCCGGCGCCATCCAGACTGTGACGCGGCAGATTTACGCGGAGTGGCTGCCGACCAACGGGATGTACGAGGTGGCGCAATCCATCGAAATCGAGATGTATACAGCCGGTGACGTCACGGCGGCGGACTACTACAGCGAGGTGTGGATTCCGGTGAAAAAGAAGGCCTGACGAGCCGGCCGCATAGAAAGGAGCCGCCAGTGAAAGCGGCTCCTTTGCATACTGCTTCGGTAAAACGGATATCGCGATTCGCCGTCAGATCCTGCCGTACATCCTCGTCATCTCGCCGATCCGGTCGGCCAGCTCAACCGAAAACTCGCCGGGGAGCAGGCGCCACCTCCAGTTGCTGCCGCCGAGGGTGCCGGGGGTGTTCATGCGCGCCTGCGCGTCGAGGCCGAGATAGTCCTGCGCCTGCGCAATAAACAGATCGGCCACCGAGCCCATGCCGCCGCGCAGCATGCCCCAGACGTAGCCCTCTTGTTCGTTGAGCCCAAGATAGAGCACCGAAAAAGCTGCGTCCGCAGGATCCGCCTCGGTGAACCAGGCGGCGACCGTCGTGTTGTCGTGCGTGCCGGCGTAGCAGACACAGTGGCGCTCATAGGTGTGTGGCAGATAGTTGCTGGGCTCTCGCGCGTCGAAGGCAAACTGCAGCACCTTCATGCCCGGAAAGCCGCTCTCTTTCAACAGCGCGCGCACCTCGTCGGTGAGATAGCCGAGATCTTCGGCGATGATTTCAAACGCCGGAAAAGCCGCCTTGAGCCGCTCGACAAAGTCTGTGCCCGGACCGGTTACCCACTCGCCCTCGCGCGCGGTTGCGGCGCCCGCAGCGACGCTCCAGTAAGACGACAGCCCGCGGAAGTGATCGATGCGCACGCAGTCAAACAGCGTGCTGGCGGAGCGCATGCGGCGCATCCACCATGCGTAGCCCGTTAGCTTCATATATTCCCAGTCGTAGATGGGGTTACCCCATAGCTGGCCATCCGCCGAGAAATAGTCCGGCGGGACGCCGGCGACGCAGCGCGGCCTGCGCTGCTCGTCGAGTTGAAACTCCTGCGGCGCGCTCCAGACGTCCGCCGAGTCCAGCGGCACGTAGATCGGCAGATCGCCGACGATGCGGATGCCGCGCTCGTTTGCGTAAGCGCGCAGTCCTGCCCATTGTTCATAAAACAGGAACTGCAGAAACTGGTAGAAGCGCATGCTCTCACCGAGCCGCTCCCGCGCGGACTGCAGCGCAGACGCCTCGCGCATGCGCACGTCGTACGGCCAGTTTTCCCACGAGACGCCGCCGTTTTCATCCTTGAGCGCCATGAACAGCGCATAGTCGTCAAGCCAGTCCGCATTTTCCGCGGCGAAGCGCCCGAGCGCATCCATCCGCCGGCTGTCTTCTCTCGCGCGCGCAAATGCCGCGCGCAGCACGGGAAAACGCTGCGTGAAGATGGCGCCATAGTCCACCTGCCGGTCGCTTTCGCCCCAGCGGATCGACGCGACCCAGTCGCGATCGAGCAGATCTTCGTCGGCCAGCCGGTCGAGATCGATGAAATACGGGTTTCCTGCAAACGCGGAAAAGGACTGATACGGCGAGTCGCCGTAGCTCGTAGGGCCGAGTGGGAGCACCTGCCAGTAGCGCTGCCCGGCGCGCGCGAGCAGATCGACAAAGCCGTAGGCCGCCTGCCCGAACGTGCCGATGCCGTAAGGGGAGGGCAGCGAGGAGATATGCATCAAAATCCCGGAGGAACGCTTCATAAACCGCACCAGTTTCACTTAATATCGCTTCATTATACCGCGTTTTTTTCGCGGCGCAAGAGCAGCGGCGGCGGCCGGTCCGTTATCCCTTGACCGCGCCTTCGACCACGCCCTTGATGATGTACTTCTGCGCCGAGAGGTAAAATACGATGATGGGGATGATGGCGAGCACCAGGCAGGCCATGATCGCACCCATGTCCACGCGCCCGTAACCGCCGCGCAGATACTGTATGACGATGGGGATCGTCTTATATTGCTTCAGATCCAATACGAGATACGGCAGCAGGTAGTCGTTCCAGATCCACATCGTCTCGAGGATGCCGACGCTGATGTAGGTCGGCTTGAGCACCGGTAAAACGATGAGGAAAAACGTCTGCACGGGATTGCAGCCGTCGATCATGGATGCTTCCTCGATCTCCAGCGGGATCCCCTTGACGAACCCGCTGAACATAAACACCGCAAGCCCGGCGCCGAAGCCGAGGTAGACGACGATGATGCCCCAGGGGGTGTTCAGACCGAGAAAATCCGCGGTTTTGCTGAGCGTGAACATGACCATTTGAAACGGAACGACCATGGAGAACACGCAGAGGTAATAGATCACCTGCGCCCAGCGCTTCTTCACGCGCATGATGTACCAGGCGCACATGGAGGTGCACAGCAGGATGGCCACCACGGAGCCGACCGTGATGAACAGGCTGTAGCCGAAATACTTAAAGAACTCGATCTCCTTGACGCCGGAGATGTAGTTTTGCAGGCCGACCCAGGCATCCCCGGTGGGCAGGCTGAACGGATCGAGCGAGATGGAGCTCTTCTCCTTGAAGGAGTTGATGACCACAACGGCGATCGGGAGCACGTAGACGATCGAAAGCAACGTGAAAAAGACGGAAAACGACGAGTTGGCGCGATTTTTGCGCTGCTGCATCAGTTTTGCACCTCCTTACGCCGGGTCAGCCAGAGCTGCAGGAGCGCGATGGCCACCACCAGAAAGAAGAACAGCACCGCCTTCGCCTGGCCCACGCCCTGCCAGCCGGTGCGCCCGTAAAACGTGTCGTAGATGTTCAGCGCGAGCAGCTGGCTCATCTTGGCCGGCTCGCCCGCGGTGAGGGAGAGGTTCTGGTCAAAGAGCTTGAAGGAGTTGGTGATGGTGAGGAACGTGCAGATCGTGATGGACGGCATCACCATGGGGATGGTCACATGCCGTAGCGCCTGGCGACGGTTTGCTCCGTCGATCTTGGCGGCTTCGATGAGCTCCGGCGGAACGGTCTGCAGCCCCGCGATGTAGATGATCATCATGTAGCCGATCTGCTGCCAGCACATGAGGATCAGCAGCCCCCAGAAGCCGTAGGTCTCCGAATAGACCAGCGTGCGCCCGTACTGCACCAAAATGCCGTTGAAGATCAGCTGCCAAACGTAACCGAGCACGATGCCGCCGATGAGGTTCGGCATGAAAAACACCGTGCGAAAGACGTTGGTGCCGCGGATGCCGCGCGTGAGCGCAAGCGCGATGGCGAACGCGAGGATGTTGATGATCAGCAGCGAAGCGACGGCAAACAGCGCGGTGTACCAGAACGCGTGTACAAACGTCGCATCCCCCAAGATCTTGACGTAGTTTTCAAATCCTACCCAGCGCGCGTCGGTCACCGTCGTAAACTTGCAAAACGACAGATAGATGCCCATGATGAACGGCACGATGAAGCCGATGGTAAACGCCAGCAACGTAGGCAAAGCAAACAGCGGGAAGTATTTTTTGATGGCTCGCTCCAAGGATGCGCCCTCCTTTCCGGTTTTCCAAAGAATCGGTCAGCGTGGGTTTCCGGTCCGCCTCGGCGGATAGCCTTAGCGTACACCAGTTTTTGCGGAAAAGAAAGGGTGAACGGGTTATCGTCCACCCTTTTTGCGGTACAAAACCGGTTTTGTCGGGCGGAGGGGCGAGCGCCGGCGGCGTCCGCCCATTCCACCGAATTGGTTAGGCAGGTCAGTTCGCGTTCGCGGCGGCGTACTCGGTTGCCCAGCCGTCCACAAAGGCGGTGACTACGCCGTCCCAAGTGCCCGTGCCGGCTGCATACGCGGTCAGAGCGGAGCCGACGCCGTTTTTCCAGGCCTCGCTCGGCATCGTGGTGAAGCACCAGGCGACCGAGGTCTTGCCCTGCGCGATATAGTCGTTCGCGGCGAGGATGAGCGGGTTGCTCGGCAGATACTCCGCCGTGAAGGTGCTAAACGGCGTTACGAAGCCCATATCCTGGCTCAGGCTCGTGCGGCCTTCGTCGCTGGTGACGACCCAGTTGAGGAAGTCGAGCGTGGCCTGCTGATCTTCGGCGCTCGCCTTGGCATTGACGCACCAGTAGTTCTCGGAGCCGGTGCACAGGCCCTGGTTCTCCTCGCCTTCGGCGCCGATGTAGATCGGCAGCATGCCGATATTTTCGTCTCCAAGGCCCTTGATGTCGTTATAGGCCCAGGTGCCGTTTTGATAGAACACGGCCTTGCTGTTTGCAAACTCGGCCACCGCGTCCTCGCCGGTCTTCGTGGAGAGCACGCCCGGATCACACGTTGCGTTCTGGATATAGAGATCCCAGATGGCCTTGTAGTTGTCGAGATAGGTGCCCTTGATGGCGGCGGTGCTGCCGATGTTGTCCGCCTTGTATTCATAGTAGATCGGCAGATTGGCAAGGTGGGTCTTGAATCTCCAGTCGGAGGAGGAGTCCATCCCCGCGGAGGTGAAAGCGCCCTCGATGCCGAGCGCGTCCTTCTTGGCCTGGATGTCCTCGACGACCGCCTTGAGCGTTGCGAAGTTGTTGATCTCGGAGGCGTTCTGAATCAGCGCGCCGTCCGTTGCGGCATACTTGGCGATGAGCGCTTTGTTGTAGATGATGCCGTAGGTCTCGATGACATACGCGATGCCGAGAACCTTGTCGCTGTCCTTGAGCGCAAAGTCGTCGCTTGAGAGCGCCTTGTACACCTCGCTGCCGGAGAGATCCGCGCAGTAGTCTTTCCAGCTGGCGAGGCCGACCGGGCCGTTGACCTGAAAGAGCGTCGGCGCGTCGGACTTGGCCATCTCGCTCATGAGCGTGGTTTCATAGGTGCCGGAGGCTGCCGTGACCACGGTAACCGGAACGCCGGTCTTCTCCGTGTAGGTCTTGGCAAGGGCCTGCCACTGTTCATCCTGTTCGGGTTTGAAGTTGAGATAATAGACCGATGCGGTGTCCTTCTTGGCGCAGCCGGTAAATAGGGCCGCGACCATCAGCAGGGTCAGCACGAGGGCTATAACCTTTTTCATTGTTGGATTCCTTCCTTTTTTGCTTTATTTTTATACGCCCTTTGGAGAACGCGTATAAACATGAGTTTGGCGAGGAGGCATCACAGGCTCTGGACCGATCCGCCGCGCCGCAGCGCGGGCTGAAAGGTGAATTGCCGGTTTTTATCGGGGTGTTCGATCAGTTCGACGATGGTCTTGGCGCACGAAAGGCCCATTTCCTCCGCGGGCTGAACGAGCGTTGTGAGCGTCGGCAGCGTGTACTCCGACAGCTCCAGACCGTCGATAGCGACGACGGAGCAGTCCTCCGGCACGCGCCTGCCATGGTCGCTCAACGCCTTGATGGCGGCGATGGCCATCAGGTCCGCAATGGCGAAGATGGCGGTAAACGTACGATCCCGTGCGATCAGCCGGCTTGTCGCCTCGTAGATGGCGTGCATGTCCGAAAACGTGCCCGTGCAGGCGACCAGATCCGGTTGAAAGGGAATCCCGTGCTTGGCGAGGGCGTCCTTATAGCCCTGAAAGCGAAGCTCGCTGATGGATTTGTCATCCTCATTATCGGCCAGTATGGCGATTCTGCGGTGTCCCAGCGCGACGAGCGCATCCACTGCGTCCTGCGCCGCCTGACGGTCGTCGATTGCAACGGAGCTGTAGGAGCCGGCGTCGAGCGTGCCAAACGTGTTGGTATAGGTGCAAAACACGCTGGGGACGTTGATGAGCGCCATCTCCTCGGGCGAGTAGTTGAAACGCCCGCCGAGGAAGAGGATGCCGATGAGCTTGCGTTCGTTGGCCAGCTGCGCGCCGATGCGCAATTCGTCCTCCGAGGAGTCCATGTGGTGCAGCTCGAGCGTATAGCCGCGCAGCGTGATCTCGCGCTCGATGACCTTGATGAGCTTGGAGAAAAACGGGTTGTTGACGCCGCGCACGAGCAGCGCGATGGTATCCGAGCTGCTGCGTACGAGATTTCTCGCGCTGGTGTTGGGGATGTAGTGCAGCTCGCTGACCGCGCGCAGAACCTTCTCGCGCGTCTCCTGGCTCACATCCGGGTGGTTGTTGAGCGCGCGGGAGACCGTGCTGATGGCTACGCCGCAGTGCTGAGCGATGTCTTTGATGTTTGTCATGCCGGTGAAACCGTTCCTTTATCTGGTGTCGGGATTGCGAGGCGGACAAGCCGCTGCCTCGGAAAGGGGCGAAATGCGGGCGATGGGTTGCCTGCCGTCGATTCGGTTTTTCGTTTATTGTTTGGAAAGCCGGATGAAACGGTTCGTGAGAGACGTCTGCGTGACGCCCCGATTGGAAACGTTACTGGAAACGATACTGGAAACGTTTCCGGAACTTGCAAACATATTATAACCAAGAAAAATACGCTTGTCAACAGGGAAAATTTGCGTCGTGGGTCTGCGTGAAAAAATGCCGGACGCGGCGCCGAGCGGCGTAAGCCTCGGCTGAGCGGATGCGTCGCGCGCGCAGGAGCGGGGACGATGGACCGGCCGGGGGAAAGTTTGCCGAAATTTCACCATGCTGCACACTGCGCGTTTGTTATAATGATAGTGAACCTCCTGCAGGCTGAACCGCGCGAGCACCGGCTGCGTAGCCGGATGGACGCAAGCGCGGCGGGCCCGACCGCAGGAGCGACACGAGGAACTTTTCACCAGGAGGGGGAAATACAACCATGAAAAGAGCAACATCACTGATTCTGGCACTGGCCCTTGCGGCGCTGATCTTTTCGGGCTGCGGTGCGCCCGCGGCGACGACCGGCGAGTCCGTTACGGTTACGTTTGACTTTCAGAAGCAGGACGGCTACGCGACCAACCAGTTCGCCGTATGGGTGGAAGACGAGAATGGCGCGTTCGTAAAGACGCTGTTTGCGACCCGGTTTACCGCAGAGGGCGGCTATGTGGAGCGGCCGGCGTCGCTGCCTATTTGGGTGGAGCGCGCGGACGCGGCCAACGCGAAGGATTTGGACGCTGTCACCGGCGCAACGCCGAACTCCGGCTCGCTCAGCTATGTTTGGGACCTGACGGATGAAAGCGGCGCGCGCGTCGCCGACGGGACCTATCGGTTCTTTGTAGAGGGTACGCTGCGCTATGAAAACCAGGTACTTTACTCTGGAGAGATCGCCATCGGCGGCGCGGCGGCAAGCGCGGAGGCCACCGCGGCGTATACGTATGCCGCCGCGGCGGACGACCAGCCCGCGCTCACGGCGGAATCGCCGGAGAACGCCATGCTTGGCAACGTAAAGGCGGCGTATACGCCGGCGCAGCAGTAGGCGATGCGCTTACCGCATATGTGCAAAGGCGCAGGGGAAACCCCGCGCCTTTGCATTAGCGCCCGCCCGGTATTGCCGCGCCCGGTTGGTTTGACAAGATTCTCGCGCGCGTGCTACAATCGACTCGTTGCATATAATTGGAAACGCATCGTTGCCAGACGCTGCGGATTCCGCAAAAAAGAATGGCGCGCATGCGCGAAATATCGGATCGAAAAGAGGAGCGCAGGGTGGGAAGGCTTTCACCGAAGCGATTCAAAGGCTCTATCATATTGCTCTGTAAATTGGCGATCACGGCGGTTACGGCCGGCGCCTTTTTGTATTTGGCGACGCATTATTACCCCGAGACCGACTTCTGGTTCAAGGGGTTTTTGGTGTTTGTGTTCCTCTACCTCGTGGTGTTTCTCGCGTTTGCAACGACCTACCGCTGCTTCGCCATCGGCACCACGCGTTACCGGGAGCTGATTTTTGCCTATATCCTTTCGTCGACGCTGACAAACTTTATCTTCTACTTCATCCTTTCGCTGACGGCGAAGCAGTTGCTGCCGGTGGGCCCGATCGGCGTGATGACGCTGGTGCAGTGGGCGGCCGCAATGCTGCTCTACTTTGGCGCGGACAAGCTCTATTATGCGCTCTACCCTGCGCGGCTGAGCATCGTGGTCTGCTCGCGGGACAGGCACGAGGCCGCGGTATTCCGCAAGATCGATTTGATGAAGGAGCGCCACACCATCGCCATGCTCGTGACCGAGGCGCAGAGCGCGGATGCGATCAAGCGCTGTATGGAGCCGTATTCCACGGTGTTTCTCGGCGACATCTCGCAGCAGCTTCGGCTGGATCTGACGGAGCACTGCTTTGAGGAGAACAAGCGGCTGTATGTGCTGCCGAGCGTGGAGGATATCATCTTTCACAACGCGCACGAGGCTATCGTAGGCGATTCGCTTGTCTACCAGTGCCGCGACCATACGTTTACGCCCGAGCAGCTTGCGGTCAAGCGGCTGATCGATATCGTCCTCTCGCTCATCGGCATCGTGATCACGAGCCCGATCATGCTGGTCTCTGCGCTGATCATCAAGCTGCAGGACGGCGGGCCGGTGTTCTTTACGCAGGAGCGCTACACCCGCAATTACAATAAGTTTACGCTGCTGAAATTCCGCAGCATGGTCGTGGATGCGGAAAAGAACGGCGCGCTGCTCACCACGCCGGGAGATCCCCGCATCACGAAGGTTGGGCGCGTTATGCGCGCGCTCCGTATCGACGAACTGCCGCAGTTTTTCAATATTCTGCACGGGGAGATGTCCCTGGTGGGCCCCCGCGCGGAGCGGACGGAAAACGTGGATTACTACTGCGAACGCATGCCGGAGTTTCGCTATCGCATGAAGGTGAAGGCTGGGCTGACCGGCTACGCGCAGATCTACGGAAAATACAACACCAACTTCGAAGACAAGCTTAAGCTGGATATGCTCTATATCGAGAACTGCTCGATCCTACGGGATCTGCAGCTGATCTTCATGACGTTTCGGGTGATGTTTCTGCCCGAGGAGAGCACGGAAGGGTTCGGGGTGAGCAGCCTTTCCGACCTGGGGCAAACGTGCGACGTCGGCGAGTTTCCCTTTGCGCCGCCTGTGGAGCAGAGCGTGGTCAGCCGCGTGTCGCAGCGCCGCGCCGGGGCGGACGGTGAACGCGGAGAAGGGCGGAGCGAGACGCGAAGGAAGGGCATCATACTCGCCGGGAAGAGAGGCGCGCGGTTCTATCCGAGTACCGAAGCCATCGGCAAGCACCTGCTGCCCGTATATGACAAACCGCTGATCTATTACCCGCTCTCGACGCTGATGCTCGCTTCCATTCGGGATGTGCTCATCATCTCGGCGCCGGAGGATATCCCCGCGTTTGAACGCCTGCTCGGAACGGGCGAGCGGCTCGGAATGCGCTTTTCCTACAAGGCGCAGGAAACACCCCGCGGCCTTGCGGACGCGCTCCTTCTAGGCGCCGAGTTCATCGGCGACGATCCTGTTTGCCTGATCCTTGGAGACAGCGTCTTTTGCGGTGAAGATCTCGAGCGGACGCTGCGCGTTGCTGCGGACCGCGCGGAGGGGGCGACCATCTTCGGTTACCCGGTCGAGGATCCGCGGGCGTTTGGCGTGGTGGCGTTTGACGAGAACAACCGCGTTACCTGCATCGAGGAGAAGCCTGAGCACCCCAAGTCCGGCTACGCCGTGCCCGGGTTGTATTTTTACGATGGCCGCGCTGTCGAGATCGCAAAATATGTTCGCCCGTCGGCACGCGGCGAGATCGAGATCACATCCGTCAACAACGCCTATCTCACGATGGGACAGCTGCACGTTGCGCTGCCCGGCCCCGGTATGCGCTGGCTTGACACCGGTTCGCCGGAGGGGATGCTTCGCGCCGCGAAGTATGTGGAGGAGGAGCAGTCCCGTTTGGGCCGCCGCATCGCCTGCATCGAGGAGATCGCATGGCGCAGCGGGTTTATCACCGATGAGCAGTTTGAGCGGCTCGGCGAGGACCTGCGTGCGAGCGAGTACGGGCGGTATCTGCTCTCGCTTGCGCGAGAAGGCGAAGATTGAGCGCGCGGGCCGCGTTGCGGATGCACAGATATGAATAATCTCTACTCAATGATTGCATAAAACGACATGGATGCAACTCGGCCGGCAGGCGCGCGCGTAACATTTACGCGCGCTTTTTTGCGCAAGCAAGTAATTCTTTGCCATTTGCGACCGTCATTCGACATAATAACAAAAATTGGCGGTTCGTTTGTTACATGGAAAAGACTGGTTGAAATTCTCTAACCAATCGTGTAGTATACAATAAGTGAATCAATCGAACGGGAGTATGCGCAGGCGTGAAGTACATCATCGTTCCGGAATATATCTCCTGCGTTCTTTTGGCGCTGATCGGCGTCTATATGCTGTTTGACAAAAAAGCCTCCTCGCCGAAGGAGACGAGCTTTCGCATCACGTTGATCCTCTCGATCGCCGCGATCATAAACAACATCATATCGATCTACTCCATCGAAAACGCCGCGCGCGTGCCGGTGATTTTTAATGTATACGTCAACATGCTCTATTTCTTCTCGGTTGCGGCGATGATGGCGATGGTGTCCATCACGACGTACTTCACCATGTTTGAGGGGCGGTATGACGAGCCGCGCCTGCGGACTGTGATCATCGTAACGATCTGCTATTTCCTGCTGGAGACGGCGCTGGTGCTCGCGAATCTTGCGACCGGCTGGCTGTTTTACTTCGACGAATCGCACCAGTACCACCCCGGACCGCTCAACGCGGTGGGGATCGGGTTTATGGCGGTCGGCATCCTCACAGCGGTGATCTTCGGTGTGCTGGAGCGCAGACGGCTGAAAAAATCGTTTCAGCTGATCCTGTACATCATGCCAGCGATGGCGGCCATCCTCGGCGTTGTACAGTGCCTGTTTCCCCGGACCATACTGACGGGCACGATCATCGCGTTTTCGCTGCTGACGCTCTTTATCGCGGGGCAGCAGCAGCGCGCGCGTGTCGACGCGCTGACGGAGCTCTCCAACCGCGAGGCGTTTCTCAGCGACGTCAGCCGCCTTTGTCAGCGGCGCACGCCCTTTCGCATCATCCTTGTAGGGCTGAAGAACTTCAAGCAAGTCAACGGACAGTTCGGCCAGCGTGCGGGCGATGCTTTCCTGTATGCCGTCGGCGCATTCCTCTCCCAGCTCGAGCCGCGCACGGCGGTCTATCGCACCTCCGGCGCGCAGTTTTCGATCGTTGCGGCCAAGATGCCGCAGCAGGCATACGAGGCGCTGTTTTGCGCGGTGTTGGAGCGCTTTGAGCAGGAATGGCAAACCGATCTGTGCTCCGCCGAACTGCGTGCGTTTGTGGCGGACATCCGCTGCCCCGAGCATGCAGCCGGGGTAGACGAAGTGATGGCTTCGCTCGAATATGCCACGCGCCTTGCCAAGCAGGACCCAAACGAGAAGCCTGTCCGCTTTACGGAGGGGCTGAAAAAGCAGTTTTTGCGGCGCAGCTATGTGATCGACCAGATGGAAAAGGCGCTGCGGGAGGATCGGTTTTCCCTCAATATCCAGCCCGTCTACGACATCCGCCAGCGCCGATTTACCGGCGGAGAGGTGCTTTTGCGCCTCAACGAGGACGACGGTAAGCCGATTTCGCCGGCGGAATTCATACCGATCGCAATCGAGAACGGAACCGCGACCAGGCTCGGCATGATGGTGATGGAAAAGACCTGCCGTTTTCTGCAGGCGAACCGGGATGCAAACCTCGGTTGGGTTTCGATCAACGTCTCCTCGCAGCAGGATGAGTTTGACGAGACCGTCCACCACCTGGAAATGCTGCTTGAGCAGTACGATATCGCGCCGTCGCGCATTAAGCTGGAGATCACGGAGATGGTGCTGCTGGAGGATCTCGAGCGTGCGCGCGCGGCGATGGAGGAGCTCAACCGCCGGGGCATCGGCGTGTATCTGGACGACTTCGGCACAGGCTACAGCAACCTGGTCAACGTTTTGACGCTGCCTTTTGAGTGCGTCAAGATCGACAAGGGGTTCATTCACGGCATCGCGACGATCCCGCGCGCGCTCGGCATGCTGCAGACCGTTGTGCGGGGATTGCATAGCATGAACGTGATCGCGCTTGCGGAGGGAGTTGAAACCGAGGAGCAGGACACGATCGTGCGCGAGCTGGGGATCGACCGGATTCAGGGGTTTTACTATGCGCGGCCCATGCCGCTGGAGGAATTTGTCTGGCTGCTCGACCAAAGCTGCCCCGTCGAGGAAAAAGGGCAAAGGAGACAGGGATAAGGACAACCGCTCAAATGAAAAAGCGCCGCAGAGTCGATCTCCGCGGCGCTGGCTTTACTTACGCTTCTAATACGGCTCCATCACGCGCAGCAATGCGCCGCTGCGCGCGGCTTGCGCCTGCAGCGCCTGATAATCTGCAAGAGAAAGCACCTCCGCATCCGCGCCGGAGACGCCGATGACCGCGCCCGTGGCGAAGCTGTACGCATGTTCGCCGCCGACGATGATGTGATCAAACAGCTGCACGCCGATGCTGCGCAGCGCGGCGCGGACGGCTTCGGTCGCCTCCGCGTCCGCCTGGGAAGGCGTCGGATCGCCGGAGGGATGGTTGTGGATGAGCAGGATCCCGTGCGCGCGCCGCAGCAGAGCCAACTCCGCGATGTTGCGCGGGTAGATCTGCGCTTCGCTCAGCGAGCCGCTTTGCATGCGCTCGCAGCTTTGCACCGCTTTCTTGGCGTTGAGGCAAACGGCGAGCACGGCTTCGTAGGTGTTGAGCGAGAGCTCAGAGACGGCGTACCGCGCTGCCTCCACGGGGGATGTGAGGCGGATGCAGCCGTGCGCATCGGCGAGGCGATGCTGCCGCAGCCGGCGAAACAGATCTCCCTGCATGCGCAAAAAGACAGCCGCGCCCTCGCCGACGCCCTCGATGCGCATCAACTGCGGGATCTCCGCGGTGACCACGCCTTCGAGCGAGCCAAAGCGCGCGAGCAGCCTGTGCGCCAGCTCGTTGGTATCCCGGCGCGGAATAGCATAGGTCAGAAGAAGCTCGAGGAACTGGTGGTCCAGAAATGCCTCGGCCCCGTGCGACCTGTACTGCTCGCGAATGCGTTCACGATGTCCGCTGTGGATGGAATCCGGCATGGCTGCCTCCCAAAGATTGCTCTATCAGTATAGAGGATAACGCAAACGGTGTCAAAACATCCTGCGTAAAGAGGAGTCAAAATGCGGTATGCGCGCATGCAGGCCGGAAAATCATGAAGAAATACAACGCAACGTGAATTGTTTGCGACATGTGGCGGTATTTTGGCCGCAGCCCTTGTCAAACGATTTTGATGCGGGTAGAATAGCACTATATTTCATTCTGGAGAGCTATGCGGTGACTCAGGTACGACGGCGGCTGATCGGAGAAAACGAACTGGCTGCCTGCGGATGCAGCCCAAGGGATCGGGTGCTTGTCGCCTTGTCCGGCGGGGCGGATTCCACCGCGCTTCTGCTCTCGATGCGCGAGCTGCGCGACGAGGGCAGGATCGGCGCTCTGTTCGCCGCGCACCTCAACCACGGGATCCGTGGTGCGCGCGCAGAACACGACCAGCGGTGCTGCGAGGCGCTCTGCGAGCGGCTTTCCATCCCGTTTGCAACGGAGATGGCGGATGTTCCGGCCTATGCCGGGGCATGCGGCCAGTCGCTGGAGCAGGCAGGGCGGGAGGTGCGCTATGAGTTTCTGGAGCGCGCGCGAGTCTCCTTTGTGGCCGACGTGATTGCGACCGCGCATCACCGGGACGATCAGGCGGAGACGCTGCTGCTCAACCTCATCCGCGGCAGCGGGTTGGCCGGGCTGTGCGGCATGCAGCCGCGAAACGGCAGGGTGATCCGCCCGATGCTCGGCGTGAGCCGCGCGGAGATCCTTGGCTATCTCTCGGAGCGGGGCGAGGCGTACTGTGAGGATGAGACCAATGCGGACTGCGCGGCTGCGCGCAACCGCATCCGAAACGAGCTGATGCCGCTGCTGCGGCGCTATAATCCTTCCATTGCGCGCTCGCTGAGCAAGACGGCGGAGCTGCTCTCGCAGGATGAAGCGCTGCTTTCGCGGATGGCGGGCGAGGCCGAGCGGGAGATCGCGCTCGGCGAGGGCCTGGATCGCGAGAGATTCGGCGCGCTGGCGCTGCCGATTCGCGCCCGTATTGCGCGGAGCAGGCTGCTCTTACTCAGCGGAAATGTCTCCGAGGCGGATATCCGCCGCGTGCTGGCGCTGACCGAAGCGCGCACGGGGACGGTGATCGGCCTTTCGGGCGGATACGCCGCATGGACGGATGCGCATGCGCTCATGATTGGCAGCTACCCGCGGGCGGCCGCTTATGCGGTGCCGTTTACGCCGGCGGGCGAGACGGTTACGCCGCGCGGCACGCTGCGAAGCGAACGGGTCCGGAGCTGGCGTACGCCGGCGGACGGCATGGAGGCATATCTCGATCGGGAGAAGCTGCCCCGGGATATGGTCGTTCGATCGCGGCACGCGGGAGACCGGTTTTACCCGCTCGGCGCGCCGGGCGAGAAGAAGCTTAGCGATTTTTTCACGGATAAGAAGATCGCAAAGGAACAGAGGGATCTGCCGCTGCTCTGCTGCAGGGACGAAGTTTTCTATGTATTTGGGGTGAGCGTGTCCGAGCGCGTCAAGATCACGCCGGATACGCGGGAGATTCTCCATATAATATGCTACAGGGGGACCAGGGATTGAAAGGGCTCATCAACCACGGGGACATCGCAAAGGTGCTGATCACCGAGGAGCAGATCAAACAGCGCATTGCGGAACTCGGCGCGCAGCTGCGCCGCGACTATGTGCAGGTGGACGGCGAGATCGTGCTCATCTGCATCCTGAAAGGCGCCGTCATGTTCTTTGCAGACCTTGCGCGCGCGATGGATCTCAACATGCAGATGGAGTTCATGGGCATCTCGAGCTACGGCAACGAGCGAAAGACCAGCGGCATCGTGCGCATCACGAAGGATATCGATACGTCGATCACCGGCAAGCACGTCATCATCGCGGAGGACATCATGGATAGCGGGCTGACGCTTTCGCATCTGCTCAAGCTGCTTTCGAGCCGCAGCCCCGCCTCACTGAAAATCTGTTGCCTGCTCGATAAGCCTTCGCGCAGGGAGTGCGATATCACGCCGGATTACCGCGGGTTTGAGATCCCCAATGAGTTCGTGGTCGGCTATGGGCTTGACTACGACGGATTTCTGCGCAACTTGCCGTATGTCGGCGTGCTGAAGCCTTCGGTATACAGCGCCGAAGAGTAACGAAAACGATACGCGGTGTCCGCGCCCAGGGGGCGGGGCGCCGGTCGCGCCGGCGGACGGGCCGGGCGAATTGTGCGGCAGCGTCTTTTGCGCCAGCCGCAGATGGAGGAAAGGTAGTTGAACAAAAAATTCATAACCGCCGTGATCTGGGTAGGGCTGTTTGCAGCGATCATCTACATGATCTCGGGCATGAACCCGACGCAGGGCAAGCCGGATGAGCTTGACTACAACTCGGAGTTTTTACAGCTTGTGCGCAACACGGAAAGCGCGGATACGACGCAAAAGACGATCAAGGCCATATTGGTCGACGATCGAAAGGTATACGGCCTCTACGCCGGAAGCACCGCCGAGATGAAAGACCTGCCCAAGAAGGCGGAGTTCATCACCGTGCTGCCGAGCGAGAGCACATTCCGCGCGGATATGGCGGCGATCGTCTACTCGGCCAATCCGGAGAATTTCACCGGTGTGGACGAGATCTCCAGTGCGGACTACGGCTTTGCCTATGAGTCGGTGATCACGGAGGAGTCCATCTGGTCGCTGCTGCTGCCGAGCTTGCTCTTTATCGGCGCGATCGTGGTGTTTTATTTCCTCATGATGCGCGCGCAGGGCGGCGGCAAGCAGATGCAGAACTTCGGCAAGTCGCGCGCGCGGATGACGGTAGGGGACAAGATGAATGTCACCTTTGCCGATGTGGCGGGCGCGGATGAGGAAAAGGAGGAGCTGAAGGAGGTCGTAGACTTCATGCGCTCCCCGCAGCGCTTCAACGCCATCGGCGCGCGCATCCCAAAGGGCGTTTTGCTCGTAGGCCCTCCAGGCACGGGCAAGACGCTGCTCGCAAAAGCGGTTGCGGGGGAAGCGAAGGTTCCGTTCTTTTCGATCTCCGGCTCCGACTTTGTGGAGATGTTTGTCGGCGTCGGCGCCAGCCGCGTGCGCGACCTGTTTCAGACCGCTAAGCGCGCGACCCCCGCGGTCGTGTTTATAGACGAGATCGACGCCGTCGGTCGCCACCGCGGCGCAGGCATGGGCGGCGGGCACGACGAGCGTGAGCAAACGCTCAACCAACTGCTCGTGGAGATGGATGGCTTTGCGCCGAACGAGGGCATCATCGTCATCGCGGCGACCAACCGGCCGGATATCCTTGATCCCGCGCTGCTGCGCCCGGGTCGCTTTGACCGGCAGATCACGGTGAACTACCCGGATGTGAAGGGCCGCGAGGAGATCTT
>JAEWQH010000107.1 GCA_023399275.1 Bacillota bacterium
GCAAATGTGGCTCTAGCAACAACCACATCTCGTCGCTAATGTCATGCCGATGATAGTCTGCAGCCATGGAGATATACCCTTCCTGTTTTTCTCCATTATACTATATTTCTATTGTCGACACCATCTAGTTGATATCTGCTTTATCATGCATGCAGTAAAAAAATCCGGCATCTGTAAAATGCCGGACAAAACGATCCCATTCAATTTTGCTGAAAGCGTCTTACATCAATCCGCCCGATCCTTGGAGAGCGGCAGCCCGACGACGTAGATCAGGCCGATCAGCTGGAAGAAAAAGCCGGTGAAGAAATAACCGGGGTAGCCTTTTTTTCTGGCAAGCTTTGCGGTAAAAATCCCCATGACAACGGCGGGAATAAGCGCGATGACGAGCCAGACAAACCAATAGCCGCTCATGAGCGATTGAAACTGCTCCAGCGAGGTCGTGTCCATAATCTCCCTCCCTTTTTTGCTACTATCATACTACATCCACCGGTATAGTCAATCTTTTCTTACAACGTAATAGATCGTTTGCTCTCGGGAGAAAGCAGCATGCGGACTTCACTGCCGGATCTTCTCATTCATTTCACGTATCTTCTTCTTCATCGCGGCGTATTGCGAGGCCCAGATCAGCGCGTAGATCACCACAAAGATACCGATGTAGAGCAGTATCCCGCCCGCGGAATGCGGCATCCAATAGGCAAAATACGCAATCGGAAACGTTGCAAGCGAGGTAATGGCCAGGTGCACCAGCGTCATCTTCAGCAAACTCCATCGCTCCATGTTCCAGATAACGGAAGCGCCCCCCCATGCCGCGCCGTAGACCAGAGACAGCACCGCCTGCAGGATAACCGCGTTGATATCGCTGCCCAACGCGCCGGCAAGCTCCGGAACGACGGCGTAATACCTCCCGTCGCCGACTGTAAGCGAGATCGCGATGGTGATCACCGTGCTGATGGCTAGTCCCAGCGGGGCGCCAAGCAGGCAGCGCTTCCATGCTTCATGTTTCATCTTTTCTCTCCTCCTATAAGCCAAGCACTTGTTTGATCTTTGTAACATACCTGCGGGAGACATACGTGATCACACCGTTCTTCATCCGCACACAGATCGTGCCGGAGAAGCTGAGATCAAACGCTTTGATCCAGCTCAGGTTGACGATCTCCGCGTTGGAGATCCGCACAAACCTCTTCTCATCCAGCCGCCCCTCCAGCTCATACAGCCGTTGCCGAAGCGCAAAACGCCCTCCGCTTGTCTCGGCATACACCTTGCCGCCCTCGGCATATACGCGCAGTATCTCCTCCTGCGAAAGAATGCAGGCCTCGTCCTCAAGAAAGCCCACGATGCGCTGCGGCGCATTCTGCGAGAGCACCCGGACCAGATTCTGGATTTCTTCGCTCATGCGGCTTGTGCAGATCTGCACCGTCGTCTCCTCGCAGGCGGCGTCTATCCTGACCTCGATCTTCACGCGTTCATCCCCCTTTTGCTGTTACGGATGCAGTATACAAAACCGTTATGCGTCTTGCGACCGTTTTTCGATATACGGTCTGCCGCCGCACACAAACGGTCCATATTCAATCATAATATAAGGCAACGGAGCAGTGTTGGGCGACGCCGCAAAAAGCAGCCTATAAAAAAATACGCCGCTTCGATCGGCGTATGCTACATCGGCTTATGCTTCCTCCAGCGCCAGCGCGACCGCCAACTCTGCATGGATCGAAAGCGAGTCGAACAGCGGCAGCGGCACATCCGGCTGTGAAACGATCATCCCCAGCTCTGTGCAGCCGAGCAAGACGCCCTCCGCTCCGCGCTGCTGCAGCCTCGCGATGACGCGCAGAAATGCCGCGCGCGATTCCTGACGAATCAAGCCGAGGCAAAGCTCGCTGAAGATCACGCGGTCAACCAGGTCGATATCGGCTTCTTCCGGGATCAAAACGTCGATGCCACGCTCCACCAGTTTCTCACGGTAAAACGCCTGCGTCATGGTATACCTCGTGCCGAGCAAAGCGACGCGAGCAATCCCCCGCTCATTGAGCCGCCGTGCCGCGGCTTGCGCAATATGTATGAGCGGCACGCGAATCTGCGCCTGCACCTGCGGGGCTACCTTGTGCAGTGTATTGGTGCCGATCAGGATAAAGTCTGCGCCTGCGGCCTCCAAATTGCGCGCCGCTTTGCTTAGCAGCGCTGCCGCCTCGTCCCACGCGCCGCGCGACATGAGCGCCTCCACCTCGAAAAAATCGACGCTATAGAGCAATATCTTGGCCGAATGCAGGCCGCCCAGCCTGTTTTTGACCCCCTCGTTGAGCAGTTGATAATACGTCTGCGTGCTTTCCCAGCTCATGCCGCCGATGAGTCCGATCGTCTTCATGATAGCTCCTTCCAGGCAGTTGTCTGCTCTGTTGCACCCGGTTCGTCAGCGAGCCTGGGCAGCGCGTCCCCGCTCACGCGGTAGACTGTCCATTCATCCAGCGGCACGGCGCCGAGCGAGCGGTAAAAGTCGATGCTCGGGCGGTTCCAGTCGAGGCATGCCCATTCCAGCCGCCCGCAGCCGCGCTCCAAAGCGATCCGCGCCAATCGAGCCAAAATCGCCTTTCCGTGCCCCTTGCCACGGTGCTCCGGCAAGACAAACAGATCCTCCAGATAGATGCCGCCCTTGCCGAGAAATGTGGAGTAGTTGTAAAAATACAGCGCAAAGCCTACCTCCTTTTTCTCCTCCAGCGCAAAGAACGCCTCCGCGACGCGCCGCTCGAAGAGCCACTCCCGCAAAAGCGCGTCTGTGGCGCTGACCTGATCGAGCAGATCCTCATACTGCGCCAGCGCGCGAATAAACGTCAGCAGCAGTGGGATATCATTCTCCCCTGCGATGCGAAACGAAACCGGCATGTGAAACCCCTCCCTTTCCCGAATAAACTGCTGATAAATACAGCGGCGAGCTCACCGCGCTGTTGCACACAATGCTTCCAATCTTTGGGCGCTCTGGAACGCCTTGCTTACGAATTCTGTTGCAGACAGATCCTGATAGCCCCAATTCATAGCCTCTATTGCAATCGATCCTGCATAGCCGGCCCGCGCAATGCGCTGCATCGTCGCCGCCCAATCGATTTCGCCGTCGAAGGGCAAGCGATGGATCGCATCCTCGCGATAATCGTGCAAATGCAGCGCCATCATGCGCGAGCCAAACAGCGCCAAAAGATCGATCTGCGGATCGTTGCGAACATGATGGCAGCAATCATAACAAAACCCAATATGCGCAGAGTTCACATGCTCCAGCATATAAGACAGATTCTTGATGTTTGCCAGGTTTTCCAGCGCGATATTGACGTCAAGCCGCTCCGCCCTCTCTGCCAGTCGCATGATTCTGGAAAGACCCAGCGCGTTACAGGGTTTATCGTCATCCGGCAGATGCACCACCACCGTCGGTATCTCAAACGCGGCGCAGTCCGCAACGCATTGCATGTAGCAGGCAAATGCGGCTTCTCCGCATAGATCATCCTGCCAGATATCGTCCTGGAGCTGAAAAGGCGCATGGATGTTCTCGATCACAAGACCTGCTTCACAGGCGGCTTGCGGGTCATTGCGATAATCCTTGCGATCAAGATATGCGCCCCACCATAGTAAGACCGCGTCAAAGCCGGCCTTTTTGATCAGTCGATAGCGTTCCTTTGTTGCCAGCTTATAACCAAACCAGTCATAGAGAGCGAACATGTATGTATCCTCCGCCTTCGTAACGGATCTTTATTCAGGATCGTACCGCAGGGTAACGATCGTATTGCTCCAATGATAGCAGATCGGCATAGAAAAGCACAATAAGACAAAAACAGACCGGCATAATCCGATCTGTTTTTGTTGTATGACCGCTCGTTAGGCCATTCATTTGGCGCGCCTGGCAGGATTTGAACCTGCGACCTACCGGTTCGTAGCCGGGCACTCTATCCACTGAGCTACAAGCGCATGCACGCTTGGCGTGCTTGATTATTTTAACCACTGGCGCATCCGTTGTCAAGCGTTGTTGTGGATTCCAACACGTAATATTTTACTTATCGCGTCAAAAATCGGTTCGCTAAGCGCAGCTCACCGGCTCTCGCCGAAGAGTTTACCGCGAAAACGCTCCAGCAGCGTCATCAACGGGAGCCCGAGCCCGTAGCAGGCGATCGCCTGGCCGACCGCCACATAACCGGCCGCGACCCAATAGCTCACGCCTACGTCGTACACATAGGTCAGCAACGCGCCGACCACCAGCGCATTGATGACGACCGAGGGCAATGGCGCGAGGTATTTTGAAGCGCGGTTTCTCATACGGTATGTGATAAACGCCGCGATCAGCGTGGCCAGGCTGCCGAAGATCACGTCGTACAGGGGTGCGCCGGTAAGCAGATTCGCCAGCAGACAGCCGATGAACAGCCCCGGAACGGCGGAAACCGTGAAATACGGCAGCACGCTCATCGCCTCGGATACGCGGCACTGGATTAGGCCGGACGAGATCGGCGCCAGAAAGATCGTCAGCAGCGCGTAGACCGCGGCGATGATCGCCCCCTGCGCCAGATTGCGCACCGTAAACTTCCCGCTTGGTTTTTGCAGTTCTTCCATGTGTATGTTTCCTCCTTGTGCTCAGGCACTCTATGCTTGGCCCGCCGCTTGCAGCAGGCGATCGATCTCTCCGCGGCTCTCGGCGGCCGTCTTCTCTTCGTCGATTAAGAGCAGCGCGCCGTCTCGTACCGTTTGCCGCCCGGCGACCCAGACCGCATCCGCCGGCCGCTGCCAGCCGACCGTGCCGAAGAGGTTCGCCTCATCCCGCTCCGCGCCCACCATCTCCAGCCGATCATAGCGGATGGCAAAGAGATCCGCGGCGCAGCCGGCCGCAAGCTGCCCCAGCTTATCGCGTCCAAGCAGCCGTGCGCTGCCGCGCGTCGCCATCTTGAGCAGGTCGTATCCGCTCGGCGCCTGCGCGCCAGAGTGCAGACGGTGCATCAGGTATGCCGCGCGGATCTCCTGCAGCAGGTTGGAGGCGTCGTTGCTCGCGCTGCCGTCTACGGCGAGCCCGACCGGCACGCCGAGGCGCAACATCTCGGGCACGCGCGCAACGCCGGAGCTGAGCTTCATGTTTGAGCAGGGGCAGTGTGCAACGCCCGTGCCGGTATCCGCAAGAAACCGCAGCTCGTCGTCGTTGAAATAGATCCCGTGCGCATAGAACACATCGCTGCCGACGAAGCCGACGCGCTCCATATAAGCCAGCGGGCGCATGCCAAGCGTGCTCTTCGTATAGCGCTCCTCATCCTTGGTTTCACACAGGTGCGTATGCAACCGGACACCGCAGCTGCGCGCCAGCGCCGCGCTTTCGCGCAGCAGCGCCTCCGTAACCGAAAACGGCGAACAGGGCGCAAGCAGCACCTGCCGCATGGAGAAATCGGAAGCGTCGTGATACCGTTCTACGGCGTTTTGGCTGTCTTGCAGAATCTCGTTTGTGCTTTGCACGACGCTGTCCGGCGGCAATCCCCCGTCCTTCTGCGAAAGGCTCATGCTCCCGCGGGAGGCGGCCATGCGGATGCCGAGAGACTCCGCCGCGGAAAACTGCGCGCCGAGCAGGTCGCCCGCGCCGCATGGGAAGACATAGTGGTGATCAAAACAGGTCGTACAGCCGTATTTCATCAGCTCGCCCATCCCGCAGAGCGAGCTGAGGCGAACGGTGTCCTCGTTCAGATGTGCCCAAATGCCGTAGAGCGCGGTGAGCCAGTCGAACAGCTCCAGATTTTGCACCTGGCGCAGGTTTCGTGTAAAGTACTGATACAGATGATGGTGCGTGTTGATCAAACCGGGATAGAGGATATAGCGGCTTGCGTCCACCACTTCGTCTGCCGCAACGTTGCCGAGGTGACCGATCTGTGCGATCACGCCGCCGTCAAGCAGCATGTCCGCTCCGCGCAGAACGGAATCGGCATCGTCGCAGGTGACGATGCAACGCGCGTTTTGCAAGAGGGTCTTCATGTTTGTTCACTCCTTGACGCCGCTGCGGCCAGCCGCCAAAGCGGGGCGCTAACCCTTGTAAGATGCGGCCGTATTTGCTATACTAAATTGCATTTTGCCCGATTCGCGCGCGGTTTTCGCGCCGTACCGGAGATCATTTTATCACAATGCGCGCCCGCGCCACAAGAACGCCGCGCATTCTTGCAGACAGGAGCCTTGCCATGCCCCCGAACGCGCTCATCGAAATCGTCAACGTCGGGTTTCAATACACGGGCGCGGAGAAAGCCGCGCTCAAAAACATCAGCCTCTCTATCCGGCGGGGCGAGATCGTCGCCATCGTCGGCCACAACGGCTCAGGTAAGAGCACGCTGTGCAAGATGCTCAACGCGCTCTTGCTACCCGCCGAGGGAAGCGTCACCGTAGACGGGCTGAACACGCGCGAGGAGAAAAACCTGCTGGAGATCCGCCGCCGCGTAGGGATGGTCTTTCAAAACCCGGACAATCAGCTCGTGACCACCATCGTGGAGGAGGACGTCGGCTTCGGGCCGGAAAACCTCGGCGTGCCTCCCGCCGAGATTCGCGCGCGCGTGGACGCCGCGCTGCGCGAGGTGGAGATGAGCGCCTATGCCGATAAGGCGAGCCACGCCCTCTCCGGCGGGCAAAAGCAGCGCATCGCCATCGCCGGCCTGCTCGCCATGCAGCCTGAGGTGCTCGTGCTGGATGAAGCCACTGCCATGCTCGACCCGCGCGGACGCGAAGAGGTGCTCTCCACCGTGCGCAAGCTCAACCGCACGCGCGGGATGACCGTCGTGATGATTACGCAGTTCATGGAGGAGGCGCTTGGCGCAGATCGCGTCTTTGTGCTCTCCGAGGGGCGGCTCATGATGGAAGGCACGCCGAAGGAGGTATTCAACGAGCGCACGCTGCTCGAGGAAAGCCGGCTCGACGCGCCCGCATTCGTCAAGCTGCGGGATGAACTGATCGCCGCGGGGATGCCGATCTCGCACGACGCCATGACCTGCGACGCTCTGGCGGAAGAGCTCTGCGGCGTGCTCGGCGCTTCGTAACCAAAGCCAATGCAAGTTTTTTGTACCCGACAGGAAAGACGATATGCCGATTGAAATCACACAACTCAGCCATACCTACCTGCCCGGCAGCGCGCTGGCCTACCCCGCGCTCAGCGGCATCTCGCTGACGATTGCCGACGGGGAGTTCCTCGGCGTCATCGGCCACACCGGCTCCGGCAAGAGCACGCTGATTCAGCACCTCAACGGGCTGCTGCTTCCCACGGACGGCAGCGTACTGGTGGATGGATTGGATACGCGCGAAAAAAAGCTGCGCAAGCAGATCCGTTCGCTTGTAGGGATGGTGTTTCAATACCCAGAGTACCAGCTCTTTGAGGAGACCGTCGCGCGGGATATCGCATTCGGCCCGAAGAACATGGGGCTCGACGAGGCTGAGGTCGACGCGCGCGTCAGCAGCGCGCTGGAGCTCGTAGGACTGCCGCCCGCGGAATTTGCCGAAAAATCACCCTTTGAACTCTCCGGCGGGGAAAAGCGGCGCGCAGCGCTGGCGGGCATCCTCGCCATGCGCCCGAAGTACCTCGTGCTGGACGAGCCCATGGCCGGCCTCGATCCCCGCGGAAGGCGGGAGATTCTCTCGCTGATCGAGTCGCTGCGGCGCGATCTGGGCACCGGCATCGTGATGGTCTCCCACTCGATGGACGACGTAGCGATGTATGCCGACCGCATCGCGGTGCTCGACAAAGGCGCGCTGTATCTGGCGGACACGCCGGACGCCGTTTTTTCACACAGCGCGGCGTTGCTGGAGATGGGGCTGAACCTGCCGCAAGCAACGCAGCTTGTGCGGGCGCTGCGCGCGCGCGGCGTTTCCATCGAGCGGGATTATTTTCGCATGGACGAGCTCGCTGCGGATCTGATCGGGAGGTGGCACCATGAGCGCTAACATCTCCCTCGGCCAGTTTCTGCCGGGAGACAGCGTCGTCCACCGTCTCGACCCGCGCACCAAGATCTTGCTGATGGTGGTCTATATCATCGTGGTGTTCATGGTCAAGACGCTGCCTGTTTTCCTGTTGCCGGCGCTGCTGCTCGTCGCCATCTTTGCGTTTGCGCAGGTGCCGGCCACCTATTTTTTCTCCGCGCTCAAGCCGATGAAGTGGCTGCTGGTGTTCATGTTTGTCATCAACATCTTCGCCACGCAGGGCAAGACGGTCTGGTTCGAATGGAAGTTTATCCGGCTCACGCAGGAGGCATTTGAGCAGGCGGTATTCATCACGCTGCGGCTCGTGCTGCTCGTGGCCGGCACCTCCATCCTGACGCTGACCACCTCGCCAATCGCGCTGACGGACGGTCTTGAAAAGCTCATGGCGCCGCTGAGGAAACTACGTTTTCCCGCGCACGAGCTGGCCATGATGATGACCATCGCGCTGCGCTTCATCCCAACGCTGCTGGAGGAGACCGATCGCATCCAGAAGGCGCAGATGGCCCGCGGCGCGGACTTTGAAAGCGGCAACATCTTCCAGCGCGCCAAGAGCATGATCCCCGTGCTGGTGCCTCTGTTCGTCTCTGCATTTCGCCGGGCGGACGAGCTTGCCATGGCGATGGAGAGCCGCTGTTACCACGGCGGCGAAGGCAGAACGCGCATGCTCGAGCTGCACTTCCATGCGCGCGATCTGATCGCGTCACTGGCGATGCTGGCTGTGCTGGCGGGCATCGTCCTGCTTGAAAGGCTTCCGCTGTGAGCCGCCGCATCCGCCTGATCGTCGCCTACGACGGCACGGATTACGTCGGCTGGCAGCTGCAGGAAAACGGCGTCTCCGTTCAGCAGCGGCTCAACGAAGCAGCCTGCGCCGTTACCAGCGAGGCCGTCCGGCTCCACGGCTCCGGCCGCACGGACAGCGGCGTGCACGCGCGCGCGCAGGTTGCGCATTTTGACACGGATGCACGCATGCCGGCGGATAAGTTCGCCATCGCGCTGAATATGCGCCTGCCGCGGGATATCCGCGTGCTCTTCAGCGAGGAAGCGCCGGCCGATTTTCACGCGCGCTTTTCGGCGAAGAACAAGACCTACCGCTACACGGTGCAAACCGGGCTGCACGCGGATGTATTCACGCGAAACACCGCGCTGCACGTGCACACCCCGCTGGATCTTTCGCGGATGCGGTCCGCCGCGGCGGACGTGCTTGGGGCGCATGATTTCCGGGCGTTTATGAGCGCGGGCTCCACGCTGCAAAACACCGTGCGCACCGTGACACGGAGCGAATGGACGCAAGAGGGGCGATATCTCTTCTATGAAGTGAGCGCAAACGGTTTTCTTTACAATATGGTCCGTATTCTGGCGGGGACGCTGCTGGAGATCGGCAGCGGAAAGCTGACGCAGGATGCGATCGCCCGCGCGATATCCAGCGGGCTGCGCTCCGACGCGGGCGTAACCGCGCCGCCGCACGGGCTATGCCTTCGCCGCGTGCAATACGACGGGTTTGATACCGAAGAGGTGCTGGGGCAAATATGAGCGTGCAACATGAATTTGAAGCATACATGCAGCTTGCGCTGGAGGAGGCGCATCTGGCGTTCGACGCAGGCGAAGTGCCTGTCGGCGCGGTGCTGGTGCGCGGCAAGGAGATCGTCTCTCGTGCGCACAACCGCGTGGAGCGCGAACACGACGCAACCCTGCACGCGGAGATGCTCTGCCTGCAAGCCGCGATGGCAAAGCTCGGCCAGCGGCTGAACGACTGCACGCTCTACGTCACACTCGAGCCCTGCGCCATGTGCGCCGGCGCATGCATCAACGCCAAACTGGGGCGGATCGTCTTCGGCGCATTCGACGAAACGGCCGGCTGCTGCGGCTCGAAGATGGACCTGACCGATAAGTGCTTTTTGCACAGCGTCGAGGTCTGGGGCGGCATTCAAGAGGATGAATGCAAGGCGCTTTTGACAAGCTTCTTTCAGGCGCTCCGGTGACGGGCGCTTTTTTTGTTCTTTTTCCCCGCGCGTGGATCATGGTATGATAGTGTCCGATAGAAACAGGTCGTTTGGGAGGGATACTTATGGACTTTTTGCGCTTGCTCGAAGGATTGCGCACGCCTTTTTTCGACGCGGTGTTTCAATTCTTCACCTACTTTGGTGAAGAGACGCTGTTCATGGTCATCGCCATGGCGTTTTACTGGTGCATCGACAAAAAGACCGGCTATCTGCTGCTCTACGTCAGTTTTCTGGGCAACCTTGTCAATACGTTTCTCAAGCTGATCTTCCTCGTGCCGCGTCCCTGGGTGCTGGATTCGAACTTCACCATCGTCGAAAGCGCCCGCGCGCAGGCGACGGGCTATTCCTTCCCCAGCGGACACACGCAGAACGCCGCCGGGATGCTGCTCGGTATCACACGCGCACGAAAGGAGCGCTGGATCCGCATCGTCTGCGTCGCGCTGACGCTGCTGGTCGCGCTCTCGCGGATGTATCTCGGCGTGCACACGCCGGCGGACGTGCTGGTCTCCCTCGGCGTTGCGCTGCTGCTGGTTCTGGCCGTTTACCCGCTGCTTGAGCGCGCCTGGAGGAACGCAAAGTGGTTTGCGCCCCTCATTGGCGTGCTGCTGCTCGTAGGCGCCGCACTGATCCTCTACATCGAACTCGTTCCCATGCCGGCAAACGCGATCGAAGCATTTTCACTCAGCTGCAACGAGTCGGGCTATAAGATGGCCGGCGGCGCGCTCGGGTTTGCCGCAGTGCTTTGGCTGGAGCGCAAATACATCCGCTTCTCCGAAAAAGCCGTCTGGTGGGCGCAGGTGCTCAAGGTTGCGTTGGGGCTCGGCCTCGTCGTCGCCGTGCGCACGCTGCTCAAGGCGCCACTACTCAGCCTTTTTGGCGGGCATGACGCCGGCAACGCACTTCGCTATTTTCTGATGGTACTCGTCGGCGGCGCGCTCTGGCCGCTGACCTTTCCCTTCTTTTCAAAGCTGGGAAAACGAAACCAAAAAACTGCGTGAGCATGCTGAAGGCGGCATGCAAAACGCAGTACCCTGTAAAAACGTTTTTGGGCGGGTTTAGTGAAGCACCGCGCGTAAAACCAGCGCAAGGATGAGCGACGCGGCTGCGACAGCGCCATAGATCAGCCAGATCTTTTTTCGAAACTTCAGCTCCCTGCGCGCTTTTTCCGCGTCCGGCTGCGCTTCGGATGCCACGCGCTCCATCGCCTCCAGCACGCGCTCAAAGGCGGAGGGACGCGCCGGAACGCCTGCAGCGCCCTCGTTTTTCGCCGCCGTTTTTTGCAGTACAACGGCGGCGTTTGCCGCGTCTTCCTCCGATACATAGAGGGGACGCGCGCCGATCTCCACGCATGCAAGCGCATGGCGGTAGTCGAAGACGCTCGCCACACGCCGGCTGCCCGCAAGATCGGTCATCTGCCAAAGGAACGAAAAGAACTGCGGCGGGATGTTCGCGTGCGGCTGCAACCCATCGCCAAAGATGGCAATCCCGGTCATCGCCTCATACAGCGTCCGGGCGATGGCGGAAAGATCGATCCACGGCTCGCCGTCGTCCACCTCGCGCCGCGCGCGCAGGCCGGCCTTTGCCGCACCGAAGTCAATGAGCTTCACCGTACCATCCGTGCAGAGGAAGATTGAGCGGGCATTGATGTCGTAGTGCAGCGAGTTCAGGCTGTGTACAACCAGCAGCGCATCCGCAAGAGAGGCCGCAATATACATCGCCTCCTCGGGATAAAGCCTGCGCCGCCGCACCTGCAGATACCGCTCCAGCGTAACGCCGCTAAGCCGCTCCATAGCCGCGTAGGACGTGCCGTTTTCGAAGAACGCCGCGTGGACGCTCACGAGGTTTTCGCTGCCCTTGGCATCCGTCAGCGCCAGATGCTGGCGGTAAAACATCTCGCTGCCCAGAAAGAACAGCGCGCCACCCGCGCTGTTCTTCGGCATGAGCGCGCTTCCCCGCTCCGCGCGCCGCACCAGCGCATAAGGGAAAAACTCCTTCAGCGCAACGTGCGCGCCCGTCCGCTCATCCCGCGCGGCGTAGGTGATCCCATATGTACCGCGCCCCAGCACTCCGTCTATGGCATAACGCTTGTGCAGCAGCGTTCCGGCAGGCAGCAGCTCCGCTGGTTCCAGTTCCTCCGGCAAGCATTGGGTCATGTTTCGCTGCCCTTCCCCTCTCCGCATCATCTCTTCGCCGTGGGACCGATCAGTAGCCAATCGCGTTTGCAAACAGCAGCAGGCCGCTCGTCAGCGCGAGCACCGCAAGCTGAATCTTGGCGCTCCACCGAAACCACTTGCCGTAGCCGATGCCGACGATGCCGAGCGAGATGAGCAGCACCGGATTGGTCGGATAGAACACATTGGAAAATCCGTCGCCAAAGGCATACGCCAGCACGGCAATCTGCCGCGAGATGCCCGAAAGATCGGCAATCGGCGCGATCAGCGGCATCAGCAGAAACGCTTTTGCCGAGCCACTCGAGATAAACAGCTCCAGCACGAGCGCCAGCGCATAGATCAGCAGCACAACGGCGCCGCTCGGCGCGTTTTGCGTCAGTTGCACGGTTTTGTAGAGGACGGTGTCGAGTATCTTTGACTCCACCATGGTATAGCGGATGGAGTTCGCCATCAAAATCAGCAGCACGGCGGGCAGGATATCGACCATGCCCTTGCCAAACGATTTAAGGTAGGCGCGCAGCCCCATGCCCGATACGAGGGAGGACAGCGTGCCCGCAACGAGGAAGATCACCGCGATGAGCGGCATGATGATATCCTGCAAAAACGGTATGAAGCTGGAGCAGAGGATCAGCAGGATCCCGGCGCCCAGCACGGCGGTAAACCTGAGCAAAGCGCGATCCTTCCGCTTCTGCTGCACATAATCCAGCCGGAGCGACGCCCAGCGCGCGGACATGGCAGGGTCGTAGATCATGCTGCGCGCCGGGTCGCGCTCGATGCGCTTTGCATAGGGAACGAGGAAAGCGACCAGCAGCCCGTAGATCAGGACAAACGTGATCAGCCGCATCCAGATGCCGGAGAACATCGGCAGCCCCACAAGCTCCTGCGCAACGCCGACCGTGAAGGGGTTGACCACACCCGTGCTGAAGCCAAAGCCGACGGCAAGCAGGCTCATGCCGAGGCCGACAAGCGCGTCCCACCCCAGCGAGTAGGCCAGCGCGACCGCGATCGGCACCAAGGGCACGCATTCTTCAAACGAGCCGACGAATGCACCAAGGCCCATGAAAAACAGCGAGACGAGCAGCAGCAGGCGGTATTTTTTCGCCTCAAACATGCGGTAGACGCGGTTAAACATATACGAAAGCACGCCGCATTCATCCATCGCGTGGAACGCGCCGCCGATGACGAACAGAAACGCGATGATGGCCAGAAGCGTGCCCGCGCCGCTCGCGCCGAGCGCAAGAAACGGCGAAAGCAGCCATTTCCAGAGCGGCAGCCCGCCATCCACACTGCGATATGTTCCCGCGACGATGGACTCCTGCCCGTCCGTCACCACGCGCTGGTATTCCCCTGCCGGCAGCACAAACGTCAGCGCATAGGTCAGCGCCATGAGCAAAAAGAGTATGACGAGCGCCGCAATGAATGAGCGCGTGCCGATGTTGAAGACCCGCTTCGATTGATTCTCCATGTTTCCCTCCCGCGATCCGAACCGTACCTTTTGAAAAATGCTTTCGGTCAGTATACCATAGCCTCCCGCTTCGCGCACCATTTTTCGCAGGAGTCAAGGCGCCTTCGCCGCATACAGGCGTTGCAATCGCGCTGAATTTTGCTTATAATGAGGATGCAATGATATCACTGCGTGAGGGAGTAGTTGGCGCGGGGGTTCGCCGCGTTCCAAGTCAACATGGTAGCACGACGCGACGACGCGTCTGGCTTGGATGAAATAACGAGACTCATGTACGACAGCTTGTTTGCCGTACATGGGTTTTTTCATTTCACCGCAAGACCCCGCAGACGAACGCACTTCCGCAAGTAACGACGAAAGGACACACAACCATGCAGCAGTATCTTCTGGACCTGGCGGCGGCGCTGAGGTCGGTTTCCTCCACCGCGGAGGGGCTCACGGCAGAGGAAGCGCAAAAGCGCCTCTGCGACAACGGCCCAAACAAGCTCGCGGAAGCGAAAAAGACCCCGCTTATCGTTCGTTTCTTCCAGCAGATGAAGGATCCGATGATCCTCATCCTGCTCGCGGCCGCACTGATTTCAGGCGTAACCGCCGTGATCGAAGGCGAGAGCTTTGCGGACGTGATCATCATCCTTACTGTGGTTATCATCAACGCGATCCTCGGCGTGGTGCAGGAGAGCAAAGCGGAGAAAGCGATCGAAGCGCTGCAAAAAATGTCCGCAGCCACCTGCCGCGTGCTGCGCAGCGGCCAGATTTTACGCCTTCGAACCGAGGAGCTCGTCGTAGGCGACGTCGTGCTGCTCGAGGCGGGCGACGCGGTGCCCGCGGACGGGCGCGTTCTTGAGAGCGCAAGCCTGCAGATCGAGGAAGCCGCGCTCACCGGCGAGAGCGTCCCCGTCAGCAAGAGCATCGACGCGCTCTCCCTTGAAGGCGCAAAAGACATCCCCCTCGGGGATCGCAAAAACATGGTCTACATGGGCAGCACCGTGGTGTACGGGCGCGGCAAGGCGGTCATCACCGCAACGGGGATGCAGACCGAGATGGGCAAGATTGCCGACGCGCTTGCACAGGCGGAGGACGGGCAGACGCCGCTGCAGATCAAGCTTTCGCAGCTCTCCAAGATCCTCACCTGGCTCGTGCTCGGCATCTGCGCGGTCATCTTCCTCGTAAACATACTGCGCTTTCGCGGCACCGGCGAGCGATATATCCTAGACTCGTTCCTCATCGCGGTATCGCTCGCGGTCGCGGCAATCCCGGAGGGACTCGTTGCCGTGGTTACGATCGTGCTCTCCATCGGCGTGACCAACATGAGCAAGCGAAACGCCATCATCCGCCGCCTGACCGCGGTGGAAACGCTCGGCTGCGCGCAGATCATCTGCTCGGACAAGACCGGTACGCTCACGCAAAACAAGATGACCGTGGTTGAGGACTATGGCGACGACGTACCGCTGCTGGCCAAAGCCATGGCGCTGTGCAGCGATGCCGAGCTGGACGAAAGCGGCAGCGCCGTCGGCGAGCCGACCGAGTGCGCGCTGGTGAACTTTGCCTTTGCGAAAGATCTGCCAAAACCAGAGCTAAAGCAGGCAGAGCCACGCATCGACGAAGCACCGTTTGACAGCATGCGCAAGATGATGTCCACCGTCCATCAAACGCGGGACGGCATCGTTCAGTATACCAAGGGCGCACCGGACGAGGTGCTCAAAAAATGCACCTCCTATCTGAAAAACGGCAAAGCACAGCCGCTGACGGATGCGGTGCGCGCAGAGATCCTCGCCGCCAACAAGGCGATGGCGGGCAAGGCTTTGCGCGTGCTCTGCGGCGCGATGCGCCGGCTCGATGCCAAGCCAGCCGACAACTCCCCCGCCGCCCTCGAGCACGACCTCACCTTCCTCGGCCTCGTCGGCATGATCGACCCGGTTCGTCCGGAGGTCGTCGGCGCCATCGAGCAGTGCCGCTCCGCCGGCATCCGCCCGATCATGATCACGGGTGATCACCGCGACACCGCGGTCGCCATCGCGCTCACGCTCGGCATCATCTCGGATCCAGACGAGGCGATCACCGGCGCACAGCTCGACGAGATCGATGACGAAACGTTTGAAAAGACCGTCGGCAACTACAGCGTCTATGCGCGCGTACAGCCGGAGCACAAGGTGCGCATCGTCAATGCCTGGCGCAAAAACGGCTTCATCACCGCCATGACGGGGGACGGCGTGAACGACGCGCCGAGCATCAAGAGCGCAGATATCGGCATCGGCATGGGCATCACCGGAACGGATGTAACGAAGAACGTAGCCGACATGGTGCTGGCGGACGACAACTTTGCCACCATCGTGGGCGCCGTTCAAGAGGGGCGGCGCATCTACGACAACATCCGCAAATCGATCCAGTTTCTGCTCTCCTCCAACATGAGCGAAGTGCTGAGCATCTTCTTTGCCACGATGCTTGGATTCGTGATCCTAAAGCCGGTGCACCTGCTCTGGATCAACCTGATTACCGATTCCCTGCCCGCGCTCGCGCTTGGCACCGAGGCCTGCGAGCAAAACCTCATGCAGCGCGCTCCGCGCGACCCAAAGGACGGCATCTTCGCCGGCGGCGTGGGCTTCGATGTCGCTTACCAGGGCTTTTTTGTAACGCTGCTCACGCTGGCCGCGTTCTTCATTGGCGAGCGGATTCAAAACGGCGCCTGGGCGATCGCCAACAGTACTGACGGGACGACCATGGCGTTTTTGACGTTGAGCATGGCGGAGATCTTCCATAGCTTCAACATGCGTTCCCAGCGGCAGAGCGTGTTTGCAATGCATTGTCAAAACAAATATCTCTGGGGCGCTGCCTCGCTCTCGCTCGTGCTCACACTCGTTGTGCTGTATGTGCCGTTTTTGCAGGAGGCTTTCGACTTCGAGCACATCAGCATCCTTGAGTACGGCATCGCGCTGGCGCTGGCGTTTCTCATCATACCGATGGTGGAGCTGGTCAAGGCGATGCAGCGGGCTGCCGCAAAGCGCAGGTAACGTCAAAAGAGATACTGCAAAGTGCGCACCGAAATCGGTGCGCACTTTGCGTGTCAAAAAAGCCCTGGGATTGTTAAGGGTCGTAACCCTTAACTCATAAAATCCGGCTGTGCCGGCTCAACGGATCGCCCCGTAAGGGGCGAATTCTCTGCGCATTTTGCCGCCCGATGCCCAAAGGGCAGCAGGCAAAGTGCGATGCCCCCGTCAAAAAACTCGTTTTTTGACGGGCTGAAAGAGCGCACCGAAATCGGTGCGCTCTTTGCAGTATCTACGCCGAAAAACGGCGCTGTATCTTTTTTATTACGCTTTTCCGTCGCAGCCGAGCACGGCCGTGATCTTATGCGAGACCATGTTCTTGATCGCCTCGCGCGCGGGCTTGAGGTATTGGCGCGGGTCGAAGTGCGAGGGGTTATCGTGGAAGTATTTGCGAATCGTACCGGTCATGGCAAGGCGAAGGTCGCTGTCGATGTTGATCTTGCAGACCGCCATGCGCGCCGCCTCGCGGAGCATATCCTCCGGAACGCCGATGGCATCCGGCATGTTGCCGCCGTTTTCGTTGATCATCTTCACAAACTCGGGGATGACGCTGCTCGCGCCGTGCAGCACGATCGGGAACCCGGGCAGGCGCTTCTCAACCTCCTTGAGGATGTCAAAGCGGAGCTGCGGCTTGGTGCCGGGCTTGAACTTGTAGGCGCCGTGGCTTGTGCCGATGGCGATCGCCAGCGAGTCCACGCCGGTGCGCGAGACAAAGTCCTCCACCTGGTCGGGGTCGGTGTAGCTGCCGTCGCCGATGGCGACCTTCACATCGTCCTCAACGCCTTCAAGACGGCCGAGCTCGCCCTCGACGACCACGCCGTGGTCATGTGCATACTCGACGACCTTACGCGTGAGGGCAACGTTGTCCTCATAGCCGTGGTGCGATCCGTCGATCATGACGGAGGAGAACCCGCCGTCGATGCAGCTCTTGCACAGCTCAAACGTATCGCCGTGGTCAAGGTGAACGCAGATGGGCAGGTCCGTCTCGATGCAGGCGGCCTCGATAAGCTTCATGAGGTAGGTGTGGTTGGCGTATTTGCGCGCGCCGGAGCTGACCTGCAGGATCAGCGGAGCTTTGAGTTCCTTGGCGGCTTCGGTGATGCCCTGGATGATCTCCATGTTGTTGACGTTGAACGCGCCGATGGCGTAGCCGCCGGCATACGCATCCGCAAACATCTTCGTGCTGGTTACGATAGGCATATGATCTGTCTCCTTTTCTCTTGATCGATTGGATCAATCGTACGTTTCTTTCGATACGTATTCTATCACAAGACGCTCAAATTGCAACGGGGAAAATGCCCGCTGCTTCAGCGATCCCCTTTATTTTTCACATTTACGCCGTCTTTTTAGCCCACACGACGAAAATGAATCCCTGCCGCTCGATTGTCTTTCCCGGCGCTTTGCGCTATACTACAGCTTGAGAGGGAACCGGATTTTCGCCGTCCTGTCCGGGCGGTGTCTGGAGGAATGATTCGATGGATTTTGCCGACAAGCGCCTGCTTTCGCTGGTGATACCCGTGTTCAACGAGCAGGAGGTGCTCCGGGACTCGTTTCTGCGCATGGATGCGGCGATGAAGAGCACCGGCTACGATTACGAGATCATCTACGTCAATGACGGCAGCCGCGACAGAACGCTCGAACAACTGCGTGCGATCGCCGCCGAACACCCCTATGTAAAGGTACTCTCGTTCTCGCGAAACTTCGGCCATCAGCTCGCGGTCACCTGCGGCATGGACACGGCCAAGGGTAGCGCGCTCATCATCATCGACGTCGATCTGCAGGATCCGCCCGAGTTGATCCCGCAGATGGTGCGCATGTGGGAAGACGGCGCGGACATCGTCTACGGCAAACGCATCCGCCGCAAAGGGGAAACGCTCTTTAAAAAACTGACCGCCAGCATGTACTACCGCCTGCTCTCCTGGATGAGCGCCTACCCGATCCCGCTTGATACGGGCGACTTCCGCCTCATTGGCAGAAACGTTGCGGATGTTTTTTTGCGCATGCGCGAGCACAACCGCTTTCTGCGCGGCATGTCCGCCTGGATGGGGTACAACGCCGTTCCGATCGAGTACGAACGGCAGGAGCGCTTCGCCGGCAAAACGAAATACTCACTCAAAAAGATGCTGCGCCTTGCCAGCGACGGCATCACCGGCTTTTCCGATAAACCGCTGACGCTGCCGATGTCCGCAGGTCTCGCGCTGATGCTGCTTTGCGGCCTCGGGCTGATCGCGCTGATCGTGCTCGCGCTTACCTCCGGTGCTGCGCCCTGGCTCTGGGCCGTCTGCGGCGTGCTGTTTGTGCAGGGCGCTACGCTGTTCTTTATGGGCCTGCAGGGCATGTATCTGGGGCGGATGTATGACGAACTGAAAGGACGCCCGCTCTATATCGTATCCGAGACGCACAATCTCGATTGATCCGCCCGCGAAATCGATCCCGCATGATCGATACCGTCCGTTTTATGAGGTGGACTGAGAAAGTTTTTTCTTGCGGTCGCCGTGCAGATATCGTATAATATTTTGGGTTTGTAAGTGGATGCACTCAGGCTTTCCAGCCTGCCGTTCCGGCAAGGGAGCACTGATTCCGCCGAAGAACGCCGAACCCGTGTCACACTGTATATTTAAAAAAGGAGAACATAGATATGTCAATCAAAGTAGGCATCAATGGCTTTGGCCGTATCGGCCGCCTGGTATTCCGCGCAGCCGCAGCCAACCCCGAAATCGAAGTCGTCGGCGTGAACGATCCGTTCATCGACCTCGACTACATGGTTTACATGCTCCGTTACGACACCGTTCACGGCCAGTTTAAGGGAGACATCTCCACCAAGGACGGCAAGCTCATCGTCAACGGCGAAGAGACCGCCGTGTACGCGTTCATGAACGCCAGCGACATCCCCTGGAAAGATTGCGGCGCCGAGTACATCGTCGAGGCCACCGGCATCAACACCACGGTCGAAAAGTCCAGCGCGCACTTGGTGGGCGGCGCCAAGAAGGTCGTCATCTCCGCCCCGTCGTCCGACGCGCCGATGTTCGTCATGGGCGTCAACCAGGATAAGTACTCCAAGGATATGAAGGTCGTCTCCAACGCGTCCTGCACCACCAACTGCCTCGCGCCTCTGGCGAAGGTCATCCATGACAACTTCGGCATCATCGAAGGCCTCATGACGACCGTCCACTCCATCACCGCGACGCAGAAGACCGTAGACGGCCCGTCCAAGAAGGACTGGCGCGGCGGCCGTGCGGCGGCGCACAACATCATCCCGAGCTCTACCGGCGCTGCAAAGGCCGTCGGTAAGGTCATCCCGTCCCTGAACGGCAAGCTCACCGGCATGAGCCTGCGCGTGCCCACGCCGGACGTTTCCGTTGTGGACCTGACCTGCCGCCTGGAAAAAGGCGCATCTTATGACGAGATCAAAGCCTGCGTGAAGAAGGCTTCCGAATCGCCTGAGCTGAAGGGTATCCTTGGCTACACAGAGGATAAGGTCGTTTCTTCCGACTTCCTGGGCGATCCGCACACCTCCATCTTCGACAAGAAGGCTGGTATTGCGC
>JAEWQH010000121.1 GCA_023399275.1 Bacillota bacterium
GCATATAGTACATGGATTCTAATACCTGATTCCGGGAAGCGTGTGCAATGCCTTTGTGAAATTCAATATCAATTTGAGCAACGCTTTTGCCTTCTTGGCTGTATTCATCCTGCAGACGCAATACCTCATGCAAATGAGCCAGCTCTGAATCTGTAATATTGATGGCGGCTAAACGCGCATTCTCCCGCTCAATAGCGCGTCTGGCTTGTAAAACAGTAATATAGTTTTCTAAAGTGCAGACAGTGATAACGCGCTTGAGCGCTTCCTGATGTTCATTAATAATATTCAGGGACTTTGCTGCAATTAAAGCCTCACGACCCTGTTGGGAAATGCTGCGGCCGGTGTTACCAACCTTGTAGACATAGTGTTTGTTCTCCAACCGGCGAAGAACGCGTCCTATGGTGGCGGAACTAACATCAATACCGCGTTTTTCCAAAAGCTCAACCAAATTCCATGAACCCAATGCTACAGAAGAACTCGATAGGCATTCCAATACCGCAATATCTTTATCATCAAATATCTGCGCCATTTTTTCATCCTCTTTTTGCATTAATTATACGGCCATGCGCAAGGCATGCAATGGTATAGCTATTGATTAAGCTCTAATAAGAAGCAGGTAATTGGACATCAGTCAAAATAATAGTGGGGCTAATTATTCGATAAAAAGTTTACCATTATTATACTATATATCTCGTAATATATCAATAAAACATAAGCCGCCAAGCCAATTTTATGTTTGGACACAGTCTTTGGACTTGCTGTTAAACAGCCCAATAAATCGTATATCCGTGCATTCGGCCGACGGCTTATTCTTCAATTTATTCGGATATTGCGCGAACAATGCCACGTTCAGTATCGACCGCAACATCGGAACCACTCTTTAACCGGGTGGTTGCGCCAACTGCACCTACCAGCACCGGTTTACCAAGTGTCAAGCCCACAATAGCTGCGTGGCTGTTGAGTCCCGGCTCTTCGGTGACAATGGCGGCAGCCGTCCGCATTTGATCGAGAATAGCATTGCTAGTTGAAGGCATAACCAGCACATCACCAGGATGATACTTTGCAGCAACCTCTTCTTCGTTATTGCAAATGCATAGTCGGCCGATCCCGACTAACTTTCCGACTCCTACACCGGAGAGCAACGTATCACCAACCAGATGCACCTTAATCATGTTGGTCGTACCAGGAATACCGATGGGAACGCCTGCTGTCAGAACCGTTAGATCGCCGGATTTGACATAGCCCTGTTTTCTGGCAAGTTGAATAGCATGCTCAATCGCTTCATCAGTGGTTTTCTTCATCGGCATTACGACCGGGGAAATGCCCCACGAAACCGCAAGATGGCGACAGGTCTGTTCAGTTATTGCGCAGGCAATAATAGGCGCGCTCGGGCGGTATTTGCAAACAAGCCGTGCCGTCTCACCGCTGTGAGTAATGGTGACAATAGCTTGTGCGCTAACATCCATAGCAGTGGTACAGGCGGCGTGGGCGATAGCGTCTGCAACACTTAAATGCGCTTCGGCGCTGCGAGCGCGCAACCTTTTATCGTAGTTGATGTCCTGTTCGGTGCGTTCGGCAATGGCAGCCATGGTCTGTACCGCCTCGACCGGGAATTTTCCAGCTGCGGTTTCGCCTGAGAGCATGATAGCCGAAGTGCCGTCGTAGATGGCATTTGCAACATCACTCATCTCGGCACGGGTGGGACGCGCGTGCTGAATCATTGATTCCAGCATTTGAGTGGCGGTTATAACGGGTTTCCCCGCAGCAGAGCAATGTAAAATAAGTCTCTTTTGAATGATTGGAATCTCAGTAAAGTCGATTTCAACGCCCATATCGCCGCGCGCTACCATAATGCCGTCCGAAACGGCCAGCACCTCATCAATGTTGGCGACACCCTCGGCGTTTTCCAGCTTTGCTATAATCTTGATGCTATCGCATTTATGGCTGTCGAGCAACTCTCTAATATCCAGAATATCGCGTGCACAGCGTACAAAAGAAGCCGCAATAAAATCGAAGCCGTTTTCAATACCAAACAGGATATCTGATTCATCCTGTGCACTGAGGTAGGGGATTGAAAGTGAAACGCCTGGCACGTTTACGCTTTTGTGGTTTGAAATGGGTCCACCGTGCACGACCTTGCAGTGTATTTCATCTCCCACAACATCTATTACCGAAAGCTCTATTAAACCGTCATCCAGCAAAAGCTTCGTTCCGTCGCTGACATCAGCGGGCAAATTCTGATAGGTAACCGAAGCTATCTGGGTATTACCCAGCAGATCACGCGTCGTCAGGGTGAAGTTGCTTCCGTCAGAAAGGACTACCTTTCCTCCTTCAAAATCACGCAGTCTAATTTCTGGGCCCCGAGTATCAAGCAGCGCGGCAATAGGCAGGTTCAATTCTTCACGAACTTGCTTGAGGGCTTTTAGTCGCTCTAAGTGTTCGGCGTGGGTGCCGTGGGAGAAGTTAAACCTCGCCACGTTCATGCCAGCAAGCGCCATTCGACGCAAAATATCCCCCTTGTCGGTTGCGGGGCCCAGCGTACAAACAATCTTGGTTTTTCTCATAGTCTTACCCCTTTTTATGCAAAGGCGCGGATTAAAAACAGTCCGCACCCGATATTAATTATCTAAAGTTTCGCTG
Organism: Bacillota bacterium; assembly: GCA_023399275.1. Classification (GTDB taxonomy): domain Bacteria; phylum Bacillota; class Clostridia; order Christensenellales; family CAG-138; genus UBA7703. The sequence goes on from JAEWQH010000121.1 coordinate 2,641, forward strand.
AATTTACGGTCAATCGCTGCACATGCCGCACAAGCGCAAATTGCTTTTGTGCAACGAAGCCAACTATAAGCAGTTGCCCTGTTTAGTAG
>JAEWQH010000090.1 GCA_023399275.1 Bacillota bacterium
GGCCAACGCGGTTCTCAAGAATCCAGTTGCGCGCAAACGTGCCGTCTTGAATCTCGGCGAGCACGCGCTTCATCTCCTTGCGGGTGTCCTCGGTGATGATGCGCTTGCCCGTGACATAGTCGCCATACTCCGCCGTATCGCTGATGGAGTAACGCATGCGCTCGAATCCGCCCGCATAGATGAGGTCTACGATCAGCTTCATCTCATGGATGCACTCGAAATACGCGTTTTCCGGCGCATAGCCCGCCTCGACGAGCGTCTCAAACCCGGCAAGCATCAGCTCTGTCACGCCGCCGCAGAGCACGGCCTGCTCGCCAAAGAGATCCGTCTCCGTTTCCTCACGGAAGGTGGTCTCCAGAATGCCTGCGCGCGCAGCGCCGATTCCCGCGGCATACGCAAGCGCGGTTTCCTTCGCCTTGCCGGTGAAGTCCTGCTGCATGGCGATCAGCGCCGGAACGCCCGCGCCACGCTGATATTCGCTGCGCACGGTGTGCCCGGGGCCTTTTGGCGCGACCATGATCACGTCCACATTCGCCGGCGGAACGATCTGGCCAAAGTGGATGTTGAACCCGTGCGCAAACACCAGCGTGTTTCCCTCAACCAAACCGTCGGCGATGCTCTCGGCATACAGCGCGGCCTGCTTTTCGTCGTTGACGAGGATCATGATGACATCCGCCAGCTTCGCCGCTTCCTTGGCCGTGTAGACCTTCAGGCCGGCTTCCTCGGCCAGCTTCCAGCTCTTGCTCCCCTGATAGAGACCGACGACGACGTTTACGCCGCTCTCCTTGAGGTTGAGCGCGTGCGCGTGGCCCTGGCTGCCGTAGCCGACGATGGCAACGGTCCTGTTCTTGAGGTGCGCGAGATTACAGTCGCTTTCGTAATACATCTTAGCCATTGAATTCATCCTCCAAATTATTTGAATCTATTGCGGCGCAGGCCGTAGTATCATAGAAGCCGGTATCGTGCGGCTAGTTTTCCTTTGCCGACATGACGTGCGCGTTTTCGATGGCGATGGTGCCGGTTCGCACCGTCTCGCGGATGCCATAGCGCTCGAGCATGCTCTCCAGCCGGCATACCTGATCGGACGTATCCGCATACTCGACGATCAGCATCTCATGCGACACGTCTATGACCTTCGCGCCAAAGATCTTGGTGATCTGCAGCAGGTCGGAGCGGTTCTCCGACGTGGCGTTGACCTTGAGCAGTATCAGCTCGCGGTTGATGAACTCGCCCTCGGTGAGAATCTTGACTTCGATGACGTCGATCAGCTTGCAGAGCTGTTTTTCGACCTGGTCGAAGATCTCCTCGTCACCGTCTACCACGATGGTCATGCGCGAAACCGCAGGATCGCTCGTCGTGCCGACCGCGAGACTGTGGATGTTATACGCCCTGCGGGAAAACAGGCCGACCACTTTGTATAGGATGCCCGCATGGTTATTCACGAGCACGGACATCGTGAGCTTCATCGGTTTTCCTTCCATAATCATCGCCCTCCTTACGCCGTTTCGATGTGGCGGCAGACGATGTCGCCCATTTTCCGGGTGCCGATGGCTTCCTTGCCCGCGGCGATATCCGCGGTGCGCCAGCCTTCCTCCAGCGTGCGCTGAACCGCCTGCTCGATGGCGCCGGCCGCCTCCTGCTGGTTGAGCGAGTAGCGCAGCAGCATTGCGCAGGAGAGGATGGTCGCCAGCGGGTTCGCGCTGCCCGTGCCTGCGATGTCCGGCGCGGAGCCGTGGATCGGCTCATAGAGCCCCAGCGTTCCGTCGCCAAGCGAGGCCGAGGGCAGCATGCCGATGGACCCCGTGATCATGCTCGCCTCATCGGAGAGGATGTCGCCAAACATGTTGCTCGTGACCACCACGTCGAAGCGCGAAGGGTTGCGCACAAGCTGCATGGCGGCGTTGTCCACGAGCATGTCGTCGTACGCCACGTCCGAATAGTCCTTTGCCAGCCGGTGCATTGTCTCACGCCAGAGGCGGGAGCTTTCGAGCACGTTTGCCTTATCGACGCTGGTGAGATGACCGCGGCGTTTCCGGGCGGCCTCAAATGCGATGTGCCCGATGCGCTCGATTTCGGAAACGGAGTAGCGCTCGGTATCGTAAGCCTCTTCCCCGCGCTCGCCGCTGTTTCTGCCGCGCTCACCGAAGTAGATGCCGCCGGTGAGCTCGCGCACCATGAGCAGGTCGAGCCCGTCTTGAACGATCTCCGCCTTGAGCGGGCACGCGTCCTTGAGCGGCGCAAACAGCACCGCAGGACGAAGGTTTGCGTAGAGGCCCAGCGCCGCGCGGATGCCGAGCAGCCCCGCCTCCGGGCGCAGATGCCCGGGCAGCGTTTCCCACTTCGGCCCGCCAACCGCGCCAAGCAGCACCGCGCTGCTCGCTTTGCAGACGCGAATGGTCTCCTCCGGCAGCGGCACGCCCGTTGCATCGATGGCACAGCCGCCCATGAGCACATCGTGATAGCTCAGCGCAAAGCCAAAGCGCTTTGCCGCAACATCAAGTGCTTTGATGGCCTCCCCGACGATCTCGGGGCCTATTCCGTCTCCGCGAATTACCGCAATGTTATAGTTCATGTGCGCCTCCCTTACAGCTTGCCGGCTTTGATGGCTTTCATCAACCCGCCGGACGCGATGATGCCCTGGATAAACGGCGGGAACGGCTCGCCCTGATACGTCTCGTTTTTGGTGAGATTCGTAATTACGCCTGTATCAAAGTCTACGCTGACCTTGTCCCCTGCCTGAATCCTCTCGCTCGCCTCCGGGCACTCGACGATCGGAAGACCGATGTTGATGGCGTTGCGGTAAAAGATGCGCGCAAACGTCGCTGCGATGACGCAGGAGATGCCGCTTTCCTTGATCGCGATCGGCGCGTGCTCGCGCGAGCTGCCGCAGCCGAAGTTGCGCCCGCCAACCATCACGTCTCCCGGCTGCACGCGCTTGGAGAACTCCTTGTCGATGTCTTCCATGCAGTGCGAAGCGAGCTCTTTGGGGTCGCTGGTGTTGAGATAGCGCGCGGGGATGATCACATCCGTATCGATATTGTCGCCATATCGGATGGCGTTGCCTGTTGCCTTCATGCTTTGCCTCCTAACACGGATTCGGGGGTGACGAGTTTGCCGGCGATGGCGGATGCGGCGGCTACGGCGGGTGATGCGAGATATACCTCCGAGCCGGTGTGTCCCATGCGGCCGACGAAGTTGCGATTTGTGGTGGCGACCGCTCGTTCGCCCTTGGCTAGGATACCCATATGCCCGCCGAGGCACGGCCCGCAGGTCGGGGTGCTAACGGCACAGCCCGCGTCGATAAACGTCTTGACGAGGCCCTCCTCCATCGCCTGCAGCATGATCTTCTGCGTGGCGGGGATGACGATGCAGCGGACGTTTTCGTGTACCTGACGGCCTTCAAATATCTTGGCCGCCGCGCGAAGGTCCTCGATTCTGCCGTTGGTGCAGCTGCCGATAACTGCCTGGTCGATCGTGATCTCGCCGACCTCGGAGACGGGCTTTGCGTTCTCCGGCAGGTGCGGCAGGGATACCGTAGGCTCGATAGCGGAGAGGTTGATTTCGTAAGTCGCGGTGTATTCCGCGTCCGCATCGGCCTTGTAGACCGTCCAGTCCTTGCAGCCGTGCTCCTCGGCATACTGCGCGGTCTTGTCGTCATACTCAAATATGCCGTTCTTCGCGCCGGCTTCGATGGCCATGTTTGCCATGCAGAGGCGGTCTTCCATCGTGAGGCTTGCCAGGCCCTCGCCCGTGAACTCCATCGACTGATAGAGCGCGCCGTCAACGCCGGTCATGCCGATGATCTGGAGGATGACGTCCTTGCCGGAGACCCAGGGCTTGAGCTTGCCTTTGAGCACGAAGCACATCGCGGTCGGCACCTTGAGCCAGCAGAGGCCTGTCGCCATGCCCGCCGCCATATCGGTGCTGCCTACGCCTGTGGAAAACGCGCCGAGTGCGCCGTAGGTGCAGGTGTGCGAGTCCGCGCCGATGATCAGATCGCCGGGCTTAACCAGCCCCAATTCCGGCAGCAGCGCGTGCTCCACGCCAACCTTGCCTACGTCGAAGAAATTCGTAATCTGGTGCTTTTTTGCAAACGTGCGGACGATCTTGCACTGCTCCGCCGCCTTGATGTCCTTGTTGGGCGTGAAGTGGTCCATGACCAGTGCGATCTTGTCGCGGTCAAACACCTGCTCGATGCCCGCCTTTTCAAACTCGATGATCGCGACCGGAGCCGTGATATCGTTGCCAAGCACCAGGTCTATCCTCGCCTTGATGAGCTGTCCCGCGCTGACGTGATCCAGCCCCGCGTGCGCCGCGAGTATCTTCTGCGTCATTGTCATTCCCATGGTTCGTTTATGCTCCTCCTCGTTGCTGTTTGAGGTTGTTCTGTCCGTTTCTTATTTTACGACCGCGCCTTCCGAGGCCGAGGAGACCATGCGCTCGTAGCGCGCGAGATACCCCTTCTTTACCTTCGGCTCGGGCTGCTGCCACTTCTTCTTCCGCTCGGCGAGCTCCTCGTCGCCAACCAGTACGTTGAGCTTGCCCGCCGGTATGTCGATCTCCACCATGTCCCCGTCCTGAATCAGCGCAATGCTGCCGCCGCGCGCCGCCTCCGGCGAAACATGGCCGATGGCCGCGCCGCGCGAGGCGCCGGAGAAGCGCCCATCCGTAATCAGCGCAACCGTGCTGTCAAGTCCCATCCCCGCGATGGCGGATGTCGGCCCGAGCATCTCACGCATGCCGGGGCCGCCCTTCGGCCCCTCGTAGCGGATGACGACCACGTCCCCCGGCTGAATCTGCATGCCGTAGATCGCCTGAATCGCCTGCTCCTCGGAGTCAAATACCTTTGCCGGGCCGCTGTGACGCATCATGCCCTCCAGCACCGCAGAGCGCTTGACCACCGCGCCGTCGGGCGCGATGTTGCCGCGCAGGATCTGGATGCCGCCGGTCTTGGAATACGGCTCTTTGCAGGAGTGGATGACCTTCCCGTTGCGAATGCGCGCGTCCTTGACGGCCTCCGCCATCGTCACGCCCGATACGCTCATAGCCGAGCCGTCGTACAGGCCGTTTTGAATCAACTCGTTGACCACGGCGGCGACGCCGCCCGCGTGGTAGAGGTCTTCGATATGGTGCGGTCCTGCGGGCGCGAGGCGGCAGAGGTTTGGTACGCGCGCGCTGATCTCGTTGATGATATCGAGGTTGAGCGAAACGCCCGCCTCCCGCGCAATGGCCGTCAGGTGCAGCACGCTATTGGTCGAGCAGCCGAGCGCCATATCGACCGAGAGCGCGTTGGCAAAGGCTTTCTCCGTGAGGATCTGCGAAGGGCGAATGTCCTTCTTCACCAGATCCACGACCTGCATGCCCGCGTGCTTGGCCAGGCGCAGGCGCTCCGCATACACCGCCGGGATCGTGCCGTTGCCGGGCAGCGCCATGCCGATGGCTTCGCTCAGGCAGGACATGGAGTTCGCCGTGAACATACCGGAGCAGGAGCCGCAGCTCGGGCAAGCGTTGTTTTCGCAGTAGTCCAGCTCTGCCTGCGTCGCTTTGCCGGCCTTAAATGCGCCGACCGCCTCAAATACGCTGTTTAGGTCGAGATCCTTTTCTCCCGCGTGGTAGGCGAGCATAGGACCTGCCGTTACGACCACCGCCGGCAGGTCGAGCCGCGCCGCCGCCATGAGCATACCGGGGATGATCTTGTCGCAGCCGGGCAGAAACACCATGCCGTCGAAACGATGCGCCTCGGCCATGATCTCGCACTCGTCCGCAATGATCTCGCGGCTGGCGAGCGAATAGTGCATGCCGGTGTGCCCCATGGCGATGCCGTCGCAAACGCCGATGGTGCCAAACTCAACCGGCGTGCCGCCCGCCATGCGGATGCCAGCCTTGACCGCCTCCGCCAGCTGGTCGAGGTGGAAATGGCCGGGCACGATCTCGTTTCTGGGGTTTGCGATGCCGATCAGGGGACGGTTTAGCTCCTCGTCGGTATACCCCATCGCCTTAAACAGTGAGCGGTGCGGCGCGCGCTCCGCGTTCTTTGTCACTTCATCGCTGCGCATATGCTGTTTGCTCCCTTTCCTATTTCTGGGCGCCCGAAGGCTCCTGCTCGTGCAGTACAAACTCCGTAATGGGCTTGCCGGGCGCGACCATGGGCGTAATCGTCTCGTCGCAGCCGATGCGGCAGTCGATCACCGCCGCCTCGCCGGAGGCTGCAGCCTCGGCCAACGCCTCGTCAAACTGCTCCAGAGAGCAGACGGTGTATCCCTTTAGCCCGTATGCCTCGGCAAGCTTTGCAAAATCCGGTCCGCGGTCGAGGTTTGTCTGGGAATAACGCTTGGCGTAAAACACGGTCTGCCATTGGCGCACCATGCCAAGAACGCCGTTGTTCATCACGAGTATGATCACAGGAATGCCATAGTGCTGCATGGTCGCAAGCTCGGTGCAGTTCATGCGGAAACTACCGTCACCCGTGACGAGCACCACCCTGCGATCCGGCTTTGCCAGCGCCGCCCCCATGGATGCGCCCGCGCCGTAGCCCATGGTGCCAAATCCGCCGGAGGAGATAAATGTGCCCGGCACATCGTAGGTATAGTACCGCGCAGCCCACATCTGATGCTGCCCCACGTCGGTGACGATGATCGAATCCTTCGGCAGGCTGCGGTACACTTCGCCGATGATCGCTTTGGGCGAAAACCCGGCATGCCGCGCCGCGCGCACAGGCAACTTGAGCGCCTGAATCGTGCTGAGCCACAGTTCGCGCTCCTCGGTATCGATCGGCTCGGCTTCCAGCAGCTCCAAAAGCCGCCGCAAAACCGTCTTTACATCGCCGAGGATGTGATGTGTGGTGTGGACGATCTTGTTGATCTCCGCCGCGTCGATATCGATCTGGACGATCTGCGCGGTCTTGCAAAACTTGCTCACGTCGCCTGTCACACGGTCGTTGAAACGACTGCCAAGCGCGATGAAGAGCTCGCTCTCCGAGACGGCTACGTTTGTGGCCCGCGTGCCATGCATGCCGATCATGCCGGTGAAGTTCGGGTGCGTCGAGGGAAAGCTGCCAACGCCCATCAGCGTGGTGCCAACCGGCACCTTGATCCGCTCGGAGAGCCGCAGTATCTCCTCGGACGCGCCGGACATCAGCGCGCCGCCGCCGCTGAGCAGAAACACCTTCTGGTTGGAGCGTATCATATCCGCGAGCTTTTCGATAGCCACCTCCGCCTTTTCATCCAACACGGACAGGTGCTTTGGGGCCGAAATCTGCGCGGGCACATACTCCGCGGTCTCGGCGGTCACATTTTTCGGGATATCGACCAGCACCGGGCCGGGCCTGCCG
>JAEWQH010000099.1 GCA_023399275.1 Bacillota bacterium
TGCGGACGAGCTTGTAGACCGGCGTGATCAGCGTGGTAAACCCGCCGATGTCCGTGTGATTGATGCTCATACCGCTGATGCCGCCGCTGAGGATGCCGGTGATGCTCGAGGCGAGCCCGTCGTGGCGGTCGAAGGTCGGCGTCTGGTCGCCCGTCCAGTAACACACGGCATGGTGGTTTCCGCCTGCGCCGCCGCTGCGCGAGAAGACGAAGAAGTCGCTTTCGCGCCCCGTCTGCGCGATCAGCTCGCGGTTGAGCTTTTGCCAGAGCACCGGGGTCTCGCAGTGCGCCGTGACCGCGTCTGCCCCCGCCGAAACCGAGTCGAGCGGCACGTACTCGCCGTAGTCCGCCATCCAGCCGGAGAGCCCGCGCTCCACCATGCCCTCCAGCATTCTATGTTTGAGCCAGGCATACGCGTCGGGATTGGTCAGATCGACCATCACAAAGCGATACTCTTTTCCCGTGAAAAAGTGCTGCTCATAGTCTTTGCCGTCCGCCCGGCGTACGAAATATCCCAGCGCATGCCCTTCGGTGTAGAGCGGATTCTCCTCCGAGAGCGAGAGGAAGGGGTTTGCGTAGCCGAGCAGCGCGATGCCGCGCGCGCGCAGCGCCTGCGACCAGCGTAAAAAATCGGGATACAGCGCCTCGTCCGGATACCAGCGCCACCAGAGCGGCGGGCCGCCGTTTTTGCCGCGCCTGCCCTGCCAGTCCTCAATCCAAAGCGCGCAGACTTTCGCGCCGTGCCTCTCGCAGGCGTCGATGACGCGCGTTGCAGCTTTCGCGCCGCCGCGCAGGCCGAGGATGGTGCCGTAGGCAAACGCAGGCAGCGGCTTGAGCCGCCCCGTGACCGCCGTGTGCCGCTCGATGAGCGCCAGCGGCGAGTCTGCGCAAAAGAGCCAGCCGGAGAGAGAGCCGCCGACCGCGTCCAGCGTGACGAGGCGGCGGTTTTTGCGGCAGAGGTCAAAGTGGTAGATCGTCGATTGATCAAGGCAGAACGCGCGGTTTTCGCTCGTGACGAATACCGGCATCGGCGCATAGGTGGTAAACGCATCGCCCGACGCGCCGGGGCTGACGAGGTTGACGAGTGCGCTGAGCGGCTGCGCGCCGCGGCCGATGCCCTGCTCGCTTACGCAGAGGTGAAAGCGCTTGCCGCGCATGCTCAGGTGCGTAAACTGTTCGCCAAAGCCATAGAAGTCCTCGCCGGCCCCGGCGGTAAAGCGCAGGCGTATCTCGTCGTATCCGGCCAGCGAGAGCGAAAAACGCAGTCCTTCGGGCGCTGCGGCAAAGCGCAGGGTAAACGGCGTGCTTGCTTCATCCGCGAGCGTGCCGGAGAGCGTGACGCCGTTTTCCTCGAAGCCTGCGGAGAACTCCGCCCTGCCGTATGCGCAGGCGCGTACGCGGCGGTTGAGCTGCACGCTGCCAAACAGCGTCTTCGGCTGCATGGCGGTGCGAAGACCCGCAAGAAACCGCGCGCCGCAGCACAGCAGCTCCCGCCCCTTCGTGCGGATGCGAAAGCCGGACGCCGTGCGCTCGAACTCATATGGTCCAAATGAAATCTGCTGCATAACGCTAGGCTTCCTCACGCGGCAGGATCCGTGCCGGCCGCAGGCGCGGGGCAGGGCTGGCCGACCCACATGTCGCCAAACGCCATACCGGAGATGCGCTCGCAAGCTGCGATCTGCTCCGGATCCTGCGTGGGCATGCCGGTCTCGCGCTTGTGCGCGATGGCGGCGTGCATGCCGGCGTAAGCCTTTTTATCGAGGCGGTACTTCACGCCGAGGATGACGGCGGCGATCGTAAAGAGAATCGGCACGATCGTGAACATGATGCGCACGCCGAGCAGCGCGGTTTGCGTCTGCACGATGGCCTGGCCTGCGGAGGACTCGACATAGCCGAAGAGATCCAGCGCGATACCGGTCAAAAAGATCGCGATTCCGCTTGAAAACGTGCGCACGAATGTTGCCATGCCCGCGTAGATGCCGCTGCCGTGGGTGCCGGTGATCATCTCGTCGGTATCCGGCAGGTCCGGCAGCAGCGTATACGGCACGAAGGCGGATGCGCTGGCGCCGAGGCCGCTGAGCACGCAGACGAGCAGTATGACGGGCAGCCCGGCTTTCGCGCCGAGGAAGAAGGCGATGGCGAGGCCGAGAATGCGCACGGGCAGCGTCGTATACGCCGGAACGTGTTTGCCATATTTCTTCGCGATCCAGTTGTTAAACGGAAGAACAAGGATGCCGACGACCATCGAGATGCCGGATACGATGGTCATCAGTTCGCTGCGCTTGAGGATGTCGCTCAGCCAAAAAGCGGTTACGGCGGTGAAGATGTCCGTCGCGGCCTGCGCGCAGATGAAGATGCCGACGAACTGCAGGAAGGTCTTGTTTTTGAGGGCCTTGCCAAACTGCCGCATCAGATCGGGCAGCTTGAGCACTTCGCTCTCGGCGTAGTCGGGGTTTTCCCAGGTGGTGAAAAACGTGATCAGAATCGGCAGCGCGAAGAAGAGCGCGAAGATGCCGCTCATGAGCAGATAGCGCTCCGGCGTGCGGGTCGCCTCGCCGCCAAGGATCATCGGCGGCACGGTCACGGAGATCGTCGCGGCGATGTTGGAGACGAGGATGCGGATGCTGCTGTAGCCTGCGCGCGCCTCGTAATCGTCCACCATATCCGGCAGCAGCGCGTTGTAGGGTACCTGAATAATGGAAAAAGAGGTCGAAAACAGCAGGTACATGACGATGTAGTAGACAAATTTCAGCGAAACGCTCTGGATGCCGAAGCTGTACCACAGCGCGGTGAACGTAATAAACACCGGAACGACCCCGATGAGCAGGAAGATCCGCCGCCGCCCAAAGCGCGAGCGCGTCCGGTCGGTGATCATCCCCAGCGTGGGGTCAACGATGGCATCCCAAAACTTGCCGGCCATGACGATCACGCCGGCGAGCGCCGCCGGTATGCCCTCGATCGTGACGAGAAAGTTGAGAAAGAGCAGCGATGTCAGTGCGAACGCGCCGCCGCCGAGAACGTCCGCCGCGGCATAGCCGAACTTGGATCCGAGCGTATATTTTTTGTTGGACATGGCAAAGAACCGCCTTTCAGCTCATAAGAATGGATCTGGATGCGGGTGAGAGATGCGGGTGGGATGAATAAGGGTGAGGACAAATTGATTAGACGAATTAATCAAATGCAATACTAGAATACGCACTCCGGCGACGCTTGTCAAGCGGGAGTTGTAGAAAATGCGAAAACGGGCGTTGTTTGGGGATAGTTGCGCGCACAAAGCGGCGCGAAGTTATCATTTCCGCTTGCTTATTTGATAGAAATTCCTGCGTTCCGGGCGGCATATTGCGGCGCGGATGCGCTGCGTTTAGCATAGAGATGAAGAGTGTGCTGCGGCGCATAGAGGACAGGAGAAGACGATGCAGGAGATTTTGAAGAGCTTTCCGATCGAGGGGAACGCAACCGTCTGCGAGCCGTATGGCAGCGGGCACATCAACGACACCTATCGCGTGGAGACGGATACGGGGCGGCAATACATCCTGCAGCGGATCAATACACGCGTATTTCCGGATGTGGACGGCCTGATGCACAACATCGCGGCGGTCACCGCGTTTCTGGGCGAACGCGCCAGGGATCCGCGCGAAGCGATGCACCTTGTGCGTACCAACGACGGCGCGCCGTATGCAAGGGATGCGCAGAACGGCTGCTGGCGCGTATACGATTTTGTGACGGGCAGCGTGTGCCTGCAGAAGATCGAGCGCGCGCAGGATTTCTACGAGTGCGGCTATGCTTTTGGCAACTTTCAGCGGATGATGGCGCAGTTTCCCGCGCAGACGCTGTTTGAGACCATACCCAACTTTCACAACACGCCGGATCGCTACCGCAAGCTTGAGCAGGCGATCGCGGAGGATCGCGCGGGCCGTGTCAAGGATGCCGCCGAGGAGATCGCGTTTGCGCGCTCGCTTGCGAAGGAGGCGGGGGAGCTGCATGCGCTGCGCGAAAGCGGCGCGCTGCCGACGCGCGTAACGCATAATGATACGAAGATCAACAACGTGCTCATGGATGAAGCGACGGGAAAAGCGCTCTGCGTGATCGATCTGGATACCGTTATGCCGGGGCTTGCCGCCTACGACTTCGGCGACTCCATCCGCTTCGGCGCGGCGAGCGCGGCGGAGGACGAGGAGGACATCAGCCGCATGTGGCTGGATGTGAATCTGTTTGCGATCTATACGCGCGGCTTTCTCGCCGCCTGTAAAGACCTCGGCGCGCTGGAGATCGAGACGCTGCCGCTCGGCGCGTTCACCATGACGCAGGAATGCGGCGTGCGCTTCTTGACGGACTATCTGTCGGGTGACACGTATTTCAAGATCCACCGGCCGGATCACAACCTCATCCGCTGCCGCACGCAGTTTACGCTGGCGGCCGATATCCGCCGCCATATGCCGCGGCTCAAGGAGATCGTTCTTGCCTGTGCCGCAGGCGGCGCGCAGGCGTGATTTCCGGCGTCTGAAGCTTGGCGCGCGGACGCGCCTTGGGGTATAATGATACCGTCACCAACGATGCGCGCAGGCAGGCGGGAGGCGGCAGGATGATCCAAAACCTAAATCAGTTCACCTTTGCGGCATTCGGCGAGATCTTGCCGGAGGCGGAGCATGTGCGCGGCTTTCCGCAAGCGCCGGAGTGGACGGTTGAGAGCGTACCTTTCACGGCGGAGGAGGTTTGGGTCTACCGCGCTGAAGGCGCGCCGACCTACCTCGAGATCGAGCGCGGAACGGCCGCGCTTGCGGTCTCGCGCGAGGGTGAGGCGCTGGAGTATTTCTATCTCGATAAACCCGTGCGTCTGCGCGCGGGGGTGTGCTTTGCCATCGTCCCGCGCGGCGGAGGCAGCGTTCGCCGTGCCATCCACCAAGACGGCACATGGGGGAAGCTCCGCCTGCTCGAGGCCGCCTCGCTGCAGCTGCACATCAAAAACAGGCTGGACGTGTGTGCCATCTACACGCTTTTCTACCAGGAAAAGGAGCGGGGATTTCTCTTTAAGGGCGAGGCGCACGACATGCCCGAGCTCGTCTATGTAGACCAAGGCGCGCTGCATAACGTCGTCAACGGAACGGATACGCTGCTTACGCAGGGAGAGATGATGATCTATGGCCCGGGGCTGTGGCATATGCAGTATGCCGACGTAGACGTGGAGCCGCGGTTCATCACGGTGTCGTTTGATCTTGCGGGCGACGTGCCGGACCGCCTCTTCAACCGCAGGATCCCGCTTGGCGCAGAGGCTGCCGCGCTATTGCGGCGCATGCTTGAGGAGCGGGAGAAAAACGGCCCCTACAGTGGAGATATCATCCTTTGCTCGCTGCAGATGCTGCTGCTCTCCGTTTTGCAGAGCAGCGAGAGGGCGGAGCCGCGGCTCAAGACGCCCGCTTCGCTGCACAACGAGAATGCGATGGTCAACGCTGCGCTGCGCTTTATCTCCGCGCACATCACCCAGAAGCTCTCCGTGCCATTTGTGGCAAAGCGCTGCAATGTCAGCGCGTCCCGGCTGACCGCGCTGTTTCAGGAGCGGCTGGCTATCACGCCGGCCGAGTATATCCGCCGCGTCAAGCTGGAGGAGAGCAAGCTGCTCATCCGCGCGGGGGAGATGAACGTCTCCGAGATCGCGGCGCACCTGAACTATTCCAGTGTGCAGCAGTTTTCGCGGCAGTTCAAGACGAAATTTGGCGTTTCGCCGAGCGAGTTTGCAAAATCGATCCGCTGAGGCGGGGTGGAAAGAAGGTTTTTTCGATGGTGATCGACGGAATCGGGCATGCGGCGCAATATGCCGCGCTCGGCAAAGGCATTGAAACGGCGCTGCGCTTTTTTGCGGCGTATGCGGACGACGGGGCGGACCTGCCCGCGCGCACGGAGCTGGACGGGGCCCGCATCTTCGTCAACGGCGTAAACTATACGACCGTGCAGAAGCCGCAGGGGCAGTTGGAGGCACATAAAAAGTATATCGACGTGATGTATGTTGTAGAGGGCGAGGAGCGGTTCTTCTACAAGCCGTTTTCCGGGGTGACGCGGGTGACCATGCCCTACGATACCGACCGGGAGTGCGCGCTGGCCGAGATCGACGCGGATGCGGCGCAGGTGCGTTTTTCGGCGGGACAGTTTCTCATCTTCTTTCCGCAGGACGGGCACCTGGCGGCGCAGCTCTGGGATAAGCCCTGCAAGGTGCGAAAGTTCATCGCCAAGGTCGCGGTCGATACGCTTTAGCCAAGCCGTGCGAATAACGCCCCGCGGAACCTTCGGTTCCGCGGGGCGTTATGCTGCTTCGGCCGGCTTATTTCGCGATCTCGACCACGAGATGTTCGATGGCCGTGTGGCGGTGCATGTATACCACGTTGAGGCGACCTTGTTTATCCCTGCACATGGCGGGTTGGCATTTGTTGCCCGGCGCGGGCGCCAGCTCCAGGATGTTTTGCCAGGTGGTTCCCTCGTCGCGGCTCATGGCGAGCGTCAGCGGGCTGCGCTCGTGCCAGTCTGTCTCCGGCGTGTCGTTATACGCCATGAGAATAGTCTCGTCGTCCCAACTGATCACGTCGATCTTGGATTCGTTGTTGAGGATGCCGCTCGGCACGGGTTTCGACCAGGTGCGCCCGCCGTCGCGGCTTTCGCAGGTATAGGAGGGGAGGCTGCGGTTTCCCGCCGAGCCCCAGCCGGTGTTGCCCGGGCAGGTGCGCGAAAAGAGGCGGATCACGCCGTTTGGCCGCAGGCACAGCGCCGGTTCGCGGATGAGGTTTCCGTCGTCCGCATAGAGAATCGGCCCCTGCTCGAAGGTCTCGCCGTCGTCATGGCTGATGTAGATGCGGATCGCGCCGAAGTATTTATCCGGCAGTTCGCTGCTTGTGCAGGCGAAAACGATCGTTCCGTCCGGCAGCAGCACGCTGTCGTTGCTCGCGTGGCCGGAGGTGATGCTTGCGGGGTGTGCGGGCAGCCAGGTGCGCCCGCCGTCCTGCGTCTTGCGCATCCAGAGCTCGTCCCGGCCGTTGCACCAGGTGGTGAAGTTCACCTCGGTATCCAGAAACTTTGCAAACAGCAGCGTGATTTCACCCTTCCGGTTCTTGATCCAGATCGGGTCGTGGCAGCAGTAGCGGATATCGCAGCCGACCGCGTCGGGATTCGACCACGCGGCTGCGCCGGGCTCCAGCACGGAGACCCAGTCCTTCGCGTCGCGCCCCATCGGGTCGCCGTTCCACTGTAAAAAGCCGCCGTTCCAGACTGCGAGCAGATTCCCATTGTCCGCCATGGTGAGGCTCGGCATGTGATAACACTGCCGCTCGTCGAACCACGCGACGACCCATTTTCGATCGATGATCTTTGCCTGCATAATGACTCCTTTGCTCTTGTGATTCGCTTATTGCTCGATCAGCCGCAGTGTGATTAGCGCACTCTCCATCGGCTCTATCGTGAGCGGAAGCACGCATCTGCCGTCCTCTGCGTCGAGCGTGCAGGCGCACGGTTCGCCGCGGCTGGGCAAAATGCTCAGCGCGTAGGCGCCGCGCGCGCCGGGGAAGCGGAGGGAGACGCTGTCTGCGGCATCCAGCGCGCCGTTGACGAGATACAGATGTGCCGCCTCGTTGTCCGCAAACACATACGGGGTGAGATACGGGTTGCCCTCGACCATCGGCGTCGCCATGCGCCCGCTCTCGGCCAGCACATCCTGCAGGATCTCCTGCCGCACGTCCGAAAGCAGCATCGGCGGGATCTCCTGCGGTCCGCCGAAGCGCCCGAAGGGGTAGACCAGCACGCGGTTTTCGACTACGGCCTCGCAGACCGCCCTCCGCAGCCGGAAGCTGTCGAACAGCGCGGAATACTCCGCGGCACCGGCGCCCGGCAGATAGGATACGTCCAGTGCGTCCGCGCCGGAGATGACGCAGCTGGCGCGCGCGTTGGGCACGCCGGTGTATAGCCTGCCGTTTGTGACCTGCTCGTAGGTATACGCGCCGCTGTTCTGCTCCATCCAGACGGCGCTTTCCACGCCGGCGAGTGCGCCGAGCCCCAGCGAGCAGAGCGTATCGAGCGCGTCGCCGTTGAGCAGCATGAAGTTTTCGGCAAAGAGCCGCTCGATCTGCGCGCGCGTAAGATTGCGGAAATACTGCCCGGATACCGCGCAGACGCCCCGCGCGTCCTCGGGCGAAACGCCGATGTATATCGGCACGCCCATGGCGGGCAGCAGCCCGGCCCAGAACACCTCTTGCGGGTAGAGCTCCTCCATGGAAGCGCCTTTTTTTGTTTGCAGCGCGGCGCTCGCATCTTCACAAACAAGCACGCAGACGCCCATCCGGCGCTTGGCAAACGCGCCGCCTGCATTCAGCGCGTTGAGCACGGGCTTGACCTCGCGGAGCATCTGCTGATAGCCGTCTTCGGGGATGATGCCGCGTCCGTTGAGGTCAAAGAGGTCTATCGTCATGCCGGAAAGGTTTAGCGCGAGCGAACTGAGCAGTTGAAAGCGCGTGAAGGTCCGGCTCTTGGAAAAGCGCGAATAGGGATAGTTTTCCAGTTCGGGATACACGAGCGCATCCTGTGGAACCAGCGCGCGGTTGACCATGCTCACCATGTGGAACGCCTGAAGGTATTGGGAAGGGATGCGTTCCTGATACGCGGGCAGATGGATGCGCAGCACCGGCGGGTTGTGTTCGCCGCAAAGCGCGGCAAGCAGCGACTCCCAACGGCGTCCCTCCGCGGCGTGCACATAGGGAACGCTGCTCATCAGACCGATCTTGACGGCGGGGTCGACGTGATGCACGGCCTGCTCGATGGCGCGCGCCGCGCCCTCCAGCCCTTCCCGGCAAACGTCGAGCCAGATCCTGCGGCAGGGCGAAGGGTCGCCGGGGGAAAGCAGCCCTTCCACGAACGCTTCGCGTGTAAGCTCTTTGCCTGCGCGCGCGGAAAAGAGGCGCATGTGCTCCTCGCAAAAGCAGCCGCCCCAGTCGAGCGGAGCGTGGTTGTGGTAGCGAAAGTCGTCCTCCACCCAGACCGTGTCGGGCGAGAGTGCGGTATATCTTGCATAAATGCGCGCGATATAGGTGCGCCAGTGCTCGTCCAGCGGGCAGACGCAGAGGGCGGATGTGTTGCCGAGCGGATCGACCATGCCGCGAAACGGCTGATCCGCGCGAAAGTGCTTGCCGAGGTCGGCATGCATGAGCGAGTGCCAGTGGTTGACCGAGAGCGTGATGCCGCGCGCGCGCAGCAAAGACCCGATGTGCCGCAGCAGATCGAGCCATACGTCCTGCTCGGCCTCGTTCATATGTCCGGTATTGAGCTCCTCGACGTTGACGAACACCATCACGTCGTCCACGCGCGCTTCCTCGCAGAAAGCGAGCAGCTTGGGCAGCTCGATCGCGTCGTTGAATCCCGGGTCGCAGCAAAAGCGGAAGCAGTAGCGAAACGCGTCGGGCATGAAGTCCTCCTGATCGGTTGAGTGTTTGTGTTATTCCTTGGTAACGGGCAAGCCGTAAAACGCGAGCATGGGAAAGCGCATGCAGTCCCATGGGACGACCTGGCCGGGGTTGCTGCGCCAGCTGCCGTGCAGCACGGCGCCCTCGCGCAGCGGCCGTGAAAACGTGAGCACGAGTGTGTCGGTGTGTGTCTCGTAGGAAACGGGCTTTGCAAAGCCTTCCGCGTCCTCCGCCTCAAAGGGCAGCAGCGATGCGGGCGGATCAAACGGGTTGATCCAGTTTTGAATCCTGTCGAAGTGCAGCTCCAGCGTATCCGGCGCGCGCAGCACGGCTTTTGTCACTTCCGGCGCTTTCCAGTCGCGCGGCCTGCCATAGAGGTTTGCCAGCGCGCACTTGGCGGCGCGTTCGCCGAGCGTAAGGTTGCCGCTTGCGCCGTTGTGGATAAAGTCGAACATGGCGACGTCTTGCGTGGCGAGCGTCCAGACGTTTTTGAGCCGGTACATCGCGTCCCGCTGCGCCTGCCGCACGATACCCCACTGGCGATCGAGCGCGAGGTCGCATTCGCAGAACTGGCGGTTGAGCTGGAAGGTGATCACCGGCAGCTCCGGCTGCTCGAGCGCGGTGCGAACGGAGTCGAGAAACGCGGAAAAGCGCTCCAAATAGGTCTCCGCGCTGTTTTCAAAGCCCTCTGCTTCGCCCTGATACCAGAGCATGGCCTTGGGGTGCAGATCGTAGTCCGCCAGCATTTCGAGCATATTCCGCGTGAGCGCGCCGTTTTCGGCGAGGTTCCACCAGCGCAGCGGAGAGCCGCCATATGCGCACATTACGAGCCCGATGGGGTAGCCGAGCGTGCGCTTGAGGATCTTGGCAAAGTGCAGCCAGGGCGTATGCCCGGGATTGTGATTTTCAAAATGGCCGAGGTGGATGGAGCCTGTCGTCTCTCCGAGCGGATGCGACGCAAGGTCCCACTTGCCGCTATCGCGCAGCAAGTGCACGCCGATTTCCGGCGCGTCCTCAATCGGGTCCTTCGCGCGGCCAGCGGCATTGCTCTGCCCGGCGATGACGAATACGTCGCCTACGCCGACGTGGTGCACCATGTCGCCGCGCGTACAGGAGAGCCCGTCCCAGCCTTCGTACTCCATATAGGTCTCGATACGGTAGGGGCCGCCGGCCGGTACGCGCGCAAAGACGACCTCCCAGGTTTCGTCGTTTTCGACCTGGCAAAGCGTCCAGGGAACGATGCTTTCGCCGCTGGATTCCAGCGCGACGCGCGCTTTGACGGTGATCTTGCCGCTGTCGACGGCTTCAAACCGCAGCGGAAGTTCCGAACTCAGGTGTATGCGCCGGCAGCAGCCGCGCACCTCGATGCGCGCCGCGCCGTGCGCATCCTGCTGAAAGATCTGCCAGGGGGAAACGCCGCCTGTAATGGTAACGCCATAGTCCATCGTAAATCGCTTCCTTTCGCATCGATGCGGGGCCTGATTGGATCAAGTCGATTATAGCACTGTTTTTTCTGTTTTGGCATGCGCTTCGTCGTGCCGGAGCGCGCGCCGCGGCGGCGTGCAAGCAGCGAAGATCCGTGCAGCGTCCCCCCGCAAGGGGAAAGCCCCCGCCCCGGTTTCGGAGCGGAGGCTCTTCGTGTGAGTGTGAGTTTTGCGTTAAGCCGCTTTGGCCGCAGAAAGGTTACTGCGCCGCGCGGGCGGTTGCAATCGCTTCATTGACCATGGTCTCCAACTGGGAAGCGCCGGCCGCTTCATAGGCGGCGACGTACTCCGCCCAGCCGGTCTCGATATCGAGCTGGCCGCCGAGCATCTGGGTCAGATACTGGTTGGTGATCTCGGACAGCTTCGTGCGGATATCGGCGGCCTCGGAGGGCAGCACGATGAGGCCGTAGTAAGCCGGCAGCTGGACGACGACCTGATCGGTGTAGCCCGAAAGCACACCCTTGGCGTAGTCGACAAGCTCCTTGTCCAGATCGGTTGCCCAGTTGTTGCTGTTGTCGATCGGGCTGGAGACGGCGGTCCACCAATCGTTGTTGGTGAAGTCCACTTCATACTCCGTGCCGCTGAAGAGGTAGCTGAACCACACGTACTTGCAGCGTCCGTCGCCGTAGCCGTACGGCGCGGTGGCGGCATTCCAGAAGTCTACGCCCTGATCGGCGCGGTAGACATAGCTCTGCGTGTTGTGCAGCAGATCCTGGCCCGCTTCGCTGGCGAGGTATTCCACGAGGTCGAGCACGCGCTCGGGGTACGCGCAGGAGGTCGGGATGAAGTAGTGCGCGCCAACCCAGGTGCCGGTGGTGTAGGTGTGGCCGTAGTTGCCATCGTCCGTGAGGGCGACGCCGAGCGTAAGGTCGCTGGGCTGTGCGTCGGCATTGGCGGCAAGCCAGCCTTCCTTGTAGAAGTCGCGGAACTGGCCGGGATAGCCGAAGCCGAAGTTCATGGCGCCGATCTTGCCGAGGCCGAAGTCCGCATATGCATCGTCAAAGTCGCTCTTGACGCCGATGCCGCTGTCGAGACCGCCGGTTGTATAGAGCGCGGCGAGCTGCTTGACAACTTCCTTGGAGGCGTCGCTCGTGGTCGCAAGCGTCCAGAGCTCGCTATCGGTGCCGAGTTCGCCGGAGGGGATGAAGCCGGTCCATACGTCGCCGCTCGGCGCGAGGATCGAGGTGCCCTGCGGCGCCGCGATGGTCTTGTCGATCTCGTTCCAGTTGGTCAGCTTGTCGTTGCGCGGCCACCAGCCGACGTAGCCGTTTTCGCCCGCGGCGGAAGCATACGCCAGGAACTCATCCACGGTCTGCGGCACTGTGCCGTTGTTGACCGCATCGAGAATCGACTGGTTGTAGACGGAGATGCCTGCATAGGAAGGATCCGCAAACGCTGCGATCGCGTAGATGGCGTAGGCTGCGTTTTCGTCGCCGGTGTAGAGCTTGTTGTACATCTTGTACTCGTCGCTGTTCATGATCTTATACAGCGTCGGGTAACGGTCGGGGGAAGCGTTGACGATCTCGGAGAGGTTGTACACGAGGTCTTCGCTGACCCACTTGGAGATCTTGTCGGTCTCGCCCCAGGTGGGGAAGAGATCCGGCGCGCCGCCCGTGTAGAGCTCGGTCTGCATGCGATCGTCGAATCCATCCGTGCCGGTATCATACTCGAGCGTCACGTTGACGGCGCTTTCGATCGACTGCTTGATCGGGTCGTTCGCCATCCCGTCGACATCGTCGATGCTGTTGCCGAATTGCGCAAAGCGAATGTTTACGTTGTCGCGATCTGCGTTGGTTTCGGCGGTGGGTTCGGTTGCCGCTGTGGTGTCGGTCGCGGCCGCGTCGGTCTGCGTTGCGGTGTCCGCCGCGGGCGCGGCGTTGCAGGCCAGCGCGGTGAAGGCCAGAGCCGCCGCCAGAAGCAGTGCCAAGAACTTCTTCATTTTCTATTTTCCTCCTGTTTTTTTCATCGTCGCCATACGGCGAGAATGTCGGTTTAGGGCCCGCGCGCCGCAGCGCACAGGCGGTGGATTTGCGCCAGGCGCAGGCTTTGATCGAATTGCCTGCGGGCACGGTCGTGTCCCGGGGATTCAAAGCGCGGCGCGCCGCACGACGGGCGCTATTCCTTGATTGCGCCGAGCGTGATCCCGCTGGTGAAATACGGCTGCAGGAAGGGGTATACGACCATGATCGGCAGCATGGCGCAGATGATGGTCGCCATCCGCAGCGCCATGGGCGGCGGCAGCGTCAGGCCGATGGAGACGGCGCCGTTTCGCACCTGGTTCATCATCGACTGGTCGACCAGCATGCGCCGCAGAATCCAAACAAACGGCTGCAGGTTGGTCTTGTTGGAGATGAACATCATGTAGCTGTAGTAGTCGTTCCAGTTGATGACCGCGATAAACAGCGCAACCGCTGCAAGCATGGAGCGAGAAATCGGTATGATGACGCGGAAGAAGACGCCGACTTCCGTGCAGCCGTCGATCAGAGCGGCCTCCTCCAACTCCTTTGGAACGGAATAAGAAAAATAGTTGCGCATGATCACGAAGTAGACGATGTTGAGCCCGCTCGGCAGAACCATGACCCAGAACGTGCGCAGCAGCCCGAGGCTCTTGTAGAGCATGTACTGCGGGATCAGGCCGCCGGTAAAGAAGAGCACGAACACCACGAGCGCGTTGATGAGCTTCATGCCGCGTACATGGCTCTTGCTGCAGGCATATGCCATCGTGGAGGTGATCAGCATGCTCAGCGTGGTCGCGAGCACGGTCTTGGCGACTGAGATCCACATGCTGTTTGTGAAGGCTTTCGTGTTGAAGATCGCCTTGTAGTACTGCAGATCAATGCCGCCGGTGGGCAGCAGCATCAGCCCGCCCTTGACATATTCTTCATAGGGCGTGATGGAGCTGATGAGCACGTACCACATGGGGTAGATGCACAGCAGCGCAAAGAGGATGCAGAAGGCGTACACGAAGACGTCATAGAAGTTGAAACCGAACCTGCCGAGCATGGTCCTGTGGTATCCGACGGGCTTTTGCCGATAGCGGCTCATGATGCGCCTCCTTTCTTACAGGATGCCCTGTACGTCGAGCTTGCTGACGAATTTGTTTGCAATGAGCACCACGATCAGCCCCATGGCGTTGAGCAGGAAGTTGGTCGCGGTGGAGAGTTCAAAATTGGTACCGCTCCCGCCGAGGCTGATGCGGTAAATATAGGTAGAGAGGACGTCGCCCGTGGAGAGCACGTAATTGTTGTAGAGGTTATAAACCTGGTCGAAATTGGAGACGAACAGACTCGCCAGCTGCAGGATGAGCATGATGGCGATGGACGGCATGATGCGTGGTATGGTGATATGCAGCAGCATGTCCTTGCGGTTTGCGCCGTCGATGGCCGCGCTTTCATAGAGGGTTGGACTGATGCCGGCCAGCGCGGCGAGGTAGACGATGGTGGAGTAGCCGGAGGTCTTGATGATGTTGGAGATCACCAGGATGCCGCGAAACAGCTCCGGCCGTTTGAGAAAATCGATCGGTTTGCCGCCAAGCTTCGTGATGACCTGATTGACTACGCCGCCGAGATCCGCAGAGGAGGGATACTCCAAGAACACCTGCACGAGTCCGGCGAAGATGACCCAGGAGAGGAAGTAGGGCAGATAGACCGCGGTCTGTACAACGCTCTTAACGCGCTTGAGACGCATCTCGTTGATCATCAGCGCGAGGAACACCGCAAAGGTAAAACCAAATACGAGGTTGTAGATGTTGATGATGAGCGTGTTCTTGAAGGCGCGCACGAAGTTTGGATCCGCAATCATCTCTCTGAAGTGGTCGAGCCCTACCCACGGGCTGCCGAGCACGCCGAGGCGGGGAGAGTAGTCTTTAAATGCGAGTGTGATGCCGTACATCGGCGCGTATTCGAATACCAGCAAGAAGCAAAGGCCCGGCAACACCAGCATATAAAGAAACCAGTTTTTCTTAATATAGCGGTAGACACGGGTAAAAAACGGCGCATCTGCAGCCGGGCGGCGCGTAGTTGCGCTTCGTTTTCCTTTCGCTTTTGCGGGCGAGCTGGCTTGGCTCATCGGTAGCCCCCCTGTTTTAAATATTAGTTAATATTAGCATACGCATTTTGCTTTGAACGTCATTGTTCCGCCGGCGGGACGACCCGGCTCGATCTGCAACAGGGCGCATGGCAGTCCGTTACAGCGCCATTTTTTCGCCTTGTTTCTACAGGCATCATACTAAATAAAATCTTCCAAGTCAATAATACTTTAAAAATAGTGGTTAACTAATTCATAATTTGTGCTAGAATAAGAGTGGTATTAGCAGCTAATAAAAACTAATATTAACGGTCAAAAGATGTACAGAAACGATTCGCAAAGGCGCCCCGTCGGGCGCGGAGAGAGGGCATAAGCGACAACATGGCAAAGAAGATCGGCTTTATCGGATACGGTCTCCGCTCGCGCACGATGATGAAAGCGTTCACGGCGATCGAGGCGGACATCACCGTCTGCGCCGTCTGCGATCCGCGCGCGGAGCAGATACGCGCCGAGACGGCGGACGACCCGCGCTTTGCAAACACCCGCTATATCGACAGCGCCGAAGCGCTCCTGCGGCAGGGCGGGCTGGATGGGGTATTCATCGGAACGCGCTGTTCGCTTCACGCGGACTATGCCGCGCTGGTGCTGGGCAGCGGCATACCGCTCTATCTCGAAAAGCCGGTCTGCATCGACGAGGCGCAGTATATGCGCTTGCGCACCGCGGCGGAGGGGAAGACCGACTGCGCGGTCGTGTCGTTTCCGCTGCGCGTCTCCCCGCTCGTGCGGGAGATGAGGCGCATCCTCGAAGGCGGCCTGATCGGCAGGCTCACCATGGTGCAGGCGGTCAACAACGTGCCCTACGGCAGCGTCTATTACCATAGCTGGTATCGCGATCCGAAGGAGACGGGGGGATTGTTTTTGCAAAAGGCCACGCACGATGTGGACTATATCGCCTTCCTGACGGGGGAGACGCCGGTGGACACGTTTGCGCGCACGGCGAAGCTGTATTATAAAGGAGACAAGCCGGCGGGGCTGCACTGTCCGGACTGTGCGGAGTACCGCACCTGCCGTGAGTCGAGCTATGTCGTGAAGAACATCCTGAAAGAAGAGGTAACGGGCGACGCCTGCTGCTTTGCGGTGGACACGGGCAACGAGGACGGGGCGAGCGCCATCTTCACGTTGCCCGGCGGTGCGATCATATCCTACAGCCAGAATTTTGTGGCCAAGAAAGGCGCGGCAAGGCGCGGCTGCCGGCTCATCGGCACCGACGCCAGCGTGGAGTTCGACTTCTACACGGGTGAGATCCGCGAGGATCGCTACGATACCCCGCAGACGGTAAAGCATGTCTTCCAGAGCGGTGCGCATTCCCACTTTGGCGGGGACGAGGCGCTCGCGCTGGAGTTTATGGGCCTGATGGACGGCAAAAAGCCGGAGTCCGACCTGCGCGCGGGGCTCAACAGCGCGGCGACCTGCCTTGCGGCAAAACGCAGCGCTGAGAGTGGGCGGCTGGAGCCGGTGCGGATCTAGCGCGCGGCGCTTTCCATCCCGGCGCCGCCGGAGAAACGGAGCATGACCATATGATGCAGGCACAGCGTACCATCTACCTGCCGGGAACCGAGGGCGGCATCCTCACCTTCGACGTGGGCACGAGCGCGCTCAAAGCCGCGCTGTTTACGCCGGAGCTGGAGCTGATCGCCCTGGCTTCGGTCGCCTATCAGGCGCGCACGGAGCAAGGACGCGTCGAGATGGAGCCGGGGGACTATCTCGGAGCCATGAAGGAGTGCGTTGCCTCCCTCGGCATGCCGCGCAGGCTCGCCGCCATCGGCATCACGACGCAGGGGGAGACGCTCATCCCGGTCGGAGCCGCGGGCGAGCCGCTCAGCCGCGCCGTCGTTTGGCTGGATGCGCGGGCGGAGGCGGAAGCGGCGCGGATTTCACGCGTGCTGGATCGGGATGTGTTCTACGAGACCACGGGTCTCCCCGAGGTCAACGGCGCGCTGCCGCTGAGCAAGGCGCTGTGGCTGCGGGAGAATGAGCCGGAGCTGATGGAGCGGACGCATCGGCTGCTGCTGCTGGAGGATTACATCCGCCTGTTCCTCACGGGCGAGGGCGCAACGCATGCGAGCCTCGCCACGAGCACGGGGTGGCTCGATGTGCGAACGGGTGACTATTGGCCGGAGGCGCTGGAAGCCGCCGGTATTTCGCGCGACCTGCTGCCGGGGATCTTGCCCTGCGGCGCGCCGGCAGGGAAGCTGACCGCGCATGCCGCGCGGTATCTTGGCCTTCGCGCGGGGACGGAGGTGTTCACCGGCGCGATGGATCAGACCGCGGCGGTGCTTGCGCTGAGTGCGCGGCCCGGCGTCGCCTGCGAGACGCTCGGCACCGCGCACGTGGCCGCGGCCGCGACGGCAAGTCCGGTGTTTGCTTTGACCCGGCGGGTGACGATCTATCGCCATGCGCTGGAGGGGCAGTTTGTCTGCCTGCCGATCGGCAACACCGGTGGCATGGCGCTGACGTGGTTTTTGCGTGAGTTCGGCGCGCGCGGCGAGGATTATGCAGCGCTCGACCGGCTGGCGGAGTCGGCGGCGCCCGGCGCGGGCGGCGTCACGTTTTTACCTTACCTGTGCGGCTGCGTCAATCCCGAGCCGATTCCGGGGGCGCGCGCCGGGTTTTTCGGCGCGGGACTTGCCAGTACGCGCGCGGAGTTTGCACGCGCGATTCTCGAATCCGCGGGATATGAGCTGCGGCTGTTTCTGGAGCTGCTGTCGCAGCAGGGATGTGCGGCGGATGCCGTCTGCGCCATCGGCGGCGGAGCCAAGAGCGCGCTGTGGACGCAGATGCGCGCGGATATCACGGGGCGCGCGCTCATCGTGCCCGCGGTGACGGAGGCGGCCTCAGCGGGGGCTGCACTGCTCGCTGCCTGGGGTGCTGGCGTGGTTGCGCACGGGGTGTATCCCGCGGCGCTTGCGCGGGAGCGGACGGCGTACCGGCCAAATGGGGAGACCGCTGCGGCGTATGAAAAAGGCTACCGCAGGTTTCGGGCGCTGTTTGAGGCGCTCAGGAGCGTTTACGACAAGGAGGAGATTTTATGATGGAGCAGCAGTTACCGCGCATCGGCGTGTTGGCGCTGATGCTGGAGGCGTATGAGCCGATCTTTCCGGGCATCACCGCTCGGCAGACCGCGTATGTGCGCGAGGTGCTGGGCGGGCTGGCCTGCGCGGCGGAGTTTCGCTTTGATGCGCTGGCGCTCAACCGCGGGGATATCGAGCGCATGAGTGCGCAGTATAACCGCGAAGGGCTGGACGGCATACTGATCCTCCTCTGCAGCTATTCGCAGGGGCAGTATCTCGTGCGCGCCATGCAGGAAAACCGCCTGCCGCTCGCGCTCGCGCTTATCCAGCCGGATGAGACGGTGGGCGACGACTTTGAGGAGCTGGAGCTGACTGTCAACCAGGGCATCCACGGCTCGCAGGACAACGCAAACGCCCTGCTGCGCGCGGGGATTCCCTGCGCCTATTACGCGGGCAGCCGTTTCGACGGCAAGCTGGCTGCGTTTGTGGCAGACTTTGGCGCGGCGGCCAAGACCGTTCGCCGCATGCGGACGATGCGCATCGGCATCATCGGCAAGCTTGCCGGCATGGGCGACGTGGTGACGGACGATATGGCCTTTTTTCGAAAGCTCGGGCCGGAGTTCATCTACGACTCCATCGGCACGGTGACGAAGTTTGTCGGGCAGGTTTCGCAGGCTGAGATCGAAACGCGCGTTGCGCTGGAGCGAAAGCTATTCGACGTGGATCCCAAGATGCCGCCGGAGCGGCATGCTTATGCGGTTCGGCTCTACCTCGGGCTGAAGCGGTATGTCGAGGAGAACGGTTACGCGGGCTACACCGCGCACTTTGAGGAGTTTGGCGCGGATGGGCGTTATACGCAGCTGCCGCTGCTGGCGGCAAGCAACCTGCTGGCCGAGGGATACGGCTATGCCGCCGAGGGGGACGCGAGCTGCGCCGCGATGGTCGCGAGCCTACACACGCTCTGCGGCATTGCAAACTTTTCTGAGATGTATATGATGGACCTCAAACGCGACGCCATCCTGCTCTGCCACGCGGGCGAGGGCAACTGGAAGACCTGCCGCAAGGATAGAAAGCCGTTTTTGATGGATCGCGTGTTCAACGAAGGCGGCTTGAGCAACCCGCCGACGCCTATCTTCGCGCCGGATGCGGGCCGCGCGAGCCTGGTCAGCATCGTGCATCTGGGCGGCGAACGCTTCCGGCTGGTCTGCGCGCACGGCGCGCTGCCGCAGCAGCCCGAGCTGCGCAAGATCGATATGCCATACATCTTCTTTGCGCCGGATTCCGGCGCGGCGACGCTGGCGCAGCGTTGGCTGGAGGCGGGCGGCACACACCACGAGACGGTGGTCTACGGCGAGCACCGCGCGCGCATCCGCTTGCTTGCGCAGCTGCTTGGCATCGAGTACACGGAGGTATAAGCCATGTTTCAGGATTTTTCACGTTCTCTGGCGGATTTGGCCGGCGAGGCATATATTCAGCACGTTTGCGCGGCGAGCGCAGCGCTGACGGGCGAGAGCGAGGCCGCGCTGCGCCTGCTGGCGCACGAGCAGGTTTCGTTCTGCCCGCAGGCATTCTTTGCGCGGCAGGAGGCGCTGATCGCGCGCACGGGCGAACAGATCGCGCCTGCGCTGGACAGCGCAGAGAGCGGCGCGCCGAGCGACGCCTACCGCGCGGCGCAGCACAACGCGCAGTCGCCGCTCGCGGGCTACGGCTGCTACCGCGTCGGCGAGGACGGGCGGCTCTATTTTGCCGCCAAGAGCGAGCACTACCACATCCCGCTCGGACACGCGTTTGCGGGCTATCGGCTGATCGAGATCGCAAAGCGGCTCGGCATTCCAAACGCCACGCATAACAACACCCGCGGATACCTCACGAGAAAGACCGAGCGGCGCCTCGTGGCCGCGGCAAACGGCGTTGCGCCCGAGAGCGCGCAGATGGAGGAGATTCTCGCCTCGCGCGAGCCGGGCGTGCTCAACCGCGTGATCAATCTCGAGACGGGTTCGCTCGCGGTCGAGGCGGCGATCAAGATGATGCTCGCTCGCTTTTATTCGATAGACGGTTCGAAGGCGCCGTGCCAAGGGCGCATCCCCGTGTTTCTCGTCATGGCGGACAACGCCGGCGGGATCACGGCCGGCTACCACGGCACGACGGTGATTGCGCAGACGCTGCGCGGACTCTGGCCGGACTTTGGCAAGCGGGCGGGCGAGAGCGGACTCTTCCGCGTGGAGGGTGTGCCGATCAACGACGCGGAGGGCTTTGCCGCGGCGATGCGCCGCTGGAATGAGCCGCCGTATCAGACCGCGGGGTTCCTGCACGAGATCATCATGATGAACTACGGCGGCATCCGCCTGCGCGAGGACTTTCTGCAGGAAGCCTACCGCCTTTGCCGCGAGACGGGCACGCCCGTACTCTGCGACGAGATCCAGTCCTGCGCGTGGTACGAGGGGCTGTTCCTCTTTCGTCAATATGGCCTCCGGCCGGATTTCGTCTCGGTCGGGAAGGGGTTCCCCGGCGGCAACTACGCCGCGAGCCGCATGATCTTCTCCGGCGCGTTCGACAGCCTCAGCCAGTTTGGCGCGCTGGTCACCAACGGGCAGGAGGAGCTCGCGAGCCTCGCCTACCTGATCACCATCGCGTTTATCGACGAAAACGGTGCGCAGATCGAGCGCGTGGGCAAACGCTACCACGAGGCGGTGTCCGCTCTGGCGGCCAGGCATGCGGATCTCGTCGCCGGCGTGGAAGGCGACGCGCACATGAGCGCGCTGAACTTTAGAGACGTACCCGCCGCGGTCGATTTTTGCAAGCGCATGCAGCTCATCGAGGGCGTGGATATCAGCGCGCAGACCTATAAGCCAAACTGCCCGCCCGCCGCGCTGACCAAGCTGCCGATCATCACCACGGAGGCGATGGCACTGGCGCTGGTGGAGAAGATGGACCGCTGCCTGAGCGGAATGGAGGAGGAAGCAAATGCCTGAACAGACCGTCAATTTCGGCGTCATCGGCTGCGGGCTGATGGGGCGCGAGTTTGCGAGCGCATCCCTGCGCTGGCTGCACCTCAAGCAGGATCTGCCGCGCCCGGTGATCCTCGCCGCGTGCGATACCAACGAGAGCAACCTCGACTGGTTCCGCCGCGACCCGGACACGAAGTATTTCTACAGCGATTACCACGAGATGCTGCAAAACCCCGAGATCGAGGCGGTCTACGCCGCGGTGCCGCACCACCTGCACGCAAAGGTGTATGGCGACGTGATCCGCGCGGGTAAGCACCTCATCGGCGAAAAGCCCTTCGGGCTGGATCTGTCGGCGTTTGGCGAGATCCGGCGCGCGATGGACGAGCGCCCGGAGGTGCTGGTGCGCTGCTCGAGCGAGTTTCCGTTTTACCCGGCGGTGCAGAAGATGGTAGAGTGGTACCGTGCGGGCGCGTTCGGCCAGATCATAGAGGCGAAGTTTGCCATCAAGCACTCTTCGGACATGGACCTGAGCAAACCCATCAACTGGAAGCGCACCCTCGCGGCAAATGGCGAATACGGCTGCATGGGCGACCTCGGCATCCACACGCAGCATCTGCCGTTCCGGCTCGGCATCCTGCCGGTCAACGTCTCCGCGCGCCTTTCCAACATCGCCAAGATGCGGCCCGATCAGGAGGGCCGTCTCGTGCCTTGCGAAACGTGGGACAACGCGGTGCTGCTCTGCGACGGCGTCAACGAGGCGGGGGACGACTTCCCGCTGACGTTTGAGATGAAGCGCATGGCGCCCGGCTGCACCAACACCGTGGAGTACGAGATCTACGGTATGAAGCTCTCCGCGAGGTTTACGTCGGACGACCCGAATGCGATCCATTTCACCAGAAACGACGGGCAGGAGCAGGCGTGGAGCAGGCTCGTGATCGGCAGCAAGCCGGCGTTTCCCGTGATCACGGGCGGCATCTTCGAGTTTGGCTTCTCCGATTCGCTGCTACAGATGTTTGCGGCGTTTGTCTCCGAGCTACGCGGATTGCCCTGCCCCTTTGCCTGCTTTAAGCCGGAGGAGGCCCGGTTGAGCCACCGCGTGCTCACCGCGGCGCTGATTGCCCAGCGGGAGAAGCGCAGCGTGGCCGTGGCCGAGATCGGCTGACGGAAAAAACGACATCAATGCAACAGGAGTGACGCAGATGGAACAGCATTTCAATCATGGGCTGACCGCGCGGGAAGCCGAGCGCCGCATCCTCTATACGCCGGATGTGCGTCCGGGGTTCGTGGCGTGGACCACGTGCTTTACCTATGGCGACGGGCGGATCGGTCTTTCGTTCAAAGAGACCGTGCGCGAAAAAGACCCGTTTTACGAGCCGCCGCTGCTGGAGATGGGCGAGGCGGTCGGCGCCCCGGTCTCCTACTGCTCGGTCGAGTGCGGCAGCGAGCTGGAGCGCTCATTCCGCGTGTATATGGCGTCTTGCGACAACGGCAAGACCTTTACGCAGACAGGCTGCTGCCCGCTGGAGGAAGGTTCGTTTTGCAACATGGGCTTTCCGGACGGACGCATCATCGGGTATGACGTGCCGCGCATCAACGCGCAGAGAACCGGTTGGTTCGACGGCATCAAGGTGCGCGAGAGCCGCGATGGCGGCTCCACCTGGCGCGAGATCGGAGTGCTGCTCGAGGGCTGCGCGCCATACCTGTGGCGCGCGCGCAGGCTTCGGGACGGCACGCTGCTGCTGCTCACCTGCCTCTACGGCACGCCTTGGGGGCCGGGCCGCGCGCGCACGACGCGCAACACCATGCTGCCTGGCGAGACGTATGTCAACAAGATTCAGACCTGCTTTCTTGCGAGCAGGGATGGCGTGAATTTTACCGGCCCGCACTATGTGCTGCCGGGCATCGGTGCGCATGAATACGATGTCTGCGAATGTGCGGACGGACGGCTTCTCTTCATCGCCGGGGATGTGCAGGCAACGCCGGTCGGCAGGCAGTTTGTCGAGCGCAGGGGCGAAAGCTATATCAACGGCACGTTTTACGGCATCCGCCGCGGCGCGCCCGCAAATCCGCAGCGCGACCCGATGGGCGGCTTCGTTCCGGAGAGTCTCGTCATGCGCGAGGATGGTCTCATCATCGGCAGCAGGCGCAATAAGCCCTACTCCTGCAGCGCGGATTTCGGAGAAAACTGGTACGAGGTGGATGGCCTGCCCGTGAGCCTGTATCAGCCGTTTCTTCTGGAGGCGGAGGATGGAACCATCCTCAACTTCGGCCACAAGGGCGGCGACATGGCGCTCGGGCAGGAGGACATGGTCATCGGTGTGGATCGTTTCCGCGTGGAGAGCCGCATGCCGCAGAGCTGCGCGCTCACGCTCACGCGTGAGATGGATGCGGAAAAGACGCACTATATCAACGCGTTTACCGCGCGGCTGACGGCGGGTGAGAAGCCCGTTTCCGGGCAGGCGGTGCTGTTTCGCGCGCACCCGGTCTGGAACGCGGACGGCAGCTTCAGCATGGCCCCGCTGAGTGAAGCGGAGTGGCAGATCGAGGCTGTGACGGATGGAAACGGCACGGCGCGCGCGGCATTTCCGATGTTTGACGGCAGGCCGGACATCCATTTTTACTACAATATCGACGTGGTGTTCCGGCCGGCGGCGGACGCCGGTGTCGCCCCCTGCGACGGACCGATGATGTGCGTAAGCGGGCTGACGCCGCATCGAAAGAACCGTTGGCCTTACGACGCATACCTGGCGGAGGGGAAGGTCTTTCTCTCGCCCGCGCTGCAGCGCGATATCCCGGATGCGATCGCGCAGATCAACGCGCTCGGCAGCCGCAGGCCGGTTCAAAAAGGTGTGCTTTCCGATGCGCTGCTGAAGCGGCTGGTCTCGGCGGGGGTGCTGCGCGAGACGCCGGAGGGCTACGCCTGGTATGCCTGCGTTCATCCGAAGGACCCGTTTGAAGCGCTCGACATGGGCAGCGGGGACTGGTATATCTAACTTGCGTGCGCCGGACAACCGGCGGGCTTCCATACAAAAAAGGCCTTGCGGCCTTTTTTGTTTCTCTTAGTCTACTGCTCACCCCAACTGTTGACGGAGAGCCTTTTTTTGTATGGAAGCTGTTTGTTACATTACATCGCGTTGACGCGCTCTTCCAATGCCTTGAGCTGCTCGACGAGCGCTTTCGGCATCTTCGGGCCGTAGTTGGCGTAGTGCTCCTTGATGGATTCGACCTCCGCCTGCCACTCCGCCTTGTCGAGGTGCAGCAGCTCATCCATGGCCGCGGCAGAGACGTCGAGGCCTTCGAGATAGAGATCTTCCTTGCGGGGCAGATAGCCGATGGCGGTCTTGACCGCGTCCACCTTGCCGCTGACGCGCTCGACGATCCACTTGAGCACGCGGCTGTTGTCGCCGAAGCCCGGCCAGAGGAACTTGCCGTCCTCACCCTTGCGGAACCAGTTGACGTAGAAGATCTTCGGCAGCTTGTCCGGCGTGGATTTGGCACCGACGTCGAGCCAGTGCTGCAGGTAATCGCACACGTTATAGCCGATGAACGGGAGCATCGCGAACGGATCGCGCCGCACCTGGCCAATCTTGGAGGAGATAGCGGCCGCGGTGATCTCGGAGCCCATGATGGAGCCGTCGAAGATACCGTGCGTCCAGTCGAAGCTCTGGTGAACCAGCGGGATGGTGCGCGGGCGGCGTCCGCCGATCAGGATGGCGGAGATCGGAACGCCTGCGGGATCCTGCCACTCCGGCGCGATGACGGGGCACTGCGATGCCGGCGCGGTGAAGCGGGCGTTGGGATGCGCGGCGGGATCTTTCGAATCCGGCGACCAGTCCTTGCCTTTCCAGTCGATGAGATGCGCGGGCGCTTCCGTGCCGATGCCCTCCCACCACACGTCGCCGTCGTCCGTCAGGGCGACGTTCGTGAAGATGGTGTTCTTCTCGATGCTGCGCATGGCGTTGGGGTTGGATTTGTCGGAGGTGCCGGGGGCGACGCCGAAGAAGCCGAACTCGGGGTTGATGGCGTAGAGCCGCCCGTCCGCGCCGTACTTCATCCAGGCGATGTCGTCGCCGACGGTCTCGACCTTCCAGCCCGGGATGGTCGGAATCAGCATCGCGAGGTTGGTCTTGCCGCAGGCGCTCGGGAACGCACCGGTGATGTAGGTCTTGTTGCCCTCCGGGTCGGTGAGGCGGAGGATGAGCATATGCTCGGCCAGCCAGCCCTCGTCACGCGCCTGAACGGACGCGATGCGCAGCGCAAAGCACTTCTTGCCCAGCAGCGCGTTTCCGCCGTAGCCGGAGCCGTAGGACCAGATCAGACGCTCTTCGGGGAAATGGCTGATGTACTTTTGCTCGATCGGGGCGCAGGGCCAGGAGGAATCCTGCTGGCCCTTTTCCAGCGGCGCGCCGACGGAGTGCAGACAAGGCACAAATTCGCCGTCGCCAAGCGTTTCGAGCACCTCGGCGCCCATGCGGGTCATGATGCGCATGTTGGCTACGACGTAGGGGCTGTCCGTGATCTCGACGCCGATCTTGGAGATGGGCGAGCCGATGGGGCCCATCGAAAACGGAATGACGTACATCGTGCGGCCATGCATACAGCCTGTGTAGAGCTTGGTCATGGTCGCCTTGAGCTCGACCGGATCGACCCAGTTGTTGGTGGGGCCGGCTTCTTCCTTTGTTTTGCTGGCGATGAAGGTTCTGTTCTCCACGCGCGCCACGTCCGAAGGATCGCTGCGGAAGAGGTAGCAGCCGGGGCGCTTCTCCGGGTTGAGCGGAGTGGCCATGCCGCTGGCTACCATCTCGGCAAACAGGCGGTCGTTTTCTTCTTCGGAACCGTCGCACC
>JAEWQH010000034.1 GCA_023399275.1 Bacillota bacterium
GCGCGGCGTAGACATCGAGGCGCGCAGGGCAGAGATGTCGACCTACGGCGGCTATACCGGCCGCAACATCCGCCCGATCTCACTGGCGACGACGGCGCAGCTGCGGCAGTATACGCAGATGCAGATCTGTTCGACCGGCGGCATCAAAACCGCCGAGCACGCGCTGGAATTCATCATGCTAGGTGCGACGGCGGTGCAGATGGCCTCCGCCATCCAGCAGGAAGGGTATGGCGTGATCACGAAGACGATCCGCGACCTAAACGACTGGCTGGAGCGGCATGGATACGGCGATGTCGCGCAGGTGCGCGGTGCAGCGCTGCCGTCGCTCATGCCCTTTGAGGATATCAAGCCGCAACGGCTGCGGGCGGCTATCACCGAATGCTGCGATATAGCGACGACGAACTGCAGCGTCTGCATCAACGGCTGTCTCTACGACGCGATCAAGCGCGAGGACGGCATGATTCAAATCGATCAAAACGCATGCACCGGTTGCGGGCTCTGCTCCTCCGGCTGCCCGCGCGGCATCATCCGGCTCGACTGGTGAGCGTCCGCGCGGCGTAAAACAATCGGGACGAAAAAAGAGCGGGAACCCCGCTCTCAGTCCGTCAAAGAACCCCGTTCCGTTAAGCGGGAATGGGGTTCTTTGCACAGGTTGTGAACTTAGAAAACCAAGATAAGAGGTATCGCAAGAAAGGATGGGTATCCTTCCACCTGTGAATCGCCAGCTTTTTGAGATTCATGGCAGCATATTTGAGCTTGACCCAGTTTGTCACTGCGGTTAAGCCTCGGTAGGGGGTATAACGCATCGCGTGTTTTTCTTTGGCATCGGCGAAGACCCGCTCAATCGTCTCTTTTCGCTTTTCGTAGGGCTTCTTTCCTAGCGGCGTGTGCCGAATGTCTTCTGCCTGCTCTACGAACTCTCGCCATATTATGTGCAGGGACACCAGCTTTTGGCAATTCTCGCTTGCGGTGCAAAGGTGTCGCGTTGGGCAGTTCCTGCAAACATTGGGGTCGCTCTTGTATTCCCGATAACCGTTTCGATTGGTCGTTGAATAGTTCAGAATGCTGTATTCCGGGCAAATGACGCAATCGTAATACTCGTCATATACATACTTCCACCAGTCGTGGTTTCCCCTTTTCGTCATTGGGCGTTTGTATGGCAAAGACGGGATGCGCCGATCCTCAAGGATTCGTTTGCAGATCCACGGTGTTTTGTATCCGGCGTCCATCGTAACAATGCTGATTTCGGGGAAGCGCTGCGTTACCTGTTTGTAAATCCCGTCAAACGCGACGCTGTCATGCATGTTTCCCGCGTGAACATCTACGCCGAGGATGTAATTGTGCGAATCACAGGCCGTCTGAACGCCATACGCAAAGCATTTCTTGTGGTCGCCTTTGTGGAATATGCCGCAGTCCGGATCGGTCGTCGAGGTGACGACTTTTTTTTCTTCTGCCGGCGCATTGGGCGGATCGTCGTCAAATGGCTTCTTGCCATGCGCTTCCCGATTCGTGTTCACTTCCTCGCGAAGCTGTTTCTCGTAAACCTTGGCCGCAACGGGAATCGCATGCTTGACCTGCTTTTTCATGTTCGCGTTCGCCTTGACATGCGTGCCGTCGATGAATACGACTTCCGGCGAGAGATACCCTGCTCCGTTTACCTCGTCCAGAATCCAGCAGAAGATTTTCTCAACCGTTTCGCTATTGAATCGATGCCGGAAATTATAACTGACTGTCGCAAAATGCGGAATCGGTTCGCTGATTCGGTACCCCAAAAACCAGCGGTATGCGACGTTCATTTCGATATCCGCCACGGTTTGCCGCAGAGATCGAATCCCGTACAGATGCTGAATCAGCACGATCTTGAACAATACCACCGGATCGATGCTTGGCCGGCCGTTGTCCTTGCAATACAAATCGCCGACGATCTCATATAACCGCCTGAAATCCACCGCCGCGTCGATCTTTCGAAGCAGGTGCTCTTTGGGCACCAGCATCTCGGTACACATGATTTCCAGCGTATCCCGCTCAATTGTTTTCTTCTCTGTTAACATATCTCTATATATACCAAAAAAGTCTCTGTTATTGGACTTTTTTGACAGACTGAGAGCGGGAACCCCCGCTCTTCGTTTGTCAAAAATGCTTCGGACCCGTTCAGAACCGAAACCCTGAACCCATTCAAACCGGCTGCAAAGGTTGGGATCGCCCGGCATGGGCGGTTTCCCTGCGCGCTTTGCCGCAGCCCAAAGGGCGAGAGGCAAAACGTAGTTCATCCGTTGCGCGCAGTCGCGTCAGATGGCAAGATCCGTATGCACCGTGGTCTTGGCGACGATTGCGCCCTCGCGGATGACGTAGAGCCGCTCCGGCGTGAGGCGGATGGCGTCGCGCGCGTCCTTGGCGTTGACGACGACGAGATTCGCCTTCTTGCCGACGGCGAGGCCGTAGCCTTCCAGCTTCAGAATTTCGGCGGCGGTGGTTGTGATCATGTCGTAGACGGTCTCGATCTCCGGCGGCAGGCTCATCTGTGCCGCGTGCGCGGTCACGTTTGCGACCTGGAGCATGTCTGCGCTGCCATAGGGGTAGAACGTATCCTTTACGCAGTCCTGGCCAAAGCTCATGAGCAGTCCGGCCTCCAGCAGCTCCTTGACGCGCGTGATGCCGCGGCGTATGGGCTGCTTGTCCAGCCGGCCCTGCAGCAGCAGGTTGGTCACAGGGTTTGTGATGAAGCGAATCTGCGCCTTGGCGCATTTTTCGATGACGTAGCTCGCGTAGTGATCGTCGTAGGCGGCGAGCGCGCAGGTATGCCCCGCCGTTACGCGGCCGATCCAGCCGCGTTTGAGCGCTTCGTCCGCGATCATCTCCAGCGTGCGGTAAAACGGATCGTCCGTCTCATCCACGTGCATGTCGATATCCGCATCGTATTTCTCCGCAATGTCAAAGCAGATGCGGACGTGCGCGCGGCTGCCGTCCGGTGAATACTCGTTTGCGGGCATGCCGCCTACGACATCCGCGCCGGCCTCCATCGCCTGCCACATCAGCGCCTCGCAGCCGGGATCCTTGATGATGCCTTCCTGCGGGAAGGCCACGATCTGCAGATCCATCACGTGGCGGTATTTTTCGCGCAGCGCCTGCACGCCCGTGAGCGGCTTGAGTCCGCCGATGGTGTCCACGTCCACATGGGAGCGCATGTTCAGCGTGCCGTTTTTGAGTGCGCGCAGCAGCACGTCTTCGGAGCGCGTGAGGATGTCCTCCGTCGTGTAATCCTTCTTTTTATCCCAGATGATCTCGATGGCTTCCTTGAGCGTGCCGGAGACATTCTTGCGCACCACGTCGAAGATATTCACCTTATCGAGGTGAATGTGCGGGTCGATCAGGCTCGGGGTGACGAGCGCGCCATGCGTGTCGATGACGGTATCCGCCGGATATGACAGGTTCGGGGCAATCTCCCGGATCACGCCTTGATCGACGGCGATATCCGTCAGCGCGTCGCGGTCACGGAGCTTTGCATTTTTTATAACCAGCTGCATGTGAATCATCCTCCTGTATTGATATGATGTAAACGGTTACGAGCGGAAATGGAAACAGAACCGGGTATCCACGCACGTACTTTACCATATTATGGGCGCAAACACAAGCGATATTCGCGAAAATCGGCCGATAAACCTGATAAAGGGCCATCGTGTGAATTTTAAATCCGCCTGTGGACAAATGCGATGTAATTAGTTACAATAGATCTGTGCGAATCATTCTCAACAAGCGTGGAGCGAACCTGCCGAGGGGACGCGGCGGAGAATATGACGCGCAACATCAGGGAGGGCGATCGAATAATCATGGAGACGAAACCCATCGGAAAGCCGCTGGAGCGGATCGACGCGCGTGCCAAAGTGACCGGACGTGCGGAGTACGGCGCGGACGTACGCCTGCCGGACATGCTGTACTGCAAGGGGGTTTATGCGGCGCACCCGCACGCGAGGCTGCTTGCGGTGCATACCGAGGAGGCAAAGCGCGCCGAGGGGGTCGCCTGTGTCGTCACCGGCGCGGACATCCCGGGTGAAAAGATGTTTGGCGAGATCTATATCGACCAGTATGCGCTTGTCTGCGATAAAACGCGCTTTTACGGGGACGTGATCGCAGTCGTAGCCGCCGAGACGCAGGAGCAGGCGGACGCGGCCGCAGAACTGGTGACAGCGGAGTACGAGGAGCTGCCGGTTCTTGCCACGCCGCGCATGGCGATGGAGAGCAGCATCGCCGTCAATCCGGACTACCCGGACAATATCTGCGGAAACGTACATGTTCACAAGGGGGATGCGGAGGCCGGGCTGGCGGAGGCGGATGTGGTCGTATCCGGCGCTTACCGCACCGGTTTTGTCGAGCATGCGTACCT
>JAEWQH010000096.1 GCA_023399275.1 Bacillota bacterium
CGCGCGGTCAAACTCCACCGTCTCGCTGATGCCCTTTTTTGTCATGAGCACATGCGTGTGCTCGCCGATGAGCTGAAGCGCGTCCCGGTCCCCCGTAACGAGCAGTGCGTCGATGCCCGCGGCCTCGCATCTCTTCGCAAATGTACCGAGGATGTCGTCCGCCTCATAGCGGGGGGTCTCGCACACCGCGATACCCATCCGGTGCAGCAGGTCCTTGAGCAGGGGAAACTGCGCGCGCAGATCCTCGTCCGTCTCCTTGCGGCCTGCTTTGTAGGCATCAAACTGCTCGTGGCGAAAGGTCGGCCCGTGCATATCGAACGCAACGACCAGATAATCCGGCTTGCGCTCGGTGAGCTTGAGCAGCATGCTCAAAAACCCGTGCAGTGCGCCGGTCGGCACGCCGGCGCGCGTGGTCATGGGCGGCAGCGCGTGGTAGGCGCGGTGCATGAGGCTGTTTCCATCGATTGCGATGAGCTGTTTCAAGCGCTTCCTCCTCGTCGGTTGCGTAGTGGTTTGCGTTAGCGGACGACGGCGTAGACCATCGGTGCGACCTGCTCCGGCTTGGCGCCGATAGCGATCGCCTGCTGCATGGTGGAGATCGCGTCTTGCAGGTTTTTCTCGTCGTTGACATAGAGCGTGCAGATGGCTTCGCCTCGCTCGATCTTGCCGCCTACGCGTTTATGCATCACCAGGCCGACGGCCGGGTCGATGACGTCCTCCTTCGTCGCGCGGCCTGCGCCGAGCACCTGCGCCGCGCGGCCGATCAGCTCCGCCTGCATACCGGTAACGTAGCCGCTCTCCCGCGCCGGAACCGGAACGAGCCGCCGCACCCTGCAGAGGCTATCCATCCCCTCCGGCGTGAGCAGATGCTCATCTCCGCCAAGCGCACGGATCATGGCGCGCAGTTTGGATAGGCCAGCCCCGCTCTCGATGGCGACCTGGAGTTTTTCGCGCGCCTCGCTCTCCGAGCGGGCAAGCCCGGCCAGCAGGAGCATGTGCGTGCCGAGCAGCAGGCACACCTCCAGCAGCGGGTCGCCCTGCGAAAGTTGGCCGCTGAGCAGCTGCACCGCCTCGCGAAACTCCAGCGCGTTGCCG
Source organism: Bacillota bacterium (assembly GCA_023399275.1). GTDB lineage: Bacteria > Bacillota > Clostridia > Christensenellales > CAG-138 > UBA7703. The sequence goes on from JAEWQH010000096.1 coordinate 1,096, forward strand.
ACCGCGAGGCCGAGCGGCTGGTTCATATCGGTCACAACGGCGACGACATCGCGCTTGAGGTGCTTGCCCATGCCGACCATCAGTCCGGCGAGGCGCTTGGCATCCTCCACCGTCTTCATAAAGGCGCCGCTGCCGGTTTTGACATCCAGCACGATCGCATCCGCGCCGGCGGCGAGTTTTTTGCTCATGATGCTCGCGGCGATGAGCGGCACGCTCTCCACCGTTCCCGTCACATCCCGCAGGGCGTACATCTTCTTATCGGCCGGCACGAGGTTTCCCGTTTGCCCGATGACGCACACGCCGGTTTCGCGAACGATCTGCTTGAACCGCTCGATGGTCTGCGCGGTGTTGACGCCCGGGATCGACTCGAGTTTGTCGATGGTTCCGCCGGAGAACGCCAGCCCCCGGCCGGACATCTTGGCCACGGTGCCGCCGCAGGCTGCGACCAGCGGGGCAACGACCAGCGTAGTGGTGTCTCCGACGCCGCCGGAGGAATGCTTGTCCACCTTGACGCCGGGCAGGTCGCTCAAATCGACTGTGTCTCCGGAGTTGGCCATGCTCAGCGTGAGGTCGGCCGCCTCGCGCTCACTCATGTCGTTGAGCACGATGGCCATCATCAGCGCTGACATCTGGTAATCCGGAATATCGCCGCTGACAAATCCTTCCACGACAAACTGAATCTCCTCGCGGCTCAGCTCCCCGCGAGCAGCCTTTTTTTCGATTACGTCCACCATTCGCATGTGGTGTTTCCTCCTTTGAAATGATGATTGAAAAACGTTGGCGTCCGGTTTTATCACACGTCGTTCAAGACGGTCTCTTCCCGCTGGATGGGCGGGAACAGAGGCGCGGGCAGGATCGGCGTATTTTTGATGATCAAAAACAGCGCGTCGGCCGCCTCGTCAAAGGACGCGGTCTGAATCGGCACGAGCGGGCCGTCGTCAATCCGCGCAAAGAAGCGTCCGTCGTCCGTAAAGGCGAGCACGGCGGAGTGCTTGTGGAGTACGCGGCAGTGAAAGAGCAGCGCGTCCGTCGTCGGGTCGTTCATTGCGCCCGCCTCGTCGAGCAGCCGCGTCAGCGCGATGAGCCAGTCCGCTTTGGAGAGATGCCGGTTGAATTCGCAGGCTTCCAGAACGGTCTCGATGCCGTTTCGGTATTCGACCCGGATGTTGTTGCGGCGCGACGGGGGTATGCGCTTGCCGAGCACGGTCGCAAAGCGCCCGTCCGGCACATCGTCCGGCAGATCCCCCGCGCCCGCGGCGATGATGTACTCCGTAAAGCCTTTATTCTGCGGCAGCGTAAGCGCCTGAGAAAGCTCCTCCTTGGTCAGCGGCTCGGATTCCACCACGACGGTGCGATCCGGCAGTATGCCGTAGCGAAAGGGGCGCGTCTCGCCGGATGCGTCCACGATCCCGGCCTTTCGATACCTGCCGTTGTTGGAGCAGACCAGTGCGTCGATCGTACCTTGGCCCCCGTCCGCAATCAACTGCGTGCGAAGCTTGGCGCGCGGCAAAACGCGCGAGGCGGAGCGCAGCATGTGCCGCGCGGCGTCCGCAGAGGTAAACTTCCCCGCCCACGCGCCCGGCGCGATTAAAATCCGCCTGCACTGCGCGCCTTTTTCGCAAACCTCCGGTTCGGCGCCGCGGATGCACATGCTCCCGTAGGCGGCGTCCCCGCCCGTGACGCTCCCATCCGGCTGCACGCTGCCGAGATACTCTACTTTGCTGCACTTCTCGACGAGGTTGTTCTGGATAAACGGGCGGTAGATGGTCAGGTACGACAGCAGCACTGGCTTATGCCCCAGCTGCGCAAACAGCGCCTTGCCGACCTTGAGCGGGAGGTTGGAAAACATGCAAATATACGCGGATTCGCTCTCCGCCGCGCCCACGTCGTCCCATGCGCCGAAGAGCGTCGCCCCTGCGGCATACGTCAGGGGCACCTCGGAAAAGACGATCTGCCAGCACGATTCCGGCGTCAGAGCGGAGTCGCCGGTCATCGCAAAGCGCAGACCGAGCGAGAACTTGGAGTATTCCATGCGGTGTATCCTCCTGAGGCTGCGACTTTGCGCGCCTCGTGCTAATCTTCTTCCCCGGCGTCCAGCGCCTGCAGCGCCACTTCCGCCTGCTCCCATTCACCATAGCAGGCTTCCACGCGCCGCCGCTGCACCTCCAGCCGGTCGTAGGCGGCCTTTGCCTCCGCAAAGTCGCCTGCCAGCTGCGGGTCAAAGGCTGCGTCCTCCAGCGCCTTGAGCGCTGCTTCTTCCGCGTGAACGCGTTCCTCCGCCTTGCGCAGGGCGGCCTTCGCCTTCGTCAGCGCGGCGCGCCTCTCCTTGGCGAGCAGATAGTCGTTTTTTGCGGGCGGCGCCTCCTTGGCCTTTGGAGCGGCGCTCTCGGACAGAAACGCCTTGTATGCGTCCCAGTCGCCCTCAAAATCGCGGATGCCATCTTCATCCATGATGATGATCCGGTCGGCGATCCGGTTTGCGAGGTAGCGGTCGTGCGTTACGATCAGCATCGTACCGCCGTAGTCGCTCAGCGCGTTCTCCAGCGCCTCGCAGGACGGGATGTCGAGATGGTTGGTCGGCTCGTCGAGAAAGAGCACGTTGCTGCCGCCAAGCATCAACCGCAGCAGCTGGATGCGCGCATACTCGCCGCCCGAGAGGTCGCTCATGCGCTTAAATACGTCGTCCCCGCAAAAGAGAAATGTGCCCAGCAGGTTTCTCAGCTGCCGTGTGTCGTAGCGCGGAAAGCTCGCGTTGAGCGCCTCGAGCACGGTGCGCGGGTCGTTTGGACGGACGGTGCCTTGCTCATAGTAGCCTGCGTGCACGTTGGAGCCGAGTTTATAGCTGCCCGTGTCGGGCTCGATCTTGTTGGTCAGGATCCGCAGCAGCGTGGTCTTGCCGCAGCCATTTGCGCCCAGCAGGCAGACGCGTTCATCCCGGCGGATCATCAGATTCAGGCTGCGGAAGATCTCCCGGACTCCAAAGCGCTTGCTCAGGTCTTTGCAGACGACGACCTCGTTTGCCGTCAGTGCGTCCGCGCGGAGGCGAAAGCGGATTTCCTGCGGCCCCTCTTCCGGCTTGACCAGCGTGCTTTTGATACGCTCGATCTGCTTTTCCTTGGAAGCGATGGTCACGTAGTTGCGTGCCTGGTTCCAGCGGCGCTGCTGTTCGATGATGCCCTCGATGCGCTTGATCTCGCGCAGCGCATTTTGATACTTGCGCATGGCGAACTCCCGCTCATCCAGCTTTTTTTCCATAGACTGGCTGTAGTTGCCGGCGTATACATGCACAGAGCCGCTCTCCAGCTCAAAGATGCGATTGCAGACCTTGTCGAGAAAATAGCGGTCGTGGGAAATGAGCACAAAAGCCCCGCGAAACGAGGCGAGGTATGCCTCCAGCCATTCCAGCGAAGCGATGTCGAGATGGTTGGTCGGTTCGTCGAGCAGCAGCAGATCCGCATCCGACATCAGTATCTTTGCCAGCGCGGCCTTTCGCATCTGCCCGCCGCTCATGACCGATACGGGGCTTGCGAGCTGCACTTCAGAGAAACCGAGGCCAAGCAGGGTCGAGCGCGTCCGCGCGCGGTAGGTCAGCCCGCCGCCGCTCTGGTAGCGTTCCTGCAGATCCGCCTGCCTGCGGATGAGCGCCTCGCTTGCGCCTTCGCGCTCGATGCGTTGTGCGATATCGCGCAGTGCGCGCTCCGCCTCCATCCACTTGCCGGAGGCTTCGAGCACCGCCTCGTAGAGCGTCTGCCCGGGCCGCCAATCGGGCGATTGATCCAGCATGGCTAAGGTTGCGTTTTTCGATACGGAAAGCTGGCCGCGGCCGTCGTGCGGCTCGGTTCCGGCGATCATGCGCATCAGCGTGCTCTTGCCGCAGCCGTTGACCCCGACGAGGCCCACGTGATCCTGCGCGAACACATCGAAAGCGACTTGTGAAAATAAGGTTCGTTCTCCGAAGCTCTTTTCAAGCTCCTGCGCGTGAATCAGCGACATCTTGCATTTCTCCAATAATCAGACAGATTATTTTACCATAGTGCGCTTCCATTTGCAAAAGCGGCGAGGGCGAGCAAAACGAACCTGCTGTAAACAAGGCGTTCAACTTTTTGTTACATTTTGCCGGCCGAGTTTTGAAAAAGTTCAAATCAATTCAGCCGCTCACGCGGTATAATGAAATCAACAAGCGGGGTCAAGTGTGTTGTGCACGTTTGATCGAGCCCGCCGGATGTATGATTTGTGAGGTGTTTCTATTGCATACGCCGCGACTGCCCTCGGGCAAACAGCAAAAGCATGTGTTTCCCCGCTCCGCGCGCACCTGGATTCTGACCATTGCGGGCGGCTGCGTGATTGCGTTTCTCGTTCTGCCGCTGGCGATCGATTATTTCTCCGGTGCCAACGCGGTCGCCATCGTTGCGGATCGCGCCGTACTCGAAGCGACGCCAACGCCCATTCCCTTCAGCGCGGATGTGCTCGCGCCGACCTCGTGCGCCGTCAGCACGCCGGAACCCGCGGAGCAGACCTCCGCAGGCGCTATGGTTTCCCAGTATACGCTGCTGCAGGAAAACGACGATTACCCGACCGTGTCGCAGCTGCAAAACCGGCTCATCGAGCTGGGTTATCTCGACTCGGACGAGCCAACAACCGTGTTTACACCGGCTACGACCGTTGCGGTATCGCTCTTTCAGCGGACGATCAATGCGCCGATGGACGGCATCGCCACCGGCGAATTACAGGAGTATCTCTTCAGCGCGGAAGCCAAATCCTACGAGATCAAACTTGGCGACAGCGGGACCGATGTGGAGAGTATGCAGTCCCGTCTCAACGAGCTGGGTTATTATGAAGATAAGATCAACGGTTATTTCGGCGTTGCGACCGAGGAGGGACTGCGCGCTTTTCAAACGAAGAACAAACTGAGTGTAGACGGCGTCTTCAGCGTAGACGACCGCGATCTGCTCTACTCGCCCGACGCGCGGCCGAAGATCGACCCGACGCCTACGCCCTCGCCAAAGCCAACGCCGAAGCCGACCAAGAAGCCAAGCTCGACCAAGAAGCCTTCGGAGACGTCTTCCGGCGGCTCCACGGCAACCGACTCCGGCGGAAGCTCCTCCACCGAGGCGCCGGCCGCCACGGAAGCGCCCGCAAGCGGCGGAGAGAGCAGTTACAATGCGTCCTACAGCGCGGACGGACTGATCTCCGTTGCGAGCGCCATGCTTGGCAAGCCATACTCCTGGTCGGAAGAAAGCCCATCTAAGGGATTCGATTGCTCCGGGCTCGTCTATTTCTCGCTTCGCACCTGCGGCGTAAGCACCAGCCGCTACAGCGCGGCGGGCTTCTCCTCGGTGAGCAAGTGGACGGAGATTACCTCGATCAGCGACCTGCAAAAGGGCGATCTGGTCTTCTTTAAGAACGATACATCCTCCAACGTGAGCCATACCGGCATCTATGCCGGCGGCGGGAAGTTCATCCACGCCTCATCCAGCTCCGGCAAGGTGATCACCAGCTCGATCTCGACCGCCTACTGGACGCGCAACTTTATCAACGGCAGGCGCGTGTTCTGATATGGGCGCGTGTCTGCTTTGCCCCCGCGCGTGCGGCGCGGAGCGTTCGACTGCGCGCGGATACTGCGGCGCGGACGCTTTGCCGCGCGTGGCGAAGGTCATGCTGCATCGCTGGGAGGAGCCGTTTATCAGTGGCACGCGCGGCTCCGGCGCAGTTTTTTTCTCGGGCTGTAACCTCGGTTGCGTCTACTGCCAGAACCATGCGATCCGCGACGGAGGCGTCGGCGAGATATACGATGAGGACGCGCTGGCAGAAGCCTATCTTGCGCTTGAAGAGAGCGGCGCGCACAATATCAATCTCGTCACCGCCGCGCCCTACGTGCCGCAGGTGGCGCAGAGCCTTCGCCGCGCAAAGGCGCGCGGGCTGACGCTCCCCGTCGTATACAACTCCAGCGGATATGAGCGCACGGAGGCGATCGACCAGCTCGACGGACTTGTGGACGTCTATCTGCCGGACTGGAAGTATGCCTCCCCCCTGCTTGCGCAAAAATTCTCCAACGCGCCGGACTATGCGCAGGTCGCTTCGGAGGCAATCGCGCGGATGCACCGCCAGGTCGGCGATCTGGATCTGGATGAAAACGGGCTTGCGCGGCGCGGACTTGCCGTTCGCCACCTGATTCTGCCGGGCTGCGCAGACGACTCGCGCCGCGTGCTGGACGAAATGGCCCGCCTGCTGCCCGCCTGCACGCACATCTCCCTCATGAGCCAGTATACGCCTCAGCCGTATACAACCGAGTTCCCGCTCAACCGCAAAATCACGAAGCGGGAGTATGATCGCGTGATCTCGTATGCACTGTCGCTCGGCCTATACAACATATTGATTCAGCAGAGGGACTCCGCCGAGGCGCACTACACACCAGAGTTCACAAAACAGATATAAATTTGACACAATCCGCGCATAGATTTGCTTGCAATTGCATAATTCGGGTGTTATACTCAGACCATAGAAGTTAATCAGTTTCCGTCCGTTATGTTCGTTTTTTCATTACCGATTTCCTCCTTAAACCGCGTAACCGAACTACTACGTAACTTCATAATCACTTTCTGGTGGATAGGGCACCATCGGAAAGGCTTGACGGACGGAAAGTACAAAGGAGCCAAGAAATTGGCTCCTTGTCTATTTTTGGCCAGCCGTTTGAACCTGCCTTCCTTTTTCGGTCTTGCTCATCAGCCAAGCAATCAATAGATTGTCGGCTCTGTTTTGGTTTGGAATCGAAATCGACGATTCGTTCGGCAATTTTGATGAAGATGCCGCGCAAGCGGCTAAGAGATCGACATCACCATAAGGAGGCACGGGTTTTCCGGGTCCCAAAGCTCCGGCAGCACCTCCAGCTTGCGAAAACCGAGCGACTCATAGAACATCCGGGTGTCGTCATATTCGCGATAATGCCCGGCATCGACGGTCTTCACGTGCAAAAACTCATATCCCTGTGATCGTGCAGACGATAACATCACTGCAAATAACGCCTTGCCGACGCCCGATCTGTGATGCGCTTTTTTCACGCCCATCACATTCAGCTCCGCGGCATATAGGCTCGTCTCTTTGATGGCGATAAACCCGACGGATTCACCGAAAACCTCATAGACCCAAAGCGGCATCTTTGCGCACTCTCTAATGTAGTTTTCGGTGTATTCGGGGATTCCGAACCATTCCGGCAGGTCGAGCAAGACTTCGCTCGCGATTGCGGAACGCTCGTCCGGCGATTCAACAAAGCGAATCGTGCCGCTCATCTTTGACGATGGAGCATCGCCGCGCCGACGATGCCCGCGTCGTTTTTCATCTCTGCGGTCACGATCTTTGCATGATTTTTAAAGAAAGCATACTTCTTCGCGTATTCGCGGATCGGTGCGAGCAAAAATTCACCATCGTTGCTCACGCCGCCGCCAAAGGCGATGATCTCCGGGTCAAACAGGGCGATCGCCGTGCAGGCCGTCGCACCCAGATAATCGGTAAAGCGGTTATACACTTCTATCGAGACTGCGTCGCCTTCGCGCGCGCAGTCCATCACGAGTTTCGCGTTGATGCGTGACAGGTCGCCCTGTGTGCGCCGGTACATGGCGCTCTCTGGGTGCGCACCGGCAGCCTTGCGCCCCTCGCGCACGAGAGCCGCAGCCGAACAGTATGCCTCGATGCATCCGCGCTGACCGCAGGTGCAGGGTTCGCCGCCAAACTGCAGCACCGCGTGCCCGAACTCAAATCCGTTTTTCTTACCGCCGATGAAGATCTTACCGTCCTGCACCAGCCCGCCGCCGATGCCGGTGCCGATGGTGATCAGCAGCCCGGAAGAGCATTCGCGAAACGCTCCGCCGTAATATTCGGCGAGCGCGGCCGCATTTGCATCGTTTTCCACATAAACCGTAACGCCCGGATAACGCGCACCGACCAGCTCGCAGAGCGGAAAATCATGGTAATCGAGGTTGTGCGCGTCTATGACCGCGCCGCGGTCATAATCGATGCTGCCGGGCACGGCGAGACCGATAGACGAGATCTGCTCCATCGAGAGACTGCTCTGCGTCAGCAGATCGTCGATGAGCGACTGGATCGTATCGATGGAATCCAGCGGCTTTCCCGTGTGCGGGAACGGAAGTGATTTTTTGCTAATGAGCCAGTAGTCTTCGTTTATAATGCCGGCGGCGATCTTGCTCCCGCCGATATCCACGCCAATGCTATACATGCTGTCTCCTCCTGATGCTTCTTGCGGCGGCCCGGAGACTACCGGGCTAAAACAAACTGTTCGATAAATATGGCGACGCCGTCCTCGTCGCAAGCCGGCACGATAAGGTCGGCAACGGACTTCACTTCATCCTCCGCGTTTGCAACGCATACGCCGAGGCCCGCCCACTCGATCATCTCCTGATCCAGAAAATTGTCCCCAACTGCGGCCGTATGCTCGCGCGGGATGTGAAGCAGGCCGGCAAGCTCTTCGAGCGCGGACGCCTTCGTAACGCCGAGACAGTTGATCTCGATAAATCCCGGGTTGGAACGCGAGACCTGTGCAACGCCGGCAAAGCGCGCCTTATACGCTGCAAACAGCTCATCCTGCCGCTCGTCTGGCGCCAGCGCGAGGATCTTGGGCACGTTGTGAAACGACTTTTTACGAATATCCGGATCGACGACGAGCGGAAGGCCGTGCCGCTGCACATAGCGCTCGGCGCGCGCATTCGTTCGCTCGAGCACCACCGCATCGTCCACGTAGATCTGCGCGGAAACGTCGATCTCGGCCGAGTAGTCCAGCACCGCACGGATCGTCTCCGGCGGCAATTCATGCAGCACGAGCGCGCGCTCGGTGTCGATATCCGCGATCATGGCGCCGCCATACTGGATAGAGGGGCCGTGCAGATCCAGTGCGCTCCAGATCGGGCGGGTTGCGATGCGCCCCCGTCCGGTCGCGATGACCACATGCACGCCGGCCTCCTGCGCGTGCCGGATGGCGAGCCGGTTTCGCTCGCTGACGCTGCCTGCGCGGCTGGTCAGCGTGTCGTCGATATCCAACGCGATAAGTTTGATCTCCATCAAATCTCCGAAATCTCCCGTTCGTTTGCCCTGCCAAAGGCCTGTGCAAGCGTTATCGAATCTGCCCCGATCCGCGAACGGCATACTTGACCGTCGTCAGTTCGTCCAGTCCCATCGGCCCGCGCGCATGCAGCTTTTGCGTGCTGATGCCGATCTCCGCGCCAAAGCCGAACTCCTCCCCGTCCGTAAAACGTGTGGAGGCGTTTACGTAGACCGCGGCCGAGTTGACCAGGTTGAGGAAGCGCTCCGCCGTGTCGTAGCGGCCGGTGACAATCGCATCACTGTGGTGCGTACCGTAGGTTTCGATGTGCGCCACCGCCTCGTCGAACGAATTGACAACCTTGACGGAGAGGATCAGATCATTGTATTCCGTAGACCAGTCCGCCTCCTCCGCTTCCTTTGCGCCCGGCATCAGCGCCGCGGCGCGCGGATCACAGCGCAGCTCCACGCCGCGCGCGTATAAGCGCTGCGCGATCTGCGGCAAACAGGCGGATGCGACGCTGGCGTGCACCAGCAGCGTCTCCGCCGCATTGCAGACGGACGGACGTGAACATTTTGCGTTTTCGATGATGTCCGCCGCCATCGAAAGATCGGCGCTTTCATCGATATAGACATGGCAGACGCCAACACCGGTCTCGATGACAGGTACGGTCGCCTGCTGCACGACGCTTTGAATCAGGCCCTGTCCGCCGCGTGGGATGAGCACGTCGATCAGGCCGTTGAGCTGCATCATTTCATTTGCCGCCGCGCGGTCCGTATCGCGCAGCAACTGGATCGCGCCATCGGGGATTCCGCTCTTGACCGCGGCTGCGTTGAGTGCGTCGCAGATGGCGGCGTTGCTTTGCAGCGCTTCGCTGCCGCCGCGCAGCACGCAGGCGTTTCCGCTCTTGACGCAAAGCGCGATCGCATCCGCCGTTACGTTTGGGCGCGCTTCATAGATGATGCCGATCACGCCGAGCGGTACGCGCCGCTTTTCGATGCGCAGCCCATTGGGGCGAACGGCGACATGGTCGCTCTTGCCGATCGGATCCGGCAGCAGAGCGACCTTTTGCATGCCGACCGCCATACTCTCGATCCGCTTTTGGTCGAGCGTCAGCCGGTCGATAAACGATGCTTTGACTCCGCGCTGGCGCGCAAGGCGCACATCCTCCGCGTTTGCCGCCAGAATATCGGCTGCGGCGGCAAGCAGAGCGGTTGCTATTTCGTTGAGCGCATCGTTGCGCGTTTGCGCAGATGTGATCGCGAGCTTGCCGGATGCGGCTTTTGCGCGCTGCGCCAGATCTCGAACCGTCATGGGCGTATCCCTCCAAACTTTCCAAACATTATATCGTATGTCCCGCGGAATCACAAGCTGAAAACCCGGCTGCTTTCGCATCGAAGCAATGGGAAGATATCCAAGCTGGATTCACAGATTTTGTTGCAGATCAGTTTGTATATGCCTGCGGACACGCTTATCTTGCGCGCACGCAAATTCTTATGATATAATGCCTTGATTTAGACAATGGGGAGGTTTGGTTTTGTTTACGGCAAACGGATTTTACTCGCAGCTACACGGCAGCTATCTATTTTACGAGGTCGGCAAGCGCGCCGCCGCGTTTTCCAAGGCGCATCCAGAAGCGAAGATCATCCGCATGGGCATCGGCGACGTGACCCGTCCGCTGGTTCCCGCCGTCATCGAAGCCATGCACAAGGCGGTGGACGATATGTCCCGCGCCGAAACCTTCCACGGATACGGGCCGGACTTCGGCTACGATTTTCTGCGCGAAGTGATCCTTAGGCGGGACTATATCGGCCGGGGCGTGGATCTCGAGCTGGATGAGATCTTTGTCTCCGACGGCGCGAAGTGCGATGTAGGAAACATCCAGGAGATCTTCTCGCAAGACTGTGTGGTCGCCGTTACCGACCCCGTCTACCCCGTGTATGTGGATACCAACGTCATGGGCGGCCGCGGCGGCAGCTACGACGAAGCCAAGGGCGGCTATGAGAAGATCGTTTACATGGCGGGCTCGGAGGAAAACGGCTTTGTCGCGCCGCTTCCAAAACAGCGCGTGGATGTGATGTATCTTTGCTTTCCAAACAACCCGACGGGCGTAACGCTCACAAAAGCGCAGCTCAAGGCCTATGTAGACTATGCGCGGGAAACCGGCGCGTTGATCCTCTACGACTCGGCATATGAATCGTATATCTCCGAACCGGACAAGCCGCACAGCATCTACGAGGTGGACGGCGCCAAGGAATGCGCCATCGAGTTTCGCTCCATGTCCAAGACCGCTGGTTTTACCGGAACGCGCTGCGCCTATACGGTCGTGCCGAAGGCGCTGGTCTGCAAGGATAGCTTTGGCAACGAGGTGCGCCTGCGCGATCTCTGGGCAAGGCGCGTTTCGACCAAGTTCAACGGGGTATCCTACATCACCCAACGCGGCGCACAAGCTGCCTACAGTCCGGAGGGCAGCGCGCAGATCATGGGCGTTGTGGCGGATTATATGGAGAACGCGCGCATCATCCGCGAGGGCCTGCAGAAGGCGGGCTACACGGTGTTCGGCGGCGTGAACGCACCCTACATCTGGCTCAAGGTGCCGCATGGGGACAGCTGGCGTTTCTTCGACGAGCTGCTCACCCGCCATCATATCATCGGCACGCCCGGCGAAGGCTTCGGTGCGGCGGGCGAAGGCTATTTTCGCATGACGGCGTTTGCCACGCGGGAAAACACGCTCGAAGCCATGGAGCGCATTCAGAAAGGCTCGCTATGACGAAGATCATCGCGTTCGAAGGCATCGACGGAACGGGAAAGACCGTACAGCTTCAGCGGCTCTGCGAGCGGCTGAACGCGGGCGGCCGGTTTCGCGTCCGTACGCTTTCGTTCCCGATGTACGACAGCTTTTTCGGCGCGGAGTGCGGACGGCTGCTCACCGGCAGCGGCGGTGTACGCGCAGACGAGGTGGACGGAAAGAGCATGGCGCTCTGGTACGCGCTTGACCGCTTCGAAGCGTTCCGCGATCTCGACTATTCCGACGCAGACGTGCTGCTCATCAACCGCTATGTTTTGAGCAACGCTGTGTATCAGTCCGTTCGTGAGCGCGACCTTGGCAAGCCGGATCTGCTGGATTTCGTGCTCGAGCTGGAGCACGGCCATTTTCGCATTCCACATGCAAACGCGCACATCGTGCTCGACGTCAACCCGGAAGCCGCATCCGAAAACGTCGGTAAAAAAGGATTCCGGGACTATGTCGGCGACCGGCCGGATATCTACGAGGCCCTGCCGGACATCCAAAAACGCGCAAGACAAAAGTATATCGAGTATGCGGCGCGCATGCCCGGGATCCACATCATCCCCTGCATGGAGCAAAATCAGCTCAAGAGCATAGAGACGATCGGCGCGCTCATCGACGCGGAGCTTGCGCCGCTGCTCGCCTGATTTGAGATTCAATACAGCCGGCCTGCGCTGCTGCGCCGGATGCTTGAAGATATTATCAACGATTCAACTAGGAGGTAAAAAACATGCGTAAAATCGGAATCCTGACGGGCGGCGGAGACTGCCCGGGCCTTAACGCGGTCATCCGCGGCGTCGTCGAAGAGTGTGCGGCGGCGGGCATCGAGGTATACGGCTTTTCGGCAGGCTGGCGCGGTGCGCTGACTGGCGAGGGCCGCTGGCTCACGCTCAAGGACGTAGAGGGCCTTCAGACCAAGGGCGGAACGATCCTCGAAAGCAGCCGCACCAACGTTATGAAGGAAGAAAACGGCCCGGAGCGCGTTCGCAAGACCCTCGAAAGCCTCGGGCTTGAGGGCATGGTCGCCATCGGCGGCGACGACACGCTGGGCGTTGCCAACAAGCTCACCAAGATGGGCATGAAGATGGTCGGCGTGCCGAAGACCATCGACAACGATCTCTCCTGCACGGACTACACCTTTGGCTTTGACACCGCCAGCAACATCGCCATGGATTGCATGGACCGTCTCCATACGACCGCCGCGTCCCACGCGCGCTGCTTTGTCGTGGAGTGCATGGGCCGCCACACGGGCTGGATCGCCGTTCAGGCGGGACTTGCGGCAGACGCAAACCTTATCCTCATCCCAGAGTTCCCCAAAACTTTCGACGAGATCATGCAAATCATCCGCGCGCGCTACATCAAAGGCCAGCGCCATACGATCATTGCGGTCGCCGAGGGCTTTGAGCTCAAGGGCGAATCGCAGGACAACGTCGGGCTCGACGCGTTTGGAAACAAGCTGCTGCTCGAGAAAGAGATTGCCAAGACGCTCTCGGAGCGCATTGAAAAGGCCATGCGCTCGGATGCAACGCTCGACGAAAAGCGCAAGTTTTTCGAATGCCGCTCCGTCGTACTCGGCCATATTCAGCGCGGCGGCTCCCCCTCCTGCTTCGACCGTGTGCTTGGCACACGCCTTGGCTTCAAGGCGGGCGAGCTGGTGGTCAACGAGCAGTACGGCAACATGGTTGCGCTTCAGGGTACGGCTATCGTGACCGCCGACCTCGACAAGGCTGTCACCGAGCGCAAGGAAGTGGATTGGGACTTCTACAAGTCCGTCTCGATTCTTTTCAAATAAGACCGAAGCAAACAGACAAGCGGGCAGGGATTTCCCCGCCCGCTTTTGCGTGCAATCACTCCGCTTAGCCCGCGTCGTGCTCCAGCACGCGCTTGAACTGCGTTTCATACAGCTCGCGGTAGACGCCGCCGTGCTCCAGCAATTCCTCATGCGTGCCCTGCTCCGCGATGACCCCGTCCTTCACCACGAGGATGCGATCCGCCGCGAGCACGGTGGAGAGCCTGTGCGCAATCACGATGCTCGTGCGACCGGCCATCACCGACTCCAACGCGTTTTGAATCGCGTTTTCGGAGATGCTGTCCAGCGAGCTTGTCGCTTCATCCAGCACGAGGATTTTCGGATCCTTGAGTACCACGCGCGCGAGCGAAAGGCGCTGCTTTTCGCCGCCGGAGAGCTTGAGCCCGCGGTTGCCTACCATCGCGTCGTAGCCCAGCTCCTGTGAAAGAATAAAGTCGTGAATGTTGGCGAGCCTGCAGGCCGTCTCGAGTTCCTGCTGCGTTGCGTCCGGCTTGGAATACAGCAGGTTTTCGCGGATCGTTCCGTTGAAAAGATATGCCTCCTGCGTGACCACGCCGATGTTCCGCCTAAGATAGGTCAGGTCGATCGAGCGAACATTGACGCCGCAGACGCGGATGCTGCCGCTCTTGACGTCGTACAGCCGCAGCAGCAGGTTGACCAGCGTCGATTTGCCCGAGCCGGACGGGCCGACGATGGCGTAGATCTGCCCCGGCGGGATCGTGAAGCTCACATCCCGTATGATGGGCTCCTTTCCTTCGTAGGCGAACGAAACGCGCTCAAAGCGGATCTCCGGCGTATGCATCGGCGGCTTTTGCGGATTCGGCACGTTTTTGATGGTTACGGTTTTGTCGTAGTAGTCGAAGATGCGCGTAAACAGCGCAAGCGAGCGCGTAAAGTCAACCCCGAGCCCCAGCAGCGTCTGCACCGGCCGGTAGAGACGGTTGATCAACGCAACCATAGCCGTGATCGTGCCGACCGAGAGCGTCGCATCCTGCCGGCTGATGATGAGCCAGCCGCCGGCAAAGTAGATCAGCAGCGGGCCGAGCTGCGTAAACATCCCCATCGCCATGGTGAACCATTTGCCGCTGCGCTGTTCCTTGAGCGAGAGCCGTGTGACTTCCTCGTTGACCTCGACAAACCGATCATACTCCGTCTGTTCGCGCGTAAAGAGCTTCATCAGCAGCGAACCGGAGACGCTGAGGGTCTCGGTCAGCATCTGGTTCATCTCATCCCGCTCGCTCTGCGCATCCGCCAGCAGTTTCCAGCGTGTCTGCCCTACGCTTCGCGTCGGCAGCACAAACAGCGGAATCACTGCGATGCCCACGAGCGCCATCTTCCAGTTCATGGCAAACAGCGCGGCCAGCGTTGCGATCACCGTCGTGATATTGCTGATGGATGTCGTAAGCGTATTGGAGATCACGCTGCCGACGCCGCTGATGTCGTTATCCATGCGCGTGAGGATATCGCCCTGCTTCTCCGTGGTGTAAAACGAATGCGGCAAACGCTGCAGATGTGCGTACATCTGGTTTTTCATATCAAATATGATGCGCTGCGAAATCCAGGAGTTGATGTAACTTTGCAGCACCGTGATCGCCTGCGACGCCGTCAGCGTCACCAGCGCATACAGCAGCAGCTGAATCAGCAATCGCATGTCCTTGCCCGTCAGCGCTTCATCCACGATGCGCCCGGTGATGATCGAGGGCAGCAGTCCGATGACGGCGGCGAGCAAGATGGCAAGCAACACCAGAGCAAACTGAAGCCGGTATGGTTTGAGATATGCGAGGATACGAAAGAGCAGCTCCTTTGTCAGCTTCGGCTTATTCTTCTTTTCCTCCTCCGTCAGATATCCGCGCGGTCCGCCGCCGAATCCCCTGCCAACGCCCATTCTCCATTCCCCCCGGTCGGTCTGTCTAGTTGCCCTGCAGACGCTTGACGCGCTGCGCAACGGCCTTGCCCGTCGGCGTGGTGGCAAGCCCGCCGCGCGCCGTTTCGCGGTATTCCACGCGGATGTCCTTGCCAACGGCGTACATCGCGGCAACGACCTCGTCAAACGGGATCAGGCTCGTGATGCCGGCCAGCGCCATGTCGGCGCAAAGCATGGCGTTTACCGCGCCGAGCGCGTTTCGCTTGATGCACGGGCACTCGACCAGCCCTGCGACCGGGTCGCAGATCAATCCCATCACGTTTTTCATCGCCATAGCGGCCGCGTCGAGCGCCTGCACAGGCGCGCCGCCGCTGATTTCAACGAGAGCGGCCGCGGTCATGGAAGCCGCAACGCCCGTCTCCGCCTGGCATCCGCCGCCTGCGCCGGAGATGGTTGCGTTTCTGGCGAAGATCAGCCCGACGGCGCCTGCCGTGAAGAGCCCCTCGATCAGCGTCTCATCCGACCAGCCGCGCTGGCGTCCGCTCTCGATCAGAGCGCCGGCAAGGATGCCGCTCGCGCCGGCGGTCGGCGCCGCTACGATGCGCCCCATGGACGCGTTCACCTCGACCACCGCCATGGAGGAAGCGGCCGCGCGGCAGGCGGTATAGCCGGAGAAGGGGTTGTGCTTGCCGTATTTGAAGAGCCGCATCGCCTCACCGCCGGAGAGCCCGCTGACGGACTCCACCTTGCTGTTGAGACCGCGCTCAACGGATGCGCGCATGACGTCGAGATTCTTTTGCATCTCGGCAACGATCTCCTCGCGCGGCTTGTCGCTGGTCTTGATCTCGCGGCGGATCATCGCCTCATAGATCGGTATATCGTTTTCCAGGCAGTAGCGGCGCAGGGATTCGCCGTTTTCAAACGCGTCTGTCAACAGCATGGTTCATCCTCCTCCCTACACTACAAAAAGCTTGTTGATGCCGTCGCAGAGCCGCAGGATCATCCCCTGCATCTCCGGCGTCACGGCCTGGTCGGTTTCGATGGTCATATACGCGTCCTCCCCCTTGCCATGGCGGAATACGCGCATGAATGCAATATTGACGTCGAGCTGCGCGAGCACGTGCGACACCTCGGCGATGACGCCGGGCTGGTCGTTGTGCTGGATGATCAGCGTCGGGTACTCGCCGGAGAATTCAACCGCCAGGCCGTTGATCTCCGTGATGCGGATGTTTCCGCCGCCAACCGACTGGCCGACCACATCCGTCACCTGCCCGTCCGAACCGGTGATGACGATGCGCGCGGTATTCGGGTGCTTGGGCGGCTCGTCCGAAAACACAACCGAAACGCGCACACCCTGCTCGCGGGCAACCGTAAATGCTTCCTTGATGCGCGGATCGTCGGGATCCATTCCAAGCGCGCCCGCAACGAGGGCTTTATCCGTTCCGTGACCCTTCCCCGTTTCGGCAAAGGAGCCGTAGAGCGTGAAGTCGGCCTCGGCTACGTCGCCGCCGGCGATCTGCCGCGCGACATGCGCCAGGCGCACCGCGCCCGCCGTATGGGAACTGCTCGGCCCGGTCATGCGCGGGCCGATGATGTCAAACACCGAAAAGTCTTCCATATCGTTATCTCCGGTTCTCTCTTTTTACGGCGGCTCAACTACCGCTCAAACGCAACAGTCGACGCGGAATCATCCGCGCCGACTGAAAGGATTGCCGCGCACCCGTTCTTTGACAAACACGCCTCCGGGCGACGCTCTGACAGGTTGCTCCTTTCAGGCTGCTCCGCGGCACATCGCGTTTTCCGCTGAATGCTGCTTCCGTCAGGACCTGACATGGTTCACGGCCTGCGATTGCACGGGACCCGACGCTCAACGCCCCTTATCGGGATCTGACCCCACAGGCGCTTGCCGGGGAACGGGACTTCTGCCCTGCTGTAGCGGATTGCAGGTTCAGGGCACCGCTAACTCCCCGCCTAGCGCGGCAAACTGGATTACCAGATGATTGTATCACACCGCGCCGGGAAAGCCAAACGAATTTTGAGGCGTGCGCATGAAAGGACTGCGGCAAAGCAGCGCTCCCGCGATCAACCGCGCAGCTTCTGCATCGCATAGGTGGCGGCTGCGCGCACGCCATCCCTTTTATCCGTCAGCCAAGGCTCGATCAACGGCAGCAAATCCGCCCTGCCCCGGTTCGCCGCAACGACGCAGGCATGCTGGATCACGCGGCCCTGCTTATTGAGGTTTTTCCCGACGATCTCCAACGCGGGCTTTACGTTCCCGCGCAGCAACTCCTCCAGCCGAAACGCCTCCGGCATCTCGCGCAGGGATTCGATCCCGGCGTTGTATGGACAGGCCTTTTGGCAAAGCTCGCAGCCGAGGATGTATCGCATCGCTTCCATGACCCAGGGCTCCATGACATATCCCTCCATATAGGAGCGTGCGCAGCGGGCAAAGTGAAATCCTTCCCGGTCGATCGCTCCGCTCGGGCAGATGCGCTCGCAGGCATGGCATGCCGCGCAGTGCACGGCGGTCGGTTTGCGTACGGGCGTATATGCCGGCTCCGGCAGGCGGGCCAGCAGCGTCTGCACGGAGTAGCGCGTTCCGTATCCCGGCAGGTAGGTCAGCCCGTTTTTCAGCACGACGCCGGTTCCGCCCCGCGTAAGCAGCTCGCGCACGGGCAGTTCAACGCGCTCTGTACGCATCCCCTCCGCTTCCATTTGCCGCATCAATCTGCCGGAGGCGTGGTACGCAGCGTTGCTCGACGGGTAGTAGCCGGAGAGTGCAATCTCTTCGGCGTATGGCTGGTACGGGCTGATCAGCGCAAGGATTGCGTTTGCCCATGGCGCTTCACTCGCCGCATCGATCGTGAGCTTGCGTGCTGCGGGATGCAGGTCGCCTTCGTGGAGGCGGCGTTCATAGAGGGCAAACGGCTCTGTCGGATACACAAAGCAATCGGCAAAACCAAACGCTGCCGCGCGTGCGCGAATATCCATACTCGATCCAGCCTTTCAAGCGCTTTTCGTGATAATATCATGTTTTTCGCGCCCCGTGAAGAGCACAGATCAAGCGATATATCGAGCCCGAAAATATAGAGAAAACGCAGACCGCACGGATGCATATTTGCACGCCGCGTGCCTGCGCTTATGCCGCTATACCGGCTTAGCTTCTATTTGGTGCCAAAGAGGCGGTCTCCCGCGTCGCCCAGTCCGGGCACGATATAACCGTGGTCATTGAGCTTCTCGTCGATATGCGCAACGTAGATATCCACATCCGGATGCGCGGCCTGCATGGCGGCGATGCCTTCGGGCGCAGCGATCAAGCTCACAAAGCGGATGCTCGCAACGCTGTTCTCCTTGAGGATATGGATCGCTTCGATGCCGGAGTTCCCGGTCGCAAGCATCGGGTCTACGATGATCGTCTCGCGCTCGGCGATGTCCTGCGGAAGCTTGCAGTAGTAGCCCGTCGGCATCAGCGTGTCGGGGTTGCGATACAGGCCGATATGGCCGACCTTCGCGTTGGGGATCAGGCTCATGATGCCGTCTGCCATTCCCAGCCCGGCGCGGAGAATCGGAATCACCGCGATCTTCTCGTTTGCAAGCGTCTGGACGGTGGTTTTGCAGATCGGCGTTTCGATCTCGATCTCCTTGAGCTCCAGATCGCGCGTGACTTCGTAGGCCATGAGCATGGCCAGCTCATACACGAGTTCGCGAAACGCCTTGCAGCCTGTGTCCTTATCGCGCAGCAGCGAGAGCTTATGCTGCACGAGCGGGTGATCGATGGTGGTGACTTTTGACATGGGAGCCTCCTTAGTGCGTATTTTCGTAGGCGGATATCTTATCGATCCTGCGCTGATGCCGTTCGCCATGGGAAAACGGCTCGCCCAGCCAGATGTCGGCGATGCCCTTTGCGCGGACCACGGTGGTCACGTTTGCACCGAGCGCAAGCATGTTGGTGTCGTTGTGCTCGCGGGTCATCTTGGCGGAGTATTCGTCTGTCACCAGCGCGCAGCGGATACCGTGTACTTTATTGGCGGCAATGCTTACGCCGATGCCGGTGGTGCAGATGACGATGCCGCGCGCAAACTCGCCGCGCGCAACCCCCTCCGCAACCGGAAAGACATAATCCGGGTAGTCAATGCTGTTTTTATCGTAGGAGCCGAAGTCTTTCACCTCGTGCCCCTCTTCGCGCAGGTATGCGACGAGCGCCTCCTTCAGGTCAAAGCCGCCGTGGTCGCAGCCGATTGCCAGTTTCATATTCTCTTCCTCCCTTTTCTTCTGCCTGAACTGTTGGATCAACTAAAACGGTCATCGCTTCCCTCGTCGAGGGATGCGTCGATCACGTGAAATCCCGCGGCGCGCAGCAGGCGGTTCATGTAGGCCAACCCTTCCTCCTCCGGCGGGATGCCTTCCGCGAGGATCAAATCCGCGCGCCGGTCCATCTCCCGCAGAGCGGAAAAGAGGCTTGCGCAAAGCGTCTCCGGTTCGCTGCGGTCGCCCAGCACCATGTGCCGCAGTCCTTTGTAGAAATGCCGCGTTTGCTCCGTGGCGGCGATCTCGACGCGTTTCCCCTCCGTCTCGGCCTCGCGGTAGAGCGCGTTGATGCGTCTTGCCGCCTGTTCGGGCGTGCCGCGTACGACGACAACCTCCGCCGACGGCGCATAGTGCTGATATTTCATGCCCGGCGACGCAGCCGTCTCTCCCTCCTTCATGGGATGGAGGATGCTCGTACTCACGTGCACTTCGCCGATGAGCGCCGAAAGCATCTCGCGCGTGATCGCGCCCGGGCGCAAGATCGTTGGTTCACCAACGAGTGAGAGCACCGTGGATTCGACGCCGTATTTGCAGGGGCCGCCATCCAGAATCAACGGGATGCGCCCGCCGAGATCGTCCAGCACATGCTGCGCGGTGGTCGGGCTCGGCCTGCCGGAGCGATTTGCGCTCGGCGCCGCGATGGGAACCCCGGCCTTGGCGATCAGCGCACGCGCGGTCTTGTTCTGCGGCATGCGCACGGCTACAGTATCCAGCCCCGCGGTGACTTCCGACGGCACGATGTCGCTCTTTGGCGCAACCAGCGTCAGAGGCCCCGGCCAAAACGTGTCCATCAATATCTGCGCCTGCTTTGGCTTCCTGCTCCAAAGTTTCCACGCCTCGCTTTTCTTGGATACATGCTCGATCAACGGATTATCGGAGGGGCGCCCCTTCGCCACAAATATCTTGGCGACCGCTGTGCCGTCGAGTCCGTTTGCGCCGAGGCCATAGACCGTTTCGGTCGGGAATGCGACGAGTTCACCTTGCGAAATCAGCTTTGCTGCCCAGGTCGTTCCCGCTTCCTCCTGCCGCGCCGTATTGATCACCTGTGTGTCGAAGACGGGCGCGGACTCTGCCTCGCGCTTCATACGCCGCCCGGCTCTCCGGCGAGCAGCTCGCTGCGTTCGGCCACGGTCAGCGCGTCGATCATCTCTTCCATATCCCCGTCCAAAAACGCTTCCAATTTGTACAGCGTCAGCCCGATGCGGTGGTCGGTCACACGCCCTTGCGGAAAGTTATAGGTGCGGATGCGCTCGCTGCGGTCGCCGGAGCCGATCTGGCTCTTGCGTGCGCCCGCGCGTTCCGATTTCTGCTGGTTGTGGTAGTAGTCGTACAGCCGGCTTTTGAGCACGCGCATGGCCTGCTCCTTGTTCTTCAGCTGTGATTTTTCATCCTGGCAGGAGACGACCATGCCCGTAGGCAGATGCGTAATGCGAATTGCGCTCTCGGTTTTATTGACGTGCTGCCCGCCAGCGCCGCTGGAGCGATAGGTATCGATGCGAAGATCGTTCTCTTTGATATCGACCTGCACGTCGTCCACCTCCGGGAGCACGGCCACCGTCGCCGCGCTGGTGTGGATACGCCCCTGCGACTCCGTCTCGGGTACGCGCTGGACGCGGTGCACGCCGCTTTCATATTTCAGGCGGCTGAACGCGCCGCGCTTTCCGCCGATGGAGAGCACGACTTCTTTTACGCCGCCCATGTCGGTGAGGCTGCTGGAGAGATACTCCGTCTTGTAGCCCTGCCGCTCGGCATACCGAAGGTACATCCTGAGCAGATCGGCGCCAAAGAGCGAGGCTTCGTCCCCGCCTGTTCCGGCACGGATCTCGAGGATGACATCCCGTTCGTCGTTCGGGTCTTTGGGCAGCAGCAGGATATGCAACTGCTCGCCCAGCGACGAAAGCTTTTTCTCGAGCTCCTCCATCTCCGCGTGAACAAGCTCCTTCATCTCGCCGTCCAGGTGTTCGCCGAGCATGCTCTTGCAGTTTTCCAGCGCCTGCTTTACAGACGCGTATTCGTCAAATGCCAGCACGATTTCCTCGAGCGACGCCCGCTCCTTGACCATGTCGCGCCAGGCTTCGCGATCCGCCAGCGCATCCGGTTCCGCCAGCTTCTCCGAAAGAAAGTTGAAGCGTTGTTTGATTCCCTGCAGTTTGTCGATCATCGTTCCTCCGAATGACGGGCCCGTCTGTTCGCTCCGGCCCGCGCCGCACGCGCAGAATCCGATGCGGCCGCGTGCAGGCAAAAGATCATATGTTATTCAGATGGGCCCTCTTCCACAACGAGCACGCGCGGATTGCCGGAATAGTCGCGCAGCACGCTCGTGCTTGCATCAAACAAAGCGGCTGCGGCCTCGGCCTGCGTATTGCCGATCTCGAGCAAAAGCGCCCCGCCCGGACGCAGGTGCGCCGGATAGTCCCAAGCGATTTTGCGGTAAAAATCCAGCCCGTCTCCGCCGCCATAGAGCGCGATCCTTGGCTCAAACGCAAGCTCAGGCTGCAGCGCCTGCATATCCGCCAGCGAAAGATACGGCGGATTGCAGACGATCAGGTCATATTTCTCGTCGATCTGCCGAAACAGATCGCTCTCAATCCAGGCGAGGCGAACCTCGTTTCGCTCCGCGTTTTCGCCGGCCAGCGCGAGTGCGTCCGCGCTGATATCCGAGGCGGTTACGTCTATTCCGGTCTGCTTTGCAATGCAGATGCCGACGCAGCCGCTGCCCGTGCAGAGATCCAGACAGGTTTGATATCCCCGCCGACGGATCCGCTCGATCGCGGCTTGAACCAGCAGTTCCGTATCCTGCCGCGGGATGAGAGCGCGCGCATCTGCATAAAACGGCAGACCGAAAAACTCCCATTCACCCAGGATATACTGCAGCGGTTCGCGCTTAACGCGGCGGGAAAGCATATCGCCCAAGTCGGCAAGCTGCTCCGGCGAAAGCGCCATGTCCGCGTGGATCGCCAGCACAGCGGGCTCTACACCGGCGACAGCCGAAACCAGGATCTTCGCCTGCTGGAGGGCTTCCTCCTGCGCCACAGGCTCGATCATGATCTTCGCTTCACGAACGGCTTCCGAAACGCGAATGCTCAAATTGCAACCTGCTCCTTTTCCTGTTGTGCCTGCTACGCCGCTTGCGCCTGCTCCGGCAGTACGCCGTCGTAAATGGCAAGGTTAAATGCCGCGATTGCGACCTCGATCATGGCAGGCTCCGGTTCGCGCGTGGTCAGATACTGCAGCCCCAACCCAGGCGCGCGAATGATACGCGCCCAGAGCGCATCCGAAGCTGCCGCAAGCTTGAGCACCTCATAAGCAAGCCCGGCTACGAGCGGCAGAAAGACCAGCCGCGTCAGCACCCGCAAAAACAAGTTTTCGGCATACGGCAGCATGGCAAAAAACAGGATGGAGACCGCCATGACGAGAAAGAGATAGTTCGTTCCGCAGCGCGCGTGCAGCCGGGAGTATTGCATAGCGCTCTCTGGCGTGAGCGGCGCGTCGTGTTCATAGCAGGCGATGGTCTTATGCTCCGCTCCGTGATACATATAGACCCGACGGATATCCTTCATCAACGAGATGGCAGTGATGTAACCCAAGAAAATAAACAGCCGCACGAAGCCCTCCACAAGGCTCTTCCAGATGCGGGGCGAACCCTCCGGCCAATGGATCAGCTGCGTCACCAGCGATGGCAGCAGAACAAAGAGGCCGATGGCGAGCACAGCCGCGAGCGCGACGGCAACGACGATGGCGATATCCATCACGTCCTTGCCGGTCTTTTTCGCGATCCATTTTTCAAACGCACTCGGTTCCTCCTCAATCTCCTCGCCGTAAAGCTCCGCCGAGCGCGTCATCATCTTCATACCTGTTGCGAGCGAGTCGACAAACGCGACCACGCCGCGCACGACGGGCCACTTGAGGACCGGACTCTTGCCGGTTTCTTTTTTGGGTGTATATTCCGTCTCGATGCTGCCGTCCGCTTTTCGAACGGCGAGTGCGATCCCGCCGCTCATGGTGCGCATCATAACGCCCTCCATGACGGCCTGACCACCAACCGAGCATCGTTTCATGATCTGTTTTCCCTTCTGTGTATTTCCGTGCGCCGCCGTGCAATCCGGCGGCCTGTTTCCTGCATGGTTCCGATTATTGTACCATACGCCGGATGCCCGGGCAAGAAAAAACCTCCCCTGTGATGGGAAGGTTTTCACGCCTTTTACAGACCGTAACGCTTTTTGAAACGGTCGACACGTCCGCCGCTGTCCACAAGCTTTTGCTTGCCCGTGAAAAACGGATGGCACTTGCTGCAGATTTCGACAGTCAGCTCCTCTTTCGTGGAACCGGCCTTGAAGGTTTCGCCGCAAGCACAGCGAACCGTGGCTTCGCCGTATTTCGGATGGATGTCCTTCTTCATGCTTGATCACTCCTTTAAAACACTACCAACAGATAGTATAGCGTCCAAACGCAAAAAAATCAATACTTTTCAGAAGATATTGCGCTCCATTTCGCGCATAGGCGCCAGAATTCTTTGCTATTTCCCAAAGCGGCTGGTAGACATGGTCGTATACCCGTCTTTTTCGTAGATGCCCACCCAATCCTTGAGACGCTGGAGAAACTCTTCGTTGTTGCCGGTCTTTTCGAGCATGCCGATGAGGTGCTCCGTCACGTCCGCCGGGTTGCCGCCGGCAAGTACGCGGCGGATGGTGCGAACGCCCTCCAACTCCTCCGCAGAGAGCAGCAAGTCCTCCCTGCGCGTGCCGGATTTGTAGATATCTATGGCCGGGAAGATCCGCCGCTCGCTGAGCTTGCGATCGAGGTGAATCTCCATGTTGCCCGTACCCTTGAACTCTTCATAGACCATGTCGTCCATGCGGCTGCCTGTTTCGGTCAGCGCGGTTGCGATAACGGTGAGACTGCCGCCGTTTTCGATCTTGCGCGCCGCGCCGAAAAAGCGCTTCGGCTTGTGCAGCGCGCCCGGATCCATACCGCCGGAGAGCGTGCGCCCCGTCGGCGGAATCGTGAGGTTATACGCGCGCGCAAGCCGCGTGAGACTGTCGAGCAGGATGACGACGTCCTTCCCCATCTCGACGAGGCGCATGGCGCGCTCCTGCACCATTTCCGCAACGCGCGTGTGGTGCTCCGGCAGCTCGTCAAATGTAGAATAGAGCACCTCGCCCTTGATGGAACGCTGCATATCGGTTACCTCCTCGGGCCGCTCGTCGATGAGCAGCACGATGAGGTGCGAATCGGGATAGTTTTTCGAGATGCCGTTTGCGATGCTCTTGAGCAGCGTTGTCTTGCCCGCCTTTGGCTGGGAGACGATCATGGCGCGCTGGCCCTTGCCGATGGGTGCGATCAGATCGATCAACCGGATGGCGAGGCTGTTTGTGCCCGGCAGCTCCAGGGTATAGCGCTCAAAGGGGAACACCGGAACAAGTTCCTCAAAGGGTTTGCGCTCCACGATGCTCTCCGGCGACTCGCCGTTGACCGCCGTGATGTAGAGCAACGCCAGAAAACGCTCGCCTTCCTTTGAAGGACGCGTCTTTCCGGTGACCATGTCGCCCGTGCGCAAGCCGAAGCGGCGGATCTGCGCGATGGAGACATATACGTCGTGCTGTCCGGAGAGATAGTTTTCGCTGCGCAGGAAGCCGTAGCCGTCCGGCAGCACTTCGAGCACGCCCTCCGCGTCGCCGCACTCGCCCGTCTGAAGAATCTCGGGTACGGCGGGATTGCTGGTTCCGTAGTCTTTGTTATAATACCCCTCGGGGTTACGGCCACGATAGTTGCGGTCGCCCTCAAAGCCCCCCTGCTCAGCGCCGAAGCCCTGCGAGGGATATCCCTGCTGAAAACCGGGCTGCTGATAGCCGCCCTGCTGCTGATACGTATTTTGCTGGTAGTTGTTGCCGCGCTGGTATCCGCTCTGCTGATAGCCGCCTTGCTGATACCCCCCCTGCTGATAGCCGCCCTGCTGCTGGAAATTTTGCTGGTAGCTGCCCTGCGAGGCGTATTGCCGTCTCTGGTAGCCGCCCTGCTGGCGGTTGTCGTAGTAGGGTTTATTCTGCTGGTAGGGACGCGGCGTATAGCCGGAGCGGCGATAGCCGCCATCTGCTTCCTGCGGCATGCCTGCGCCCGACATATCCGCATCCGTCAGTGGGATCGGGGCCGCTTCACTGACCGGCGGCGCGGCGGGTGCTTCGGCGGCGGCTTCGTCTTCCGCGCCGGCAGACGCAAAACTGGGAGGCACGACCCCCCCTCCCATGATGATCTCTATGAGCTCATTTTTTCGATATTTGGTTAAGGATTTCACACCTTGCAGTTTTGCGATTTCACGCAAGTCTCCAAGGCCCTTGGCCTCTAGCTGTTCCTTGTTCAACTGTAAACTCCTCTCTACGGTAAGACCATCTACCTGTTAACGAAATCAAGAAGCTGATTCGATATGACCTCTTGGATGAAGAAATCATATCGTCGGGCCGGGTTTTTGTCAATATGCGTCGATCATTTTTCACAAGAAAAGCCCTTTTCGCGGTGAATCAACGCATTTATGAAAGCGCTTCCTGTTAGTGCCATATTTCGGCTCTTTCTTTTGCTTTATCCAACCATTCGCATGCCGGCGTCACGCCCCGCTGCGCGCGACTAATGAGTCGCGCAGCATCGAATCACGCAGATCATACTCCTTTTGAATCAAATCCGTGTTCGAAACGTGTCAAATATCCGGCACTCGGGTTTCTCCGGCGCCGGTAAGGCCAGCTTTGCCATTCTCAGACGTTTGTCAAGCGGCGCGATGCCGTGTTTAACGGCGCAAGCCGAGAAAACGTTTTTTCGTGTAACCAATTTGAAAACCTATTGTGCCCCGACTTTTATTTTATCATAAAACGTGCTAAGATACAGTCCATGGCAAACAGACCGACAGAACGAATCGAGCGCATCAAAACCGGATTTCGCATCCGGCCTCGCTATATCATTCTCTTTTTTATTCTGACCATCTTCGTGCTCGGTGGCGTATTTCTCTCGCAGCAGACCAAACTGACCACCATCGCCGATGAAAAAACAGAGCTGCAGACCCAGCTCGACAATCTCAAGATCGAGGAAGAGCGGTTGGAGCGTATGCTGGAGTACATGAGTACAACGGACTATATCATCCAATACGCGCGCGAAAAACTCGGTTACGTATTTGAGGACGACTGGAAGTTTTACGATGACTCGAACAATGTAAAGGTTACGCCCAAGCTCGCCGAAACGCCAACGCCATTGCCCGCGCTGACAACGCCAAAGTCTTCCCCCTCTCCAACGTCGACACCGCTGCCCACAACGCCGCCCGATGTCGCCATTGTGACCCTGGGGCCATGACCGGTATGAAACTGCTTGTTTTCGACATCGGCAGCAACTCCATTCGCACCCTGCGCGTCGCAAGCGATGCACAGGGCATTCCTGATTTTACCGGCAAACGCGTCTATACGACCCGCCTTGCGGAAGGTCTCGCCGAAACCGGCGCGCTCTCCCAGGCTCGCATGAGGCAGTCCCTGCTCGTGATTCGCTCAATACATGGCGAACACGCACCGCAGGGATTTTCTTCATATGCATATGCAACCAGCGCCGTGCGGGATGCGTCCAACGGCGCTGCTTTTATCCGTTCTGTAGAAGAGATCATCGGCCGCGGCCACGCGCGTGTTCTCAGCGGCGCGGATGAGGCATCGTTTGCCCAACAGGGCGCCGCCCCGGAAGGCGAAAGAATCATCGTGGATATCGGCGGGGGCAGCACGCAGATCGTCCGGCCAAGCTCGCGCAAAAGCTGGCCGATCGGGTGCGTCCGTGCGAAAGACCTCGCGCCGTATCAGGATCTAGCCTCCATTGCCAACGGACTCTACCCTGTTCTTTCGGGCGTGTTTGGACAGCCCGGCGGGATCTCCAGGCCCGTTCGCCCCGCCTCTCCGATGGATCGGCTTTCTCCGCAGGAAACCTTGCTCGGCGTCGGCGGAACGATTACGACACTCGCCCTGCTCTGCGAAGGGAAGGATTCGTTTGCGCCGTGGGCAGGCGAAAAAAGGATTGAGCTGTTTGCACTGCGCGCGGTGCTCAACGCGCTAGACGGCATGGGGGATGCACAGCGCGCAAAAGTGCCGCTGCTCAAAGACCGGCACGATGTGATCCTCCACGGCGGCGTGATCTTGCAGTATCTGATGGAGGCTCTGCAAAATCCGCGCATCGGCGCAACGCTTTCGGACGGGCTGGACGGATACGCGCTCCATCTGCTCAAAACGCTGCCGCGAGCATAAAACGAAGATACTTCCAATAAAGGCTAACTGATACGCAACATCAGTTAGCCTTATTCTTATGCAATCATACGCATGGAGAGATCCTTTTTCATCATTCCCACTCGATCGTTCCCGGAGGCTTGCTTGTAATGTCGTAGACGACGCGGTTGACATGTGGCACCTCGCCGATGATGCGTTCGCTGATGCGGCGCAGTACGGGGTACGGGATCTCCGCCCACTCTACCGTCATCGCATCCGTTGAGGTGACGGCGCGCACACCGATCACATAGTCATAGGTGCGCAGATCACCCATAACGCCGACGGAGCGCATGCCGGTGAACACCGTGAAGTACTGCCAGATGGCTTCCGCAAGACCTGCGTTTTTGACCTCTTCGCGAAAGATCGCGTCGCTGCGCCGCAGAATGGCGAGCTTATCTTCGGTGACATCGCCCAGCACGCGGATGGCTAGCCCAGGCCCCGGGAACGGCTGACGCCAAACCAGCTCGTGCGGTATGCCAAGCGATTCGCCCAACGCACGCACCTCGTCCTTAAAGAGCATCCGCAGCGGCTCCACAAGCCCGATGAAGCCGATGTCCTTCGGCAGGCCGCCGACGTTGTGGTGGCTCTTGATCGTGCTCGCGCTGCCCGTTCCGCTTTCGATCACATCCGGATAGATTGTGCCCTGCAGCAAAAACTCTGCGCCGCCGAGTTTGATAGACTCCTCTTCAAATACGCGGATAAATTCTTCGCCGATGATCTTGCGCTTCTGCTCCGGCTCCGTTACGCCAGCGAGCTTGCTAAGGAACCGCTCCCGCGCATCCACCTTGATGATGTTGAGTGAAAGCGTGTCGTGATAGACGCGCATCACCTCATCGGCCTCGTTTTCACGCAGAAGGCCATGGTCGACAAAGATGCAGGTCATCTGCGGCCCTACCGCCTCGTGCACCAGCACGCTCGCAACCGAGGAATCCACGCCGCCGGAAAGCGCGCCGATCACGCGGCGATCGCCCACCTGCGCACGGATCTGCGCGATCAACTCGTCTTTCAGGTTGGCGGCGCTGTAGTCGCAGCTGAGATGGCAGACGCTTTTGAGAAAGTTCTCAAAGAGCCTTTGCCCGTTTTGCGTGTGCGTCACCTCGGCGTGAAACTGGATGCCGTAGACACGGTGCTTTTCGTCCGCAAACGCGGCGACCGGACACGCGTCGGTCGAGGCGATAGCAGAAAACCCCTCCGGCGCGCGGGTCACGGAATCGTTATGATTCATCCAGACCACCTCGCCGAGCCCATCAAACAGCGGGTGCGCGGAAAAGCGGATCTTTGTGTGGCCATATTCGCGAACCGGCGCAGAGGCGATCTCTCCGCCGAACACCTTCGCGATATACTGCATGCCATAGCAGATGCCGAGCACCGGAACGCCAAGCGAAAACACGGCGTTGTCGCAAGCCTTTGCCCCTTTGGCATAGGCGCTATCCGGCCCGCCGGTCAGTATGACCGCGCTTAGGGCATCCCCTTTGATGCGCTCGATCGGCGCGTCGTGCGGGATCAGTTCGCTGTAAACGCCCGCTTCGCGCACGCGCCGCGCGATGAGCTGGTTATACTGCCCGCCAAAGTCGAGTACGACAACACGTTCCCGCATGGCTCACTCCCCGCGAAAGACGACGCCGTCTTCATCCGCCCGTTCAATGATGGCGAGCGACTCCAGATGCACGCCGGCCTCGCGCAGCCGTTTACCGCCGGACTGGAAGCCTTTTTCGATCGCAACACCGATGCCGAGCAGCTCTGCCCCGGCTTCCTCTACGATCTCCACCAGCCCGCGCAGCGCCTCGCCGTTTGCGAGAAAATCGTCCACGACGAGCACCTTGTCGCTCGACGTAAGCCACTGGCTCGCTACGATGAGCGTGACGTGCTTTTTATAGGTGTAGGAGTAGATATCACTCTTGTAAAGGCCGCCCTCGATGTTATCCGATTTCGCTTTCTTTGCAAACACGAGCGGAACGCCGAATTCTTCCGCGCAGATGGTCGCCAGCGCGATGCCGGAGGCCTCCACGGTCAGCACCGCGGTCAGCCCCGTTAAATCAAAAAGCCTTTTGAATTCCTTCGCCATGTCGCGCATCAGCGCCGTATCCACGCGGTGGTTCAAAAAGCCGTCTACCTTTATGATGTTGCCCGGAAGCACGCGCCCCTCGGCGCGAATCCGATCCTGTAACTGCTTCATGCTGCACCAACTCCCATCCATACCAGATAATGCGTTCATTATCGCTCAAAACGCATCCGGAATCAAGTTCTGACGCAAAAAATGTAGAAACCGGTCAAAATCGCGGTCCGAAACACGAAAGATCGCCGGTCGACTACGCACATCGACTGTACAATAAGAAACGCCGCAGGGAAAGATCCATGCGGCGCTTGAAACCCAGGTTTGATTAGTTGAGCGAATCCTTGAGCGCTTTGCCGGCCTTGAAGGTGGGCAGCTTGGACGCCGGGATGTCGATCTCTTTGCGGGTCTGCGGATTGTGCCCTTTGCGCGCGGGGCGAACTTTCGCCTCAAACGTGCCGAAACCAACGATGGAAACCTTATCGCCGGCCTTCAGGGCCTCCTCGATGGAGCTCAGAAACGCGATAACCGCCTTTTCTGCGTCTTTCTTCGAGAGTTCGCTCTTCTCCGCGACGGCCGCGATCAAATCGGTTTTATTCATTTTAAAATATCCTCCATGATTTTTTGGTTGCTGGAATATTGTATCAATCTTATTGCGGATTGGCAAGCCTTGAATTGTGAATTTATTCCATACTTCCGCCCTTTTTGGCCTCGTCCCAAAGTTTATCCTGCTCGGAAAAGCTAAGTTCCCGCAGGTCTTTGCCGCGCGCTTTGGCAAGCGTTTCCATCGTTTCGAACCGGCCGATGAACTTATCCGTCGCGCCCATCAGCAGGAATTCCGGCTCCAGTTTGAGCAGCCGCGCTATGTTGACGACCGCAAAGAGCAGATCGCCCATCTCCTCCTCGACATTGCCGCTCTCTTCCATCGCCAGACGCAGCTCCTCGGTCTCTTCGGCAATTTTGTAAAACGCCTGCTGCGCGTCTTCCCAGTCAAAGCCCACGTCCGCAGCCTTTTTTTGCACCTTCCTGCTGCGTAACAACGCGGGGAAGCTCTTTGGCACGCTCTTGAGCACCTCGGTCTGGGTAGACTGCCCCCGCTGGGACATCTTGAGCGCATCCCAGTTTTTGAGCACTTCGTCCGACCCGCTGACGCGAATGCCGCCGAATACATGCGGATGACGGTAGATGAGCTTTTCCACAAGCTCCGTGCAGGCATCCCGCGCGGTAAAGGCGCTCTGTTCCTCCGCGATCGCCGCATGCAGCGCAAACTGCAGCAACACATCCCCCATCTCCTCGCAGATATGCGCATCATCCGCCTCGTCTATGGCGTCGATGAGCTCGTAACTCTCCTCCAGCAACGCGTTCTTCAGCGATTCGTGCGTCTGCTCCCGATCCCAGGGGCAGCCGCTCGGCGCACGCAGCCGGCGCACGATATGCATCACATCGTCGAATCCGTGCCGCTTGCGCATTTCACACGTGGTCTTGGGGACATATAGCAGAGTCGTCGCGTCATATGCGCTCTGGCGATCCAGCTCGAAGAGGCGTATCTCGAAAGCAGCGTAAACGCCGTCCTCCGCAAGAGAAGCGAGCGTGACAACCGTCTCATCCGGATAATACTCGCTCAAAAGCAGTTTGGCTTCGCCCGCCGCGATGCGGGAGTCGATCTCTTCGACCACATAGTTTTGATTCGGATCGATCCGCTCCGGAAGATCGTGCGCATAGAGCGTTACGCCGGCCTCGCGCCCGGCAAACGCAACCTGGCCCGCGCTCAGATGCGGCAGTATGGAAACGCGCAAGCCGCGCCGCTGCGCCTCCTCGCGCAGGATTGGCAGCTGGCTGTTCTGTATCCCGCCGGTCGCGACGTAGACGCACTCCCCCGCGCTGCAGAGCCGCGCCGCAATGGCGACGTTGAGCGCGTCAAAATCCTCCGCGGACTCAAAGAGGTCGTCCATCGCAGTATACGGGCGATTCAAATTGGAAAGGACCGCGGCGGAAGGATGCCGCCGTGTCTGCAGAAACAACGGTGCGCCGCTGACGAGCGCCTCGCGCTGCGTAAGCGTGAGTGCGGCCGGAGCAGGCAAAGTGACGACGGTGATCGTTTGCATGCGTTATCTTTCCTCCCGTTTGTCTTCCATGACCGCGGCTTTGCGGCCAAACTGCAGCTTCGCAAGAATCGATCCGCCGGGGATAAACGCGAGATCCTCCTGCGTAAACATCCGCATCCACAGCGCGCAGAACAAGTAGAGCCCGGCGCCGACGAGGATCGCCCCCGCCGTTGCGATGGTGTTGGAAGAAAGCCGCGAAAAGATCAGCTGATAACTAAAGTATGCGGCTCCGCCCATGAGCAGCGACGCCACCAGCGGCTTAATAAACGTATCCAGCACATTGAGCCTGAGCCGGGTGAAACGAATCAGATAGATAGCGTCCAGCACGCCGGCCACGGTATAGCAAGCGGTTGTGGAGATCGCCGCGCCCTGAATCTCGATGGCTGGGTTTCGCATGAGCGTGAGCATGAGTACGATCTTGACCACGCCTCCAATAAAGAGGTTGATCACCGGGATGTGCTGCTTGCCTGCACCCTGCAGAATACCGGTAAGCGTCTGTACCAGCGAGAGAAAGATCACGCCGACGGCGGATGTGCGCATCAGCGCGCTCGCTATGGAGAGGCGCTCGGCATCGATCGTATACAGCAGATCGATCACCGGCGCCGAAAGCGCAAACAACCCCACCGCGCAGGGAATGCCAATGAACATCGCAAGCTTGATGCCCATTGCGGAAACGGTATGGATCGCCTTTTGATCGTTTGCCGTGCGCGCGGCGGAGATGGCGGGCACAAGGCTCATCGCCAGCGCGATGGTCAGCACCGCCGGCATGTTGATGATATTCGTCACATTGCTGCGCAGCGCCACATAGCGCATGGAGGCCGCCGTTTCGTCGAAGCCGATGCTCAGCAGCGTGCTCTTGATCAGTGAAGCGTCCGCAATGCCGGTGATCGGCATGATGGACGCGCCTATGGTAACGGGGACCGCGATGGCAAGTAACCCGCGCAGGATGCTCCGGTCGCTTACGGGCTCGGCGGACGCCGCAGCCGGCAGCTCGATATCACGCCTTCGGAAAAGATAGAATCCGCCGACGACGAACAGCGCCAGCAGCTCGGAGAGCGTAACGCCGGCCACCGCGCCCATCGCGCCGTATTCCAGCCCGCGCGGCATCCAGCGCGACGCGAGGTACAGGCCGATCGCGAGCTTGCCCGCCTGTTCGGCCAGCTGGGACATCGCCGTACCGGTCATCTGCTGCAGGCCCTGCAGGTAACCGCGGTAAGCGCACATCAGCGAGACGATCAGCAGTGCAGGCGACATCATGCGAAACGACGGCGCCGCCAACGGGCCCACGGTGGAGCGCGCGAGCGCATCCGCGCCAAAATACATCAGCGCCGTGGTGATCACGCCGATACCGGCTAGCAGCAGCTGGGACTTTCGAAACACCCGCTTTGCCCCCGCTCCGTCGCCAAGCGCCGTGCGCTCCGCAACCATGCGGGAGATCGCCGTCGGCAGTCCGGCCGAGCTGATGACAAGCAGCGTCGAGTAATACGGATACACCGCCTCGTAGTACTGCATCCCGTCTCCGAGCATGTTGTAGAGGGGGATGCGAAAAAACGCGCCTATGATCTTGCAGATCAGGCCTGCGGCGCCGAGGATGAACGCGCCCTTCACAAAGGTCTTCTTGTCGCTTTTTGCCATGCTCTCCCTCTCCCTCTCGCCGCCGGCGACGGATGCTCTGCCAAACAGATTCATGCGCGCGCGGACACGATGGCGGTATTATATCACCTTTGCGTTCGCGTGTCATCCGGCCTAAATCGGACGCGGCGCAGGCAATTATGCGCGCATCTCGACAAACAAAACTGGCATTGGTATAATGGAAGCATCAAAAATGGAGGTTACAGCGATGGGTTTGATATCCGCAGCCACCGGCGCGATCAGCGGCGTGCTGGCCGATCAATGGAGAGAGTATTTCTACTGTGAGTCCATGGGAACCGACGTTCTCGTCACCAAGGGGTTAAAGCGCGTCAACGAAAAGCGCAGCTCCAATACAAAGGGCTCCGACAACATCATCACAAACGGCTCCATCGTCGCCGTCAACGACGGACAGTTTATGATGATCGTCGAACAAGGTAAAGTCGTGGACTTCTCCGCTGAATCCGGCGAATACGTATACGATAAATCCACCGAGCCTTCGCTGTTCTACGGCGGATTCGGCAAGGGGATTTTGGAGTCGCTCAAGATCATCGGCCGCCGTTTCACATTCGGCGGAGACACGGGCAAGGATCAGCGCGTCTACTTCTTCAACACAAAGGAGATTCTCGGCAATAAATACGGAACGGCGAACCCCGTCCCCTTCCGCGTTGTGGACAAAAACGTGGGGTTGGATATCGATATCGCCATCCGCTGCTATGGCGAGTACTCCTACAAGTTCGTCGACCCGATCCTGTTTTATAAAAACGTCTGCGGCAACGTGGAAAGCGAATACCGCAGGGACGAGATCGACAGCCAGCTCAAGAGCGAACTCATGACCGCGCTGCAGCCCGCCTTTGCGCGCATCAGTGAGATGGGGCTGCGCTACAGCGCACTGCCAGGGCACGCCAAGGAGATCGCCAACGCCCTTAACGCAGAGCTCTCGGCCGACTGGAAGGAACTGCGCGGCATCGAGATCGCCTCGTTTGGCGTAAGCTCTGTCACCGCCTCGGAAGAGGATGAAGAGCGCATCAAGCAGCTACAGCAGGCGGCGGCGCTCAAGGATCCGACCATGGCGGCCGCCGTGCTTGCCAGCGCGCAGGCGCAGGCCATGCAGGATGCATCCAAGAATGAAAACGGCGCGTTTATGGCCTTTGCCGGTATGAACGCAGCCGCCAACGCGGGCGGTACCAACGCCGCAACACTCTACGGCATGGGCCAGCAGCAACCGCAGCAGCAGGCCGCGGGCTGGACCTGCCCCAAGTGCGGCCAAGCAGGCAACACGGGCAAGTTCTGCGGTAACTGCGGCGCTCCGCGGCCGGATGAGGGCTGGAGCTGCGCCAAGTGTGCGCAGACCGGCAACACCGGCAAGTTCTGCGGCAACTGCGGCGCGGCAAAACCGGAGTAGTCGCATACGCAGATACAAACAAACCGCCCGCGCGATGGAGACGCATCGCACGGGCGGTTTGTTTTATAAAAAGCGCCGGAATAGAGCGGATGCTCAGCGCTGCTTTGTCTCCTGCAGCAGCGAAAGGATGTTGAGCTGGATTTCCGATAGCTGCCGGTGTTTGTGCGCGACGGTATCCAGAATCAACCCGCATGAGAACAGCAGCATTGCGAGCACCCCCAATATGCCGGAGCCGACCAACGTCGGAAGCCTCGGCACGAGACCCGTATGCAGATAATCGACAAACACGGGGATAAACAGCGCAACGGACGCAACAAACAGGATCAGCGCGCTCAAGCCGAAGAAGGACATCGGACGGTAGTCCTTGTAGAGTTTGAATATCTGCATAAGCACCTTGATTCCGTCGCTGACCGTGCTGAGTTTGGATACGCTCCCCTCTGGCCGGTCGCGGTACTGCACAGGCATGGACCGGATTTTCATATTCATATCGAGTGCAAAGATCGTCATCTCCGTCTCGATCTCGAAGCCTTTGGAGATAACCGGAAACGATTTGACAAACTGCGCGCTGAACGCGCGATAACCGCTCATGATATCGCGAATATCACTTTTGAAGAGGGAGTTGACCAGCTTTCTCACCAGCACGTTGCCAAAGTTGTGAAACCTGCGCTTGTTCTGCGAGAAGTAGGTTGAGGAGAGACGGTCGGCAACGACCATGTCCGCCTTTCCTTCGAGCACGAGCTGCGCCATCTTCGGCGCGTCCTGCGCGGGATAGGTGTCGTCTCCGTCCGTCATGATATAGCAGTCCGCCTGAATCTCGCGAAACATGGCGCGAATCACATTCCCCTTCCCCTGCCGGCATTCATACCGAACGATGGCTCCGGCCGCCCGCGCGGCCGCGTCCGTGCCGTCCGACGAGTTGTTGTCGTATACGTAGATCTGCGCATCCGGCAGCTGCGCGCGCATGTCGCAAACCACCTGCGCAATCGTCACGGCCTCGTTATAGCAGGGGATCAGTACCGCGATCTTCTTCTTTTCCACGTTATCCGCGCTCATTTCCAGCCTCCCGTTACTTGACCAGCGCTCTGCGCTTGGTGATATAATTCCAGATCATCACAAGCAGCGTTGCGATGATTTTGGCGATCATGTAGTGGATGAAAAACACATCCACAAACAGCCACATAAAGAGCTCATTCAGCCCGAGGCCGATGACGCTTGTCGTGATAAAGACCGCGGTCGACTTGGCGCCTGGCCGGTCGATTCCCTTGAACACCCAGGAAACGCAGATCAGATAGTTGACCACGACCGAAACCGCAAAGCTCACCCCCGCCGCAAGCAGATAGTGCACCCCCAACGCCGCTTTGAGCAACACCATAACGCCATAGTCGATGATAAAGCCGATGCAGCCGGCAACCGCAAAGCGGAAGAGCTCCGCCAGTCGTGTATTTGAATCGATTTTTCGCATAATTTCGCGGATCATATCTCACTCCTCTTCAGAAAGCGCATAGATAAAATACCTCCCGGCCTGTGCGATCGGGGTAAGCGAAACGCCGGGCGTTTCCCGATCGCTATAATCCACCTCGGAGAGCACATATCGTACGTTCAGGGTACGAAGCGCTCCAAAGTTCAGAACCAGCTGAAAATAATCCGCGTTGCGCAGGGTAAACGTCGTCTCCCCCTCCGTCAGGCTCACGGATATGTGCGCATACCGGTTGTAGACCGCTTCATACTGCCCGGTCGGATCGAGCAAGCGCCAGCGCTGCAGGTGCGGATACACATTGGTAGAGTTGATGGTCGGAGCCCCCGCCATGATGGGGACATTGACCAACGGCGCTCCTCCTTCGACAATCCACAGCCCGCTTTCCTCCTGCACAACTGTTTGGATCGACTGCACCAGCTCGCTTTGATAGATCACGTCCACCCCGCGCTGCACCGGGTTCACCAGCCCGCCGCTAAACAGCGAAATCACCACGCAGTAGGCCGTAAGCAGCTTCTTCCAGCCGCCGCTTCGCGCGGAAAACGCGAGCCAGAGGCCGACGAACAGAACCGCGGTAATGGCCGCGCTCATCGTCAGGCTAAGATACTCGCCCGTTGCGCGTCGGCTCGCAAAACTCACTCCGGCGGCCAGCACCGCGGCTGCGGCAACTGCAATGCCCGCGTGCAGCTTGCGCTGCGAGACCGAAACGGCACGCAGCAACAGCAGGATGTTTCCAAGTCCGACTGCGAGCAGCGTACGCCCGGATGTGGTCCGACTGAGCAGCGTGAGCTTTGCCAGCGCCTCTGGGAGGCCCCATGCGCAGTAGACCATCAGCAGCGCCTGAACAAGCAGCAGCGGGATCAACATACGGTCCCGCTTTTTTTCAACGAAAACGACATAGAGCGCCAGCAGGATGCCGGCGGGAGCCAAATCGAAAAACAGGGACGTCTCGCAGGGGTTGGTGGCCAGTCCGCTGGACTTGATCGGTAAAAACAGAGACGCGCCGTAACGAAACAGCTGCGCCAAGCCGCCCCCGCCTGTCGAGACGCGGTTTCCCGGATAAACGGTGCTGACCACGGTTTGAATCGTATCAGCAGATTGGATGATAACGGGCAGCAGCCCCGCAATCACAAACGCAAGTCCGCCTGCGATGATCGGCAGATCCCTCTTCCAAGTGAGCGAGCCGCTGCGTCGGTTCTCCAAAATAACGCCGAGAAACAGCGCTGCAAAGACATACAGCAGCGGAATCTGCCATGCAGGATAGATCGTAAGCAGATAGATCCCGCCGCACCAGAAAAATAGCAGCGCCGCAAGCGCCCGCTTCCAGGTTTTCTGCGCATGCAGGTAATGATGGGTGCACAGCAGCGCACCCTGCCCGAAGATGAGCATCTCGGCGATGCCGTTGATGGCGAACCACCACTGTACGATGGGCGCGAGCGCGATCAGCGCGCCCGCAGTCAGGCTGAGCCAGCGGTCTTTTTTTGTGAAGACCATTGCGAATTCAAACGAGACCAAAAACAACGCCAGCAACCTGGCAACCCAGAAGAACGAAAGCCCCTTAGCCGGCCCCATCAACAAAAACCCCCACAAGAAGGGCCGGAACAGCGTGGCGATATTCCAGGATGGCAGTGCGTAAATGATGCCGGTATCCGTCAGCGCGCCACGGATGGTTTCGCTGAAATACGGATAGGCACCGGACGCATTGTATTGCTGCGAAAAGATCATCGGCGTGAACGTCGCGTATTCATCGGCTCGGATGCTTCTTGGGATGCCAAAGAGGACGCCGGGCTCCTCCGAGTCGATTGTTTTTGCCAGCTGGGCGATCGACGAGCCGCTGATCTCAAACAGCACGCAGACGACTAGAACTGCCAGCGCCAGTAGATAGCGATAGCGAAACGCAAAGCGCAGAACAGGCGCATGAAATCTCCAAATCAGCTCCGAAGCACCGCAAAATGCGGCCCACAACAACGCAAAGCGTATGAAATGGATCGCCTGTGGATCTTTTGCGGCAAAGCCGGATAAAACGCCCGTCCAATACAGCGACGCCGACTCCGCAAAAGCCTCCGCATATCCTGCAGCGCAGAGAGATACAACGGCGATCACCGTATACCGCAGCGCCTTTGCTTTCCGAATATCCGTCATGTTAACCGTTCCTTATCGTTTGATCGCTGATGCAATCCGCCACGCCGCTAACAATGCGCCGGTTGCGGCAAAGCGGCGGATCATCTCTGCAGAAAATGGGCAATTGTGTGCGCTCCCTTGGGGTTGTAGTATGGATCTCCCGCCTGTGTCTGCGCCGCCCAGCGCTGCCGCAAGCGATTTGACTCGTCTGCAAGGCGGCTTCGCTTTTCGTCGGTATCCTCGTAGCCGCGCGACTTTGACTCGCAGTGATACAGCTCGGCATACGGTGTAAGCACGATGCGGTATCCCGAC
This sequence comes from Bacillota bacterium, assembly GCA_023399275.1. GTDB lineage: Bacteria > Bacillota > Clostridia > Christensenellales > CAG-138 > UBA7703. The sequence continues at coordinate 40,290 of JAEWQH010000096.1, forward strand.
GAACGGATGCGCAGGCATAGATCCACGTCGTTGAGCGCAACCGCAAACTGCTCGTCAAGTCCGCCGACCTCGTTGAACACCCGGCGCGGCAGCATCAGGCAGGCTCCGGTCACCACGCTGAGATTCTGCGCGACGCTCAGCCGATCCATATAGCCGCTTTCGCTCTGCCGAAATCCGCTGTATGCATGCCCCGCGGCGGAGCATCCGTCCATGATAACGCCTGCATGCTGCACCGTATCGTTTGGGTAATACAGCTTTGCTCCGACCGCGCCGACATCCTTTCTCTGGGCAAACATCAGCATCTCCTGCAGCCAGTCCGGGGAGATGACCTGGGTGTCGTTGTTGAGCAGCAGGATGTATTCCCCGCGCGCAAACCGAAAGCCGAAGTTGTTGATGGCAGAATAGTTGAAAGGGCCGTCCCAGCGCGCAAGGCGCACGTTGGCATGATTCGCGCAAAGACTGGCGTAGCAATCGAACGTCTCCTGCTGCGTGCTGTTGTTTTCGATGATGATGATCTCGTAGTTGCGATACGTCGTTGCCGCCAGAACCGAGTCGATGCATTGAATCAGGTCGGGCGTGTGATCCTTGTTTGGGATCAGTATGCTCACAAGCGGCTCTCCGCCGATCGCGTATCGAATCCGGTAGGTAAACGGTGCGGCGGAATCCTCCGCGGTACCGTCGAGACCGACGCGCTGAAGATGTTGATTCAGCACCGCCTTTGCCGCATCGCAGGCGCGGTTCTCCATATCCGCGCAGGGTGGGCTGCCATCCTCCCGGTGTAGATACAGCACGCTCGGCACGTGCGCAATCGTTTGTGCAGCTTCACTCAGCCGCAGCGTCAAATCATATGTGCAGCTCCTGTCAAACTCTCCGCAAACGCCGCCAGCACGCGCCAAAAGCGCGCGGGAGAAGACCAAGAAATGACCGATATAATTCATAGAGCGCAGCAAGTCCGGTGAAAAGTCCGGCTTGTAACTGGGAATGCCTGCTTTTCTCGGGCTGCGGCGGAAGGCAACCTCGTCGGTATAGATCAGATCCGCCTGGTTTTCGGAAATGGCGCGCATCACTTCAAAGAGCGCAGCAGGATGCAGTCGATCCCCTTGCTCAAGCAAGCCGATGTATGCGCCGGAGGAGTTCGCGATGCATTGGCACAACGCTTCAGATGCATCCAACCTCTGCTCCGGCATAAAATAGACGATCCGTCGATCCAGCAGTGCCGACAGGCGGCAAACTTGGCTCGCAAGGCCATGCGGCCTGCCGCTCCCATCCGCCAGACAGAGTTCCCAGTTTTGAAACGTCTGCCTGCGAACGGAATGGATCATCCCGCTCAACGCGCGCGCCGATGCGGTTCCGACCGGTGCAACCACGCTGATCCGAACGCCGTTCATCGATGATGATTGCCGGATCTGACTGCGTCTTTCCTTCAGAGAAAGGCTGCAAAAGCAGGATCCGCGCAGAGGGTTTCGCCTGCATAGAGCCCTGTATACCTTTTGAGAGGTTTGGAGAAAGCCGTCCGTTTTCAGGCAGCGGAAGGCAGCCAGACTCTTGCTCGGAAGCTTGCGTAGAAAACAGCCCACAATTCGTGTTTCCTCCCAAAGGCGCCGGTCGAGCGCCATGTGCTGCTACGTTTGAATTGCGGCGATACAAATCGCGCTCTAGGCTATTATATAAAACCCGCCTGCGGGAATCAACAGTTGTTGCATGTTTGTCAGTTTTGCGCAAACGAAACATAACGCCAGAAAATCACGCGTGATCGTTTTATGCGGCGGAAGCGTCAAAACTATCCGGGTTTGACCCGGATAGTTCGCACTGTGCGACTGCATATTTTTGGCGGCGCACCCGGGCGCTGAAACCGCCAACCCAGCGGAGTTTGTTCGAACCCGGTCGAAATAACGGCGCAAAAAAAGACCGTCTGTTGCGGGATGGTCTTTTTTGCTTTGGCAGGGGCACTAGGGCTCGAACCCAGAAGAACGGTTTTGGAGACCGCTATGTTACCATTACATCATGCCCCTAATTTGGTCAGCAAGCGTATTATAGCAAAACGCGCTCGCGCTTGTCAAACAAAATGAGCGATGTGCGCGCGCTGATTTTTGCGCTGAACCTGTGCAGCTCGTCCGCCCCGAATCCTGTCGTTATTTGAGGCTTTCCTGCCCTTCGTTCAATCCGCTGTAACGCAAAAACAGCCTCCGCATCGTCTGCCGGAGGCCATTTTTGCCGGTTGTGTTATTTTCTAGCGCCGCTTGCGCGGCCAAAGCCGCGCTTGGGTGTGCGGTTTTCGTTGCTTTCGCCGAGCGTCTCGGCAAACTGCTCCAGCAGCCGCTTTTGCTCCTCGGTCAGATGCTTTGGCACCTCCACCTTGACGGTAACCAGCAGGTCCCCTTTGCCGCTTGCGTTGAGACGCTGGATTCCCTGCTCACGCAGCCGGTAGGTCGCGCCCGTCTGTGTTCCGGCAGGGATCTGATACTTCACGCTCTCTTTGAGCGTAGGCACCGTCAGGCTGCCGCCAAGCGCCGCCATCGTATAAGAGATCGGCATCTCCAGATAGAGGTCGTATCCCTTTCGCGTAAAGTGCCTGTGCGGACGCACACTGATGGTCACGTAAAGATCCCCGTTTGGCCCGCCGCGATGCCCTGCGCTGCCCATGCCGCGCAGACAGAGGCTCTGTCCGTTGTCGATGCCGGCCGGAATCTTGACCGTCTTTCTCAGATTTTTGCGAATGCGCCCCGCCCCGCGACAATCCGGGCACGGATCGGATATTATCTTGCCGGTGCCCTTGCAGGCCGTGCACGGCCGCGTGGATGTAAACGAACCGAGGATCGTGCTCTGCTGTGTGCGCACCTGCCCCGTACCATTGCAGGTTTTGCAGGTGGTCGGCTCGGTGCCGGGCTTCGCGCCGCTGCCGTGGCAGGTCTCGCAGACCTCTTCGCGCGGGATGATGATCTCCTTCTCCGCTCCAAACGCCGCTTCGTCAAACGAAATCGTCAGATTGTAGCGCAGATCGTCGCCCGGAATGGGGCTGTTTCGCATTTGTCCGCCGCCAAATCCGCCGCCGAACATCTGGCCGAGGATGTCGCCAAGATCACCAAATCCGCCAAAGCCGCCGCCGGCAAACGGGTCCTGTCCGCCCATGCTCGGATCAAACGCGGCATGCCCGAATTGATCATACTTCGCGCGCTTTTCCGAATCGGTAAGCACCTCCGCCGCCTCGTTGATCTCCTTAAACTGCGCCTCCTTGGCCTTGTCGCCCGGATGCAAATCGGGGTGGCACTCCTTCGCTTTTTTGCGGAACGCGTTTTTGATCTCGCTCTCCGTCGCGGTTTTACTCACACCCAATATTTCGTAATAATCGCGTTTGTCTGCCAACGCCCGTCACCTCTCAATCGAAAGCGCAGTACGCTTTCGCGCTTTCCCATCTATGTTTCCTCCGACAAGGAGGCGCAAGTGTAGGTTGCGCCTCCCGGTCGTGATTTTTGGATCCGCCAGCTTGGCGAAGCTTATTTGTTGTCATCCACGACTTCGTAGTCTGCGTCGACCACGTCGTCCTTGGGCTGGCTTTCCGATTCGGCATAGCCGTCCTGTGCGCCCTCGGCGCCAGCCTGCTGCTGGGCCTGTTCGTAGACCTTGCCAAAGACGTTGTAGCTCAGCTCGGTGAGGCGCTCGGTCGCGGTCTTGATCATCTCCACGTCGCCGCCTTCGAGCGTCTTCTTGAGATCGGCAATCGAGTTTTCGATCTGCTCCTTGCCGGAGGCGTCGATCTTGTCGCCCATCTCCTTGAGGCTGCGCTCGGTGGTGTAGATGAGCTGATCCGCGTGGTTCTTGGTCTCAACCTCTTCCTTGCGCTTTTTGTCCTCGTCGGCAAAGCGCTCCGCTTCCGAGACGGCACGCTTGATCTCATCCTCATTGAGGTTCGTCGACGCCGTGATGGTTACGTTCTGCTGGTTGCCCGTGCCGAGATCCTTTGCGGAGACGTGCACGATGCCGTTTGCGTCGATGTCGAAGGACACCTCGATCTGCGGCACGCCGCGCGGCGCCGGCGCGATGCCGGTAAGCTGGAAGCGGCCGAGCGTCTTGTTGCCCTGCACCATGCCGCGCTCACCCTGAAGCACGTGCACCTCTACGCTGGTCTGCCCGTCCGCCGCGGTGGAGAAGATCTGGCTTTTCTTCGTGGGGATGGTGGTGTTGCGCTCGATGAGCTTGGTGAACACGCCGCCGACGGTTTCGATCCCCAGCGAAAGCGGGGTGACGTCCAGCAGGAGAATGTCCTTGACCTCGCCGCCAAGCACGCCGCCCTGAATCGCCGCGCCGATGGCGACGCATTCATCGGGGTTGATGCCCTTAAACGGGTCTTTGCCGGTGATCTTCTTGACCATCTCCTGCACAAGCGGAATACGGGATGATCCGCCAACGAGGATGACCTTGTCCACCTGTGAGGCGGAAAGCCCGGCGTCGCCGAGGCACTTCTGCATCAGGGTCTTGGTCTGCTCCACGAGGTCGTTGATCAGCTCGTTGAACTTCGCGCGGGTGATGGTGATGTCCAGATGCTTCGGGCCGGACTTATCCATCGTGATGAACGGCAGGTTGATCGTGGTCTGCGCAACGCCCGAAAGGTCGATCTTCGCTTTTTCCGAAGCTTCCTTGAGGCGCTGGAGCGCCATCTTGTCCTGCCGCAGATCGATACCGTTGTTCTTCTTGAAATCGTCTGCGATGTAATCCATCAGGCGTTGGTCGAAGTCGTCGCCGCCGAGTCGGTTGTTGCCCGCGGTTGCAAGCACCTGGAACACTCCGTCGCCGATCTCAAGGATCGAAACGTCGAATGTACCGCCGCCAAGATCATAGACCAGGATCTTCTGGTTGTTTTCCTTGTCCATACCGTAGGCCAGCGCAGCCGCCGTCGGTTCGTTGATGATGCGCAGAACCTCGAGGCCCGCGATGCGGCCCGCGTCCTTGGTCGCCTGGCGCTGACTATCCGTAAAGTACGCCGGAACGGTGATGACCGCCTGCGTAACGGGTTCGCCGAGATAGGCTTCCGCGTCGGTCTTGAGTTTTTGCAGGATCATCGCGGAGATCTCCTGCGGGGTATAATCCTTCCCCTCGATGTGCACTTTGCGCGAGGAACCCATGTCACGCTTGATCGAAGAGATCGTGCGGTCGGGGTTCGTGATGGCCTGTCGCTTTGCGATGTTGCCGACCATGCGCTCGCCGTCTTTAAACGCTACCACGGAAGGCGTGGTGCGCATCCCTTCGGAATTGGGGATGACGACCGGTTCGCCGCCTTCCAGGAAAGCGACGCAGGAGTTCGTCGTGCCGAGGTCGATGCCGATAATTTTGCCCATAGTTGATATCCTCCAAGTATTCTATACAAGATTGTCTCCACCCAGTGGAAAAAGTAAGTTTTACTCCGCGACCTTCACCATGCAGTGTCGGATGATGCGGTCCCCCATCCGGTAGCCCTTCTGGAAGACAACGACGATGTCGCCGCTTTCCTTGCCGTCCACCTTTTCGCGCATGACGGCCTCGTGCTTGGCGGGGTCAAATTTGCAATCGTCCTCGATCTCCTCAAGGCCGAGCTTTTTGAGCGCGTCGAGCAGCTGGCGCTGCACCATCGCGATGCCCTCGCGCATGGCCGCGTTTTCCTCCGGAATGCTGTCGAGCGCGCGCTCGAAGTTATCCAGCACGGGAAGAAGCTCCTTGACCGTGTCGCGCTTGCCCTCTTCGTAGCTGTCGAGCCGGATGCTGGCGTTCCTGCGGCGGTAGTTGTCAAAGTCCGCCTGAACGCGCTGCAGGAGGCCGACCGTCTCATCCTTCTCCTTGGTGAGGGCTTCGATGTGCGCCTTTGCCGCAGCAAACTCCTCCGCCGTAAGCGTATAGGATTCCTGTTCGGCAGCAGTTTCTTGCGCAACCGACGCTTCCCGATCCTCCGCCGCGGCGTCCTGCGCGCGGATCTTCTCGTCTGCGGGCTCGTGTTTGTTCGTCTTCTTGGTCAATGTTCCAGTCTCCTTGTCCGTTCCCTTCCGGCGACGCACGCCGGGCCGGGTTATTCGTCGTCCTGCTCGGCGCTGAGCATCTGCGAGAGGCTCATGCGCATATATTCCAGAACGGAGATCACCTTGCTGTAGTTCATCCGCGTCGGCCCGATGATGCCGAAGGAGCCGAGCGGCTCGTCCCCGATTCGATAGGTTGCGGTGACGATGCTGCAGTCCTTAAACATCTCGTCTTCGTTCTCGTTGCCGATGGTGATTGAGAACGCCAGCTTGCTTGCGCGCTTGAGCATATCGTAGAGGAGATTTCGTCCCTCTACCGCGGCAAGGAAGGTCTTCGCCTTGTTGACGTCGTTGTATTCCGGATAGTGCAGCATGTTGGTCGCGCCCGAAAGCTGCACATTCGGCGAGTCGGCCGACATCTTGCGCTCGACGGCTTCCATAACGGAGCAGAGGAACGCGCGCCGCGCATAGAGTTCGCCGCTCATTTCGCTGGCGATCTGATCAGCGATATGATCCATCCGGCAGTCGTAAAAGCGCTCGGTCAGCAGACGCGAGATGCGCTCGAGCTCGTCGGTGCGGATATCCTCCGGCACGCGGATGACCGCATCCCGCGCAAACCCCGCAGTGGTGACGATGACGACCAGCGCGCGGCCTTCGCGCAGCGGAACGAGCTGGATATGGCGCAGCCTGTTCGACGAAAGCATCGGCGGCATGACCATTGCCGTGTAGTTCGTAACCGCAGAGAGCGCCTGCGCCGTCTGTTTCATAATCGACTCGACCTCATCGAGCTTCGTGCCCATGTGCGCGCGGATGAGCTTGATCTCCTCATCCGAGAGCGCGGCGCGCTGCATCATGTGGTCGACATACAGCCGGTATGCCTTGTCCGAAGGAACGCGCCCGGCGGACGTGTGCGGCTGCTCCAGATAGCCCAGCTCCTCAAGGTCTGCCATCTCGTTTCGAATGGTCGCACTCGAAAGATTGAATTCTTCGTGCTTGCTGATGGCGCGAGAGCCAACCGGAGACGCAGACATGATGTACTCGTCGATAATCGCTTTCAGAATGCCGAGCTTTCTCGCATCCAGCCCCATATGCCGCCGCCTCCTTTCGATTCGATCCCGCCGGTAAAATTCGCTTTGGCAGTTTGCGCGGCGGCACGACGGCCGCCGCTAGAATCCTCGTTGTTAGCACTCTGTTTTATCGAGTGCTAACCCATGAGAAAAATTTAGCACCTACGAGGCTGGGTGTCAAGTAAGTGCTGTATCAAAAATGTGACATTCCAGTGAATTCCCCCACCCGAGGCAAAAACCCGCGCTATTCCATGAAAAAACCAAGCGCTTCGTTCTGCAGGTCGAGTCCTTTGCGGTTCAGCGCAATCAATCCGTCCGATTCGGTAGCCCAGCCCCGCGCGCGCAGACGCTCCATCGCGGCAGGAAACGCATCGGCCATATCCAACCCAAAACGCGCGCGAAACGCCGCGCGATCCACCCCGCGCGTCAGCCGCAGCCCGAGCATGACGCACTCAAACATCTCCTCCGCCGGATACAGGCAAAGGGTCTCGGACAACGGGCGCTTTCCGCGCGCGATCAGGCGATGATATTCGGAAAGCGTGTCCGCGTTGGCATAGCGCGTCCAGCGCTCCTTGCGTACCGCTGCGTGCGCGGCTACGCCGAAGCCGAGGTATTCCCCGTTTTGCCAGTAGTTCAGGTTGTGGCGGCAGGCAAAGCCGTCCTGCGCAAAATTGCTGATCTCGTAGCGCAAAAATCCCCTTGACTCGAGAAAATCGATACCTGCATCCTGCATATCCGCAACCTGGTCTTCATCCGGCAGCGTGACCTGCCCGTTCTTTGCCATACGGTAAAGCGGCGTGTGCTCCTCCAGGATGAGCGAATAGGCGGATATGTGCTGCGCACCGAGCGCGCAGACCGCTTCGAGCGAATCGAGATACTGCGCAGGCGTCTGCCCAGGCAAGCCATGCATCAGGTCGATGTTGATGTTGCCGAAGCCGGCAGCCCGCGCGGCGCCATAGGTTTCGAGAAACTGCGCAAATGTATGGATGCGGCCGATCCGCCGCAGCAGCGCGTCGTGGGTGCTCTGCAAGCCGATCGAAAGGCGATTGACGCCCGCCGCGCGATAGTCCGCGAGCTTTCCCGCCGTCACCGTGCCGGGGTTGACCTCCATCGAGCGCTCCGCGTCCGCGCGGATACAAAAACGCACGTTCAGCGCCTCCATCAAGCGGCGCATCTGATCACCGGAAAGCAAAGAAGGCGTGCCTCCGCCGAAGAACACCGTGTCAAACGCGGCAGGGTACTCCCCTTCCTGCGCAACAAGCACGATCTCGGCAAGCAGCGCATCCACATACGACTCCGGCACGCCGTCCTCCGCAAAGCTGACGAAGTCGCAATATGCGCATTTCCTTACGCAAAACGGGATATGCAGGTAGATGCCCGCCATATTCAGTTGATGCGAAGCACGCTCATAAACGCGTCGCTCGGCAGCGAAACGGTGCCGACCTGACGCATGCGCTTCTTGCCCTCCTTCTGTTTCTCGAGCAGCTTCTTCTTGCGCGTGATATCGCCGCCGTAGCACTTGGCCAGCACGTCTTTACGCACGGCACGGACGGTTTCGCGCGCGATGATCTTGCCGCCGATAGCGGCCTGAACCGGGATCTCAAACTGCTGGCGCGGGATGACCTCGCAGAGCTTCTCCGCCACGGCGCGGCCCTTGGCATAGGCGCGGTCGCGGTGGACGATGGTGCTCAGTGCGTCGCAGACATCCCCGTTGAGCAGAAAGTCGAGCTTGACCAGATCGCTCTTCTCGTAGCCCTTGAGCTCATAGTCGAAGGAGGCGTATCCCCTGCTGCGGCTCTTGAGCTGGTCGAAGAAGTCATAGATGATCTCGTTGAGCGGGAGCTCGTAGTGCAGCCGCACGCGCGAACCTTCGATGTAGTTCATGTCGATGAATACGCCTCGGCGCTCCTGGCAGATCTCCATGATGGAGCCGACATACTCCGACGGCGTCATGATATACGCGTTGACAACCGGCTCCTCCATCTGCTCGATCTCCGTCACAGGCGGCAGGTTGGAGGGGTTATCGATCAGCTCCACCTCACCGGAGGTGCGCTTGATGCGGTAGATGACGCTTGGCGCGGTAGTCACCAGATCGAGGTCAAACTCGCGCTCGAGCCGCTCCTGAACGATCTCCATATGCAGCAGGCCGAGAAAGCCGCAGCGGAAGCCGTAGCCAAGCGCATTGCTCGTCTCCTGCTCGTAGGAGAGCGAGGCGTCGTTGAGCTGGAGCTTGTCGAGCGCATCCCGCAGGTCGCCGTATTGCGCGCCATCCGCCGGGTAGATGCCGCAAAAAACCATGGGGTTGGCCTGCTTGTAACCCGGCAGCGGTTTGCCCGCAGGGCGCTCGGCCGAGGTGATCGTATCGCCGACCTTCGTCTCGGCAACGCTCTTGATCGACGCCGCGATATAGCCGACCTCGCCCGCGGTGAGCTCGTCCACCGGCATCTGCGCAGGCGTGAACACGCCGACCTCCGTTACCTCAAACTCATGCCCCGTCGCCATGGAGCGGATGCGCATCCCTTCCTTTACCGTGCCGTCGAACACGCGCACATAGGAGAGCGCGCCCTTGTAGTTGTCGTAATAGCAGTCGAACACCAGCGCGGCGAGCGGCGCGTCCGGGTCGCCCTTGGGCGGCGGCACGGCCCCCACGACAGCGGCAAGCACCTCGTCTACATGCAAGCCGTTTTTGGCGGAGATCTTCGGGGCGGACTGCGCCTCGATGCCGATGACATCCTCGATCTCCTGCGCGGTTCGCTCGGGATCCGCGCTCGGCAGGTCGATTTTGTTGATGACCGGAACGACCTCGAGCCCGTTATCCACGGCGAGATAGACGTTTGCCAGCGTCTGCGCCTCGATGCCCTGCGTCGCGTCAACGACGAGCACGGCCCCTTCGCAGGCCGCCAGCGCGCGGCTGACCTCATAGTTGAAGTCCACATGCCCCGGTGTGTCGATGAGGTTAAACATATAGCGCTTGCCATCCGCATGCGTATAGAACATGCGCACCGCGGAGGACTTGATCGTGATGCCGCGCTCGCGCTCGATCTCCATTGAATCGAGCAGCTGCTCGGACATATCCCGCGCGGCGACGGTGTCCGTCAACTCCATCATGCGGTCGGCCAGCGTCGATTTTCCGTGATCGATGTGCGCTATAATAGAGAAATTTCGAATGAGTTCATTGGGGTATGCCATATGCTTCCCTCCCATATTTCGGGTTTCATCATACTGTATCTCGGGGCGGAATGCAAGAACGATCCGCCCGCCGCCGCCCTGAGCCGCAAGCGCGAAAACGGCGGCGCAGAAGCGCCGCCGCGTGCGTGCTTTTCATGCTACTCGATCGGGCGCCTGGCCACGACGAAGTTCCTGCGCCAGTAGCTGCTCTTTGCGCTCCTGCGAACGACCTTGCCGTTTGCCGAGGACGCGTCTATCATCTCTCCGCCGCCGATGTAGATGCCTACGTGGCCGACGCTGCTGCTGTCGTCCGACTTGAAGAAGATCAGGTCGCCGCGCTTCACATCGTCGAGATCGGAGATCTTCGTCCAGCTGCTGGTCTTGCTCAGGCCCGCGGCATTTAACCTGCGGGTATAGACGTTGACCTGGCGCAGGCAGTAGTAGACCAGTCCCGAGCAGTCGAAGGAATCCGGCCCGCTCTTGCCGAGGATATAGGTATCGCCAAGCTGTTTCTTCGCGATGGAGATGAGCTTGTCGATGCGCCCCTCCGCAGAGGATTCCTTAGCGATCTTTGCCTCGCGTTTCTTCTCAGCTATGATCTCCTGTTCCTTGGTGTAGGAGACGCGCGCATCGGGCGAGTTGACCGCCTCCAGCGTCTTTTCGCCTGCCTTGCCATCCTTGGTCAGATAGTTTCGGTTTTGAAATTTCTTGACCGCTTCCACGGTATCGGTGCCGTAGTAGCCGGTGATCTGGTTCTTTTCAAGATAACCCAGCTCGACCAGCTGCTCTTGAAACGCTTCGATATCGTCCCCCTCCGCGCCCTCATACATGACGTACGGCTTGGCATCCTCGGAGTAGATCAGTACGATGGTCTCGTTTCCGCAGATGCCGTCTTCCTGCAGCTCGTGCTGGCGCTGAAAAAGCTTGACGGCTTCCTTGGTCGCGTTGCCAAAGTAGCTGGTCGGCTCGTCGATGCCGAGATAGCCGAGCTCCATCAGCCGCTTTTGCAGCGCCATAACATCCTCGCCTTCCGCGCCTTTCTCAATGCGCACCTCCGGCGTCGGGCTGGGGGTAGGCTCCGGCGTAGCGGTCGCCTCCACCGTGGGCGACGGGGCCGGGGTCGAGAGCATCAGATCCGCAGCCAGCGCCTCCGCGCGCTTATGACGCGAGCCGGAAACGGCGAGGATCACGATCACGCATACGAGCACAAACCCGCCCGCACTTCCGAGGAAGATGCGCACCGGCTTCCCCAGCGCGGAGATCGCGCCCACGGCGCCCCGCACCCAGGCGGACGCCGATTTGCCAAAGAGATAGACCGCGCGAAGACCGCGCTTGAGCCCGTATACGATCGTTTGCCAGAACGTTTTTTTTCGTCTCTTTTTCTTGCCGGAAGAGGGCGGCCTCCCGCCGGATCCGCCCTTTGGCGGGAGCGCGGACGAACCGCCGCCTGCCCTATGGCCTGTGCTGTCGCGCTGCGCGCGCGCAGCCGGCTGCGAAGGCACGGCAGAGCGGTACCCGCCCGTTTGTTGCGCGCCGTAAGAGGCGGTCTGCCGGGGCGAATACATGTCGGAAGAATATGCACCGGCCTTGGCAGGCCGCATGCTTCCGGATGCGGAAGCGCCGCCGTAAAGCCGCGGATCCGCCGTATTCTTTCTATTTTGGAACGAACCGTAGTCGTTTGCGTTCATAGCGTTCTCCTAAGAAAAAATTCTAAGGAAAATGCAAGACATTTGCAATAGGTATCTAAATATTGTAATACAATGTTCAATATTTGCGCCTTACACACAACATCTGGTTGCAAAAGGGCACCGGTTCTACACGTACCTCGCGCAAATATGAACACAGCTTGTCAAGCAGCAGAAAAGCGCGCAGAGAGGAGGCTCCTCCACTGCGCGCCGGCTGATGATTCCCTGTTTAGCGATCGCCCGTCTTGCCGCTGGCTTCCACGGCCGCCTGCATGATCTCTTTTGCCGTCGTATCCCCGTTTTCCACACGGACAAACGGTTTGTCCTTCGGCAGAAAACGCTCACGCTGCGCGGCGTCAAGCCGCTCAAACGCGCCGGCGTCATCCACGGCGACGATGCGTGCCATGATCCCCTGAACGGAGAGCATATCCCCCGCCTTACAGATCAGCTCCGCCTTGTCGCGCCCTGCGAGCAGCACGACCTCCGGCCCGTTCTTCGGCTCGCGCAAAATCTCGGCGCAGTCGGACATCGCCGCGCTTTGCCGCGCAAACAGCTTCGTCTTGAGGAGCATGACGCCGAGAAGCGTCGCAACCACCGCGCCAGTCATGCACTGCAGCGTGTTAAACAGAATGTTCGGGATCGCGCTTGCTGCGCCGTAGAGCAGCGTTTCGTAGAGAAAGTATCCCGCGGGCACGGCCAGCGCAGCCAGATAGAGCGCGGCATAGCGGATCCTCTTTTGCGTCCTGACAAAGAGCACCCCGGCAATCAGCGCCACCGCGCCTTTGATGAGAAACGTTGCGGGCGCGTAAACGGAGTAGCCAAGCAGCACGTCGGAGAGTGCGGACGCCGCGCCTGCGCAGAGCGCGCCCCAACCGCCACCGAGCAGCATGCCCGCCAGCAAAACGCCCACGTCGCCGAGATTGATATAGCCGAGCCCCCCGGGCATGGGGATGGAGACCAGCGTCGTAAGCAGCACAATCGCGGCCGCGAGCACGCCGGCGGTCGTCAAGCGCCGGATGGAGAGCGTCTGTTTGGTTTGCATGGTACCGTATCCTCCTGGTCTGGCCGGCGGCATCATCCTGCGCCGGAAAAGTTTACTACATTATATCCACTTATGCGCCAAATGAGAATCCAATTTTCGCGCTGTTTTTCCGGCGTTTCATCAAAATAATGACTCTCCCGCGCATTTTTCACCTGCGCTATCCCTTTTGAGCCGGAAGCGCTTCAGCGTTGGCATCCTGCCGGGTCCGCTTCGCCTTTGCGCCGCGCACGCTGAGCATGACGCCAAAGATGACGATCGCCCCGCCGATGAATTTGCGCGCCGTCACCTCTTCGCCCAACAGTGCCCAGGAGAAGAATACGCCGAAGATCGGCACGAGGTTGAGCATGGAAGTCACCGTGCTCGCCGCCATGGTCTTGAGCCCACGATTGTAGAGCAAGTATGCGAGCACCGAGCAAAACACGCCGAGAAACAGCATCATGGCAAACGAAAGCGACGTCGGCTGCCGCCACTCGCCCCGCTCAAACAGCGCAAGCGGCAGCAGAAACACCGTGCCGAACAACGTGGAGTAAAACAGCAGCGTAATCGGCGGATATCGGTTGACGACCTTCTTCGTCATAAAATTGTAGACCGCCCAGACGACGCCGGCAATCACCAGCAGCAGGATGCCGAGCAGTTCCCCATCCTGCCGCGCGTCTGGTTTTTCATAGGATAGGATAACCACGCCGCCGATGGCGATGAGGATCGCAACGATCTTGAGCGCGCTGAGCCTCGTTTGATAGATGGCGCTCTCGAGCAGAAGCGTGATAATCGGGTAGGATGCGATGATCAGCGTCGCGCTGGAGGCGGACGTCCACTGCATGGCGATGTTCTGCAGAACGGAATAGAGCGTGATTCCCGTCAGCCCGCACACGGCGAGCGTAAAAATATCCTTCTTCTCCAACCGGACGCGGTTCTTCGGCAGCAGCGTCAGCGCCCCCAGAATCAGCGTCGCCACCACGAAGCGCGTTGCGGCAAGCGTAATCGGCGCATACGTCGCATACGCATACTTGATGGCGACAAACGACGAGCTCCAGATGATGAGCCCGCCCAGCACGGAGATGATGTTGCGCAGATTGGATCGATTCGACTCTGACACGGCTTGTTTCCCCTTGCGGTGAATTCTCGAAACCACAGCCGCATAGGCCGGCTACAGTTAGATTACCTTATTCTTTTTTGCACGAAATGTCAAGGAATCATATATGATATATGCGCTCTGCCCGACCTTTACGCGCAAAAACATCCCCCGTTTCCGGGGGATGTCCGGCAGTGAATCCCGCTTTATTTTGCCTGCGCGATGGCCACCGCGACGGCTACCGTTGCGCCGACCATCGGGTTGTTGCCCATACCGATGAGCCCCATCATCTCGACGTGCGCCGGAACGGACGAAGAGCCGGCAAACTGTGCGTCGGAGTGCATGCGGCCCATGGTGTCGGTCATGCCATAGGAGGCGGGACCTGCGGCCATGTTGTCCGGGTGCAGGGTGCGGCCCGTGCCGCCGCCGCTCGCCACGGAGAAGTACTTCTTGCCGTGTTCGTTGCACCATTTTTTATAGGTGCCTGCAACCGGGTGCTGGAAGCGCGTCGGGTTCGTGGAGTTTCCGGTGATGGAGACGTCCACATTCTCATGGCGCATAATGGCAACGCCTTCGTTTACATCATCCGCGCCGTAGCAGCGAACCTTTGCGCGGTCTCCGTCGGAGAACGCCTTGGTGTCGGTAACGTTCAGCTTGCCGGTGTAGTAATCATACTCCGTCTCGAGGTAGGTAAACCCGTTGATGCGGGAGATGATATACGCCGCGTCCTTCCCCAGACCGTTTAGGATGACCTGAAGCGGCTTGGTGCGAACCTTGTTGGCGGTCTTTGCGATGCCGATCGCGCCTTCCGCGGCGGCAAAGCTCTCGTGCCCGGCAAGGAAGCAGAAGCAGTTGGTCTCTTCGCGCAGCAGCATGGCAGCAAGGTTGCCGTGGCCCAGGCCCACTTCGCGCTGATCCGCAACCGACCCGGGGATGCAAAATGCCTGCAGTCCGAGGCCGATGGCCTCCGCCGCCTTATCTGCCGAGGTCGCCCCGGTCTTGATGGCGATCGCCGCGCCGACAGCGTAAGCCCAGCAGGCGTTATCAAACGCGATGGGCTGAATGCCGCGGACGATGGAAAATACGTCGATCCCCTTTGCATCGCAGATGGCTTTCGCCTCTTCAATGCCGCCGATGCCGTATGTCTTGAGCTCTGCGTTGATCTTATCGATTCTTCTCTCGTAACCTTCAAAAATAGCCATAGCTGCCTCCTTACGCTTTCCGCGGGTCGATAACCTTGGCGGCCTGGTCGAAACGCCCGTAGGTACCAATGTTTTTTTCGTACGCTTCCTTCGGATCGACGCCCTTCTTGATGGCGTCCATCATCTTGCCGAGGTTGACGAACTTGTAGCCGATGATCTCTCCGCCTTCGTCGAGCGCGATGCCGAGCACGTAGCCCTCGGCCATCTCCAGATAGCGCGGGCCTTTGGCGAGCGTGCCGTACATGGTGCCGATCTGAGAGCGAAGGCCCTTGCCGAGGTCCTCAAGCCCCGCGCCGATGGGCAACCCGTCGTCGGAAAACGCGCTCTGCGTGCGGCCGTAGACGATCTGCAAAAACAGCTCGCGCATAGCGGTGTTGATCGCGTCGCAGACGAGGTCGCTGTTGAGCGCCTCCAGAATGGTTTTGCCCGGCAGGATCTCCGCCGCCATGGCAGCCGAGTGCGTCATGCCGCTGCAGCCGAGCGTCTCCACCAGCGCTTCCTCGATCACCCCGTTTTTCACGTTGAGCGTGAGCTTGCAGGCGCCTTGCTGCGGCGCACACCAGCCGACGCCATGCGTCAGTCCGCTGATGTCGGTGATCTGCTTTGCCTTAACCCACTTGCCCTCCTCGGGGATCGGAGCAGGGTCATGCTTTGCGCCTTTGAGGACGCAGGTCATTTCTTCCACTTCACTGGAATAATGCATGTGTGAAGTTCCTCCTTGTCATGCTGTGAATACCCAAATAGATTCACGATACAGTATAGCAAAAGCACATGCGTCTTTCAATACGCCGTGATCGAATTCTGATGCAGCCAAGCGTTTGATTTTTCGCGCGGCGTCACGCCGCCCTTTCGGTCTCGCGCCCGACTGTGCTATACTGGATGCAGCCGATTGATTGGGGGAACAACCGATTGCCGTATCTCTTCGCCGCCCTGTATGCGCTCGACGCCGCCGTGCAGCTCTACTGCTGCTCCGGCCGGGGACATCTGATGCTCCGCCGCGTCAGCAAGTGCCTGCTGATGCCGCTGCTTGCGGCGTGCTACGCCTCGTTTGCCCACTCGTTTTCTCCGCTTGTGCTGACGGCGATCCTCTGCGGCTTTGCCGGAGACCTCGTGCTGCTCTTCCGCCCGCGCCGTTGGGCGTTTCCGGCAGGCATGCTCACCTTCGCGGCGGGACACGTATTTTACGCCATATATTTTTTGCAGAGCTTGACCGCCGCGCCGCCGTGGTATGCGCTTGCACTGCTGGCCGCCGTCAGCATCGCCTGCGCGGCGATCCTGCTATGCTATCTTTGGAAGGGGCTGCCGCGAAAGCTCCGTCCCCCAAGCTTCATCTATATGCTGGTCATCGCGGGGATGGCGTCCTGCGCGCTGCTGTTTGCGATCTATGGCGCTTCGCCGTATCGCATGCTTGCCGCATTTGGCGGACTGTTTTTTGTCGCCTCCGACACGACGCTGTCGATCGACGCGTTTCATCATCCTCTCCGCGGCAGAAACATCATCGTGATGTCCACCTATATACTCGCGCAGTCGCTGATCGTCTCCGCGCTTGCGCTTGCCTGACCGATCGATTTTTTTAGGAGCCGTTATGCCGACCGAAGTGATTGTATTGATCTTGTCCATCGTTGTTTTCGCCGCGATGATCCTGCTGCTCGTCTACGTTATCCGCAGGCAGCAGTCTCTGCACGACGCCATGCAGGAAGCGCTGGATCGCGCGCTCTCCGACCTGCGGCGCGAGCTCGGCGAGGGCGTCCAATCGTCCGTATCCCATCTTGGGCGCATGATCCTGGATCAGCAGCGCGCTGCAAACGCGCAGGGTGAAACGCGCTTCAAGACCTTTGAGCAAGGAAATGAACAGCGGCTCAAGTCCTTCGAATTCAATAACGAACAAAAGCTGGAAGCCATCCGCCAAACGGTAGAGCGCCGGCTGGTCACCATGCAGAACGACAACGCGCAAAAACTCGACGAGATGCGGAAGATCGTGGACGAAAAGCTGCAGCAAACGCTCGAAACCAAGGTGGCGCAGTCCTTCAAGCTCGTCAACGAACGCCTCGAACAGGTCTACAAAGGCCTCGGCGAGATGCAGACGCTGGCCAACGGCGTTGGCGACCTCAAGAAGGTGCTCAGTAACGTCAAGACGCGCGGGATCCTCGGCGAAATCCAGCTTGGCGCAATTCTCGAGGAGATTCTCGCGCCGGAGCAGTATGAAACCAACGCCGTCACCAAAAACGGCAGCACGGATCGCGTGGAATACGCCGTCAAACTGCCGACCGAGGAGGGCACGCCGGTCTACCTGCCCATCGACTCCAAATTCCCGGCCGACCTGTATGCGAATCTGCAGGACGCGTATGAATCCGGCTCACCCGAAGCGGTCACCACAGCCATCTCCGCGCTGACACAGCGCATCAAGCAGGAAGCGGCAAAGATACGAGATAAATATCTCGACCCGCCGTATACAACCGACTTTGCGATCATGTTCCTTCCGTTTGAGGGGCTG
This sequence comes from Bacillota bacterium, assembly GCA_023399275.1. Classification (GTDB taxonomy): domain Bacteria; phylum Bacillota; class Clostridia; order Christensenellales; family CAG-138; genus UBA7703. The sequence continues at coordinate 58,001 of JAEWQH010000096.1, forward strand.
TATGCAGAGGTTGTCAACCGCGGGCTTGTGGAGGAGCTGCAGCGCAGCTACCGCGTCAATATCGCAGGGCCTTCCACCATGGCGGCCATGCTCAACAGTCTGCAGATGGGGTTTCGCACGTTTGCGATCCAGAAGCGCAGCAGCGAGGTCTGGCGCGTGCTCGGCGCGGTCAAGACGGAGTTTGCGAAGTTCAGTAATGTGCTGGCCAGTTCGCGCAAGCGCCTGCAGCAGGTGGACGACGAGCTGGAGCAACTCATCGGCACCCGCACCCGCGCCATTACGCGAAATCTGCGTGCGGTGGAGCAGCTTGATGAGCGCAGCTCCACCATGATCATCGGCGCGCTTTCAGAGAGCGACGCAGATGAAAGCGATCCCCCGTCCGCCTGATATTTCAAGCTGAGCGCAAAATCAAGGCCACCCGAAAAAACGGGCGGCCTTGATTCTTATCCGGCGCTCGCGGCTATTGACCGCCCCGGTGCTTTCGGCAGCCGCCGCAGGCGCAGCTCTCCTCCGCAGCGTCGCAAAGGACATAGTCCCCGCCGCGAATCACAAGGCTCTTGGCGTTGACGAGCACATCCGCCAGCTTCTTTCGCGCTTCGTTATAGATGCCCTGCACGGTCGTCCGCGCAACGTGCATCTGCGCGGCGCATTCCTCCTGGGTAAACCCCATCAAGTCGATCAGCCGTATGGTTTCATATTCGTCTACCGACATGACGACATTCTCGCTCGAGGCGCGCTCTCCGAGCGGGCCAAACGCCGCATTCCACGGCAAGCAGCAGACACGCCGGCACTTCCTCGGTCTCGGCATCGCAAAATCTCCTCCCAGTCCGCGAAGGATTATTTCTCGCGCCCAGTGGGCGGATCAAATCGCTGTCTATCAGTGTACACCCCCTTGGCGTGCCCGTCAATTTCCACTGCCTCTTCGGCGATGGATCACAGCCTGGCAACGACGTATTTCCCACCGCGGATCGTGCAATCATCGGTTCTTCAAAGGAAAATCTCTATTTTTATTGACTTGCGGCGTATTCGATAGTATGCTCGAAATATGGCATATGTCGCTTTCGTCTTGCATCACCCGGTGCATGAACCCGGTTAAATCTTGGTGACTTTGTCACATTCTTGCATGGGTTATCCTGATATTATCAGTATCAGTAACTAATACTATTATTTTTCAAGGAGGTTAAAGAACATGGACGAAATGACTTACGGACGGATGCCGCTCATCGGTGATACTGCTCCTTCCTTTGGGGCCAAGACCACGCAGGGCGAGATCCATTTCCCGGAAGACTATAAGGGGAAATGGGTCATCCTCTTCTCCCACCCCGCCGACTTTACCCCTGTTTGCACAACCGAATTTATGACGTTTGCCACCATGGCAGATGAATTCAAGGCGTTGAATACCGAGCTCATCGGCCTCTCTGTCGATTCGCTCTATGCGCATATCGCCTGGCTGCGCAAGATTCAGGAGATCGGTTGGAACGGCATGAATCATGTCGAAGTCAAGTTCCCGCTCATCGAGGATATACGCATGGACGTCGCCAACAAGTTTGGCATGATCCAGCCCGGGCAGTCCAACACACAGGCCGTGCGCGCGGTATTCGTGATCGACCCGGACGCGAAGATTCGCACCATTCTCTACTACCCGCTCTCGACCGGGCGCAATTTTGACGAGATCAAGCGCATCATCCTCGCCCTGCAGAAGGCGGATGCAGACAGCGTCGCCACTCCGGCCAATTGGCGGCCCGGAGACGATGTGATCGTTCCGACCGCCGGCTCCTGCGGCGTTGCCAAGGAGCGCATGGAGAGCCAGAACGACGATCAGTATTGTCTCGACTGGTTCATGTGCTTCCGCAAAGAAAAGAAATAGTCTATCGATTCGGCAGATTCAGCCGTGATATGCAAAGGCCCGTCCTGTTTGGGGCGGGTCTTTCATTATCCTTTTCTGCTTATCCTTTTTTGCTCCGTGTATAGAATTCTTTCAGCTCCCGTTTGATCTCGTCGTCCAGATTGTGCCAGCGCACACCACGGATCGCGCCCTCCAGCGCGCAGAGCCGCATATAGCAGGCGGAAGGATCGATTGCAGCGATTTGCAGCCAAGCCTCACGGCTTCCCGCCTTACGCAGCGCGTCTGCGCTCGCAATGCCGACTGCCTCCAACTGCGCCTCCAACTTTTGAGCGATATTCGGCAGTGTTTGCAGGTCTCCCATGACGCCGCACCTCCTCATTTCGGTTCAGCCGTGGTTATGCTCCAGATAAACGGAGCCGAGAAACCGGGGTGTTACATCGGAAAGCAGGTCCGAAAATGCCGCGTGCACCTCGCCGGGCAGAAGCCTGATCTTCGGTATATCGTGTACTGAAACCCACTCCGTCGCAATCTGTGAATCGTCCGTTTCCGTCGGTTCCGTCCGTTTCGCGGAACGCAAGCGGCAAAGGAAAACATGCAGCATCTTGTGGGCATACTGCGGGTAGCTTTCCCGGATAAACGGATCGAGGCAGATCTCCTCCATCAGCGCGCAAAAGCGCACGGGCTCAACGGAGTACCCCGTCTCCTCCAGGCACTCGCGGCGGATTGCCTCCGCAATGGTCTCATACTGCTCTTGCCCGCCGCCAGGGAGCGAGTAATACTCCCCGATATGCGGGCTCTTGTTGCGGTTGAGGAGCACCTTGCCCTCATGTAAGACAATCACCTTGACCGTGCTGCGAATGCCCATAGCCATCCCCTCTCCGACACTTATACGCCGCGCGTAAAACCAAGATAGCGTGTCCCCTGAAAGGTCAGCCTTCCCGCGTCCCCTTCGGCCAGCAACCCGTATTCGCCGCCGTCGATATGGAACTCGATCCGGTCTCCGCTCTCCACTTCAAACGTAGCGTAGTAGTCTGTGCTGGAGTAACTCGAATTCATAGTATTGTTCGCAGTGTTCGCGTGATGATGATAGGTTACATCCGATCGCTTGGTCACCACCCTTGCGTCTACTGTCAGGACGGGCGAATCGTTGTTTCGCTTCCACTGGCGCGCACCCTGCACCGCCCGGTAGATGATCAATCCGAAGACGACCACAAAACCGATTCCGATGATGATGGGCACGATGGTAAACATAAGCCCGGAGCCGTCAAATGGATCAAAAAACATAAAGCACCTCTTGCGTTTGGTCTGCAGCAGCCGGCTGCGAATCGTAGCACACGAGCCTACGGACAAATGCCGGCATGTTTCACGACGGCACCGCCCGCGAAGAAGCGGCGCCGAAGAAACGCTTTGCTTTAAAGGCCGGCGCGCCCCATCGATGAACAGTATACCAGACATAAAGAAGCGCCGGGACGGTAAAATGCAAAAATCGATCGGGTTTCTGTGAACCCTCTGTGAAATCCGTCAGTTCGCGGGCGCAATGTCGAGAAAGCGTACTTTCTCGTTCTTCTCCTCCATGCGGCTGAGCGACCACTCGTTTTTGAAGAGCACCACAGGGCGCTGATATGCATCCTCGAGCAGCAGCGTGTCGGTATAGGCGAGCATATCCTTGTCGAATCGGTCGGTGACGATCCAGCGCGCCAGTTGATACGGCAGTCTGCGGATGCTGATCTCGACGTTGTATTCGTTCTTGAGGCGATACTCCAGCACTTCAAACTGCAGCGCGCCGGCAACGCCGATGGTAAAGCGCTCCACGCCGAGATCCGGCTGCTTGAATACCTGAATCGCGCCCTCTTCGGAGATCTGCCGGATTCCCTTGAGAAATTGCTTGCGTTTGCCGGAATCCACTGCGTTCACCTCGGCAAAATGCTCGGAGGGAAACATCGGGATCCCTTCAAATCGAAACGCGTTCTTTCCGCCGCAGAGCGTATCGCCGATCAAAAAGCAGCCGGGGTCAAACACGCCAATGATGTCCCCCGCGTACGCCTCCTCCACGCTCACGCGCTCCTGCGCCAAAAATTGCTGGGACTGCGCAAGGCGCATGGTCTTGCCGGTGCGCTGGTGCACGACCTCCATTCCTTTTTCAAACCGGCCGGAGCAGATGCGCATAAACGCGATCCGGTCGCGGTGCGCCGGGTCCATGTTCGCCTGAATCTTGAAGACAAAGCCCGAGAAATCCTCGCTGTCCGGCGCGACGGTGCCGCCGCTGTGCTTCTTCGGGCCGGGCGAAGGCGCCATCTCGATGAACGCTTCCAAAAACGGGCGAACGCCGAAGTTGGTCATCGCGCTGCCGAAGAACATCGGCGAAAGCTCGCCCGCGCGCACCTTGTCCATATCCAACTCGTCTCCCGCGATCTCCAGCAGCTCGATCTCTTCCATGAGGTGGTCATAGAGCGCATCGCCAAGGATCGCGCGAAAGCGCGGATCGCCCGCATCCCCCGCGTCGGAGACCGTCTCCTCCTGTCCGTGGCTGCCGCCCGCAAAGAGCTCGATGCGCTTTGCCCCGCGCTCATATACCCCGCGAAAATCACCGTCCACGCCGATGGGCCAGTTCATCGGGTACGCGCGGATGCCCAGCGTCGCCTCGATCTCCTCCATCAGCGCCAGCGGGTTTTTGCAGTGCCGGTCCAACTTGTTGACAAACGTGAAGATCGGAATGCCGAACATGCGGCAAACATGGAAGAGCTTCTTGGTCTGCTCCTCCACGCCTTTCGCGCCGTCGATAAGCATCACCGCGCTGTCAGCCGCGGTCAACGTGCGGTAGGTATCCTCGCTGAAATCCTGATGCCCCGGCGTGTCGAGTATGTTGATGCGGTAGCCCTCATAATCGAAGTTGAGCACGCTCGAAGTCACCGAGATGCCTCTCTGCTTCTCGATCTCCATCCAGTCCGAAACGGCATACTTGCTCGCTTTTCTCCCTTTCACCGTGCCGGCGAGGCGAATAGCGCCGCCGAAGAGCAGCAGCTTTTCGGTGAGCGTGGTCTTGCCCGCATCCGGGTGAGAGATGATCGCAAACGTCTTTCTGCGGTCGACTTCTTTTGTGATGTTTTCCATGGTGATGCAATCCTTATCCGGCATCCTTCCGCCTGCGCAGGCGGGAGATGCGTCCTGTTTGGCGCGGAAAACACCGCGCATGATCCGTCAAAAAAAGAGCCCCGCCTTTGTAAGACGGGGGTCTGCCTGTCTGGTGGAGCATGGGGGATTCGAACCCCCGACCTCAACATTGCGAACGTTGCGCGCTACCAACTGTGCTAATGCCCCAAGCCGCTTGATTATGATACAACACGCTTTCTCAAAATGCAAGAGCTTTCCGGCAAATTTTTCAAGACTCTTTTTCGCCCGTTTTCGCCCCGGGCGGCATGCTACGGTCTGTCTTGCGGCTCGTGTTCCGGCACTGGTTCCTGCGCACTCTCGGGCCGGTCGGCGGGCTGCGGCGCCGGCGTAAACTGCGGCGCGGCAGGCACGGCCTCCGCCTTTTTCCCGCTGCGCTTGATCAGTGCTGCAAGCAGATAAAGAAACGGGAGCACCATCACCGCAATATTCTTCCAATAGGTGCGAAACGGCTCTCCCGCGATCAGGTTGACCGCAAGCGGTACAGCGGCGATGGCGAGCAAAACAAGCCCCATGATGCGGCAGCGCCTGAGCTCTTTGCTCACGAGGCCGAATATCCCCGCGACAAAACCAAGCGCCCCGCCGATGATGAGAAACACCGCATCCATCGCGCCGGAGAACGAGAGCGTGATGTTTGCATCCGTCAGCTGGTAGAGCGCAAAAGCGATCATGCCGAGCGACAGAAGCAGATACATCCAACTTATAACGAGTAAAAAAGACGCCGCGCGGGTTCTTTGCTGCTGCATAAAGGCCTCTCCTTCGATTTGCTCCGGGCCACACCCGGGCAGCGATCAGCCGACGTTGTGAATCTCGACCATCGTGTGGTTCTTTCGGGATTCCTCGGCGGCGATGCAGATCAGGTGGCTTTGGATCGCGTCTCGAATCGAACTCTTGACCGCGCCCTCTTCGCCGCGCTCCATCCGTACAAATGCAGCGATCAGGCCCATGTCTCCGCCGCCGTGCCCGTCCCCCATGCCGCCGGGCAGCGGATTCTCGCTGGTGCGGACGGAGCCGGTTCGAAAGTCGGTCACCTCTATGGTCTCGTCGGACATCTTGGCGCGGATCTCGCCGTGCGAACCCATGATGTGGATCGTTCGCCCATGGCGATAGTCCGTAAACGCGGAGACGGTCATGGTCGCGCTCACGCCGTCCTCAAACTCCAGCACGGTGGATTGGTGATCCACCACATCATTGTCGCAATGGTAGACGCATCTGCCGTAGGGCCCTTCGCGCAGCGCCTTTAACCGACCGGCAGGGCTGACATCGTCCGTAATCACGGAGACGGGCCACCCAGTTAAAAACGGAATCAGATACAGCCGCGCCGCATTATATGGGCAACCGGCCGCCACCCTGCAGTCCAGGCAGCGCTCGGCGCTGCCCTCTGGAGCATTCTCTGCCGTGAAGTGCTTCAGGCTGCCAAAGGAAGCGACACGCTTACAATCTTTCCCGATCAGGTAGAGCAGAATGTCCGTATCATGGCAGCTCTTGGCGAGAATCATTGGGCTGGTCTCGTCCTCACGCCGCCAATTTCCGCGCACGAAGCTATGCGCCATGTGCCAGTAGCCGATGTTCTCGCTATGGGAGATATTGATCACATCGCCGATCTCGCCGCTGTCGATGATGGATTTGAGCGTATTGAAAAACCGCGTGTACCGCAGCACGTGGCAGACCGCAGCGCGCTTTCCCGTGCGAACGGTCGTATCGTAGATGCGGCCAAGCTCCGCCGCGCTTTTGGCGATCGGCTTCTCCAGCAGAACGTCGTAGTCGCGCTCCATCGCTGCGCAGGCCGGCTCTACATGCTGATTATCCTGTGTGGCGACGAGCACGGCGTCCGCCTCGATTCCGGCGGCGAGCGCCCCGCGCCAATCGGAAAACACGGCGCTTTCGGGCAGGCTATAGCGCGAGGCAAAGGCGTTTCTTCGCGTCTCGCGCGGCTCCGCCACGCCGACGATTTGAAGCTGATCCGGCGCGATCAGCGCATACGGCGCATAGGCATCCATGCCTCGCGCACCCGCGCCGAGAACGATCATGCGAACGGGATTCATACAAGCGATTCCTTTCCGAAAACAAAACTGAACGCAGCGAGCCGCATCCCGGCCGATCCGCTACGTTCAGTTTAGCACGATTGAAAGGAATTGCAAGATTGGAGCGCGGCAAAGAGCAAAAATACAGCGCCGTTCCCCGGTTCGTAACCGTTCCTGCTGAAACGATCCGAATCGTTTCCTTGGTTATGTCCGGACTGAAAACGAAAAATGATCCAACTGCTGCGAATAATACTCGGCAAGCGTAATATCCTTGATTTTTTGCCATTTTACCAAGTCCCGGTAAAATAGGGCATCACCCCAGCTATCGTTTCTCCCGGAAACAATCTGCGCATTATCTTGTTCTCTATTCTCTGAGATACATTGTATCATCAACCCTTCCTTTGATTTACTCGTTGCTATTATACGCCTAGGGTCGCGTTTTTCCATCTCGGCTTCCAACCGGAGCGGTAGGTACAGCTCGGAGAGCGGCACGCGACGCAGCATGATCCGAAGGGCATCATACTCACGCGCGTGTCGATTCAGGTCATATTGACGCATGACCTGCTTCCATTTTTCCTCTCTGACGATGACGTCGGAAACAATCAAATTATACAGTTCAAGATCCTTGTATTTCAAAGTCAACAGAAACAGATAAAGTCGGTGTTCCTGAAACCTGCCATAGTTCTTCAGAACGGTATTGCACATGATCGCGTAGTTTGTGATAATCGTCGAGAGGTCGCGAAGACTGAGTTGAAACGTCTGGCTCAACTCAAACATGTATTTCCCCGCCTCATTCAGCTTCCTTTGTTCTCTTTCGAAATAGACAATCGAACCTAGTTTCATTTTGATAAAGCTCAGCAAATCAGGTGTTGGCAGCCGGCTGATAAAATCAAAATAACGGCAGAGATATCCGGTGGCGTCCATTTCGCTGCCATATATGGACTTAACAGCGCAGCTTAACTGCGTGATGTCAAGGAAGAAAATGAAAATCAACCCCTTCACATCAAACAAGTGCTTTGCCATTTCGATGGTTTGAACGGCAAAAGTCGGCTTGCACCGATCTAGCTCATCTACGATAATCACCAGATTTCGCTTTGTCCTCCTGATAGCGGAAGACAATGTCTTGCGGAACTCCGCATACTGCTCCAGCTTCATCTGGTACTGATTCAAAGGATCTTCTTCAAGTTCTGCAATCGCATGCTCCGCTTCGCTTAAAGCTAGCGCCGTTGGTTCGCCAAGGATCAATCGAACCGATGCGTAGCCGAGCGTTTTCAAAATCTTCACGCAGGCGGAATGAAGCTTTTTCTTGTCGTCTGCCGCCCCCTGACACTTGAGTACATCAGAGTTCATGATTGCATGCATCAATGGTTCCATCGCGTCCGGATGATAATCCGAGCTCAAGGCATCATAGTATAATGCATAAAAAAGCGGCCGCGTATTTCCTATCTGTGCACCGCTCGGCGGAAATCGCATCTCTAAATGGTTTTTTAGCATCATTGCAAACCTAGACTTGCCCGTTCCCCAAGGTGAATCGATCGCAAGCACATATGCGCCATTGCTATCATCCCTACGGTGCCGTTCGTTACTCTGCAAGATGTTTTGAATGAATTCTGCGTACACTTTGCGATCAAGGCTATCATCCCGATCAAAAAAGAAATCCGGCATCCTCTTCCCACCCTTCAGATAAATCTGCTTTACCCAGATTAATACTTGTCAAAACTGTTTGCAAGCAATATGCAACGATCCGCCATATTGCGCTAAAAAACGTTTTGACTAGATAGTGTCGACAATAGATCATACTAAAACTGCAGCCCAAATAGCAATACAACGAATTTGTACGGCTGCAACAAACGACGTCGTGTACTTCGCATAGCGAGTTGCAATTCCTCGCCACTGCTT
>JAEWQH010000101.1 GCA_023399275.1 Bacillota bacterium
GGCATTCATGATGCGCTGCATTCTTTCGGAAAATTTTTCAGCCTGCACAAGGTTTGTGCGCCGATATGCCGCAATTTGCTCACTCAAAAGCTTTCGGAGCAGCTCCGCAGCAAGGTTCTTTTCTTTCATCCTGCCGACTTCCTCAAGAAAAGCCGGATCGAACAGCGAAAATTCCTCATTTCTATCCGAAAACAGATTTATGACGCCGTCACTGCGGATGCTCTGTCCCAGCATTGCATTGATTTGCTCGTTGATTTCCTTAAAGGACAGCTTGCGCGGGCCGGATATCCGGCTGAGCGCCACCCGTACCGCTTCAAAATAGGCGGCCTCCATACGCTGGTCTTTATTCAATAAACTCTGACACAGCGTTCTGGCCTGACGCAGCAGCATAGATTCTTTTTGGAACAGATTTTGCGTGTTTTCCTCCTTGCCCATGATGAAGTTGATGCCGCCGGTAATCAAATCCGCCCGCGCCTTGTCGTCGCTGTTTTCCTGTATAAACGCGGCGTAATCAAAGCCGTGAAACAGCTCGCCGCACACCCGCAGCTTTTCCTCAAACTTGGGCAGCGCGGTTTTGGCAATGTCCATGTCGCCGTAGTTCTTACGGTCGCGGACGGTATAATCGTTCATCGCTTCCTTGAGCGCGCGGGCGATGCCCACATAGTCAACGACGAGGCCGCCTTCCTTGTCCCTGAAAACACGGTTGACGCGGGCGATGGCCTGCATCAGGTTGTGGCCGTTCATGGGCTTGTACACATACATCGTGGCAAGGCTGGGCACGTCAAAGCCTGTCAGCCACATATCCACGACGACGGCAATTTTCATCGGGTCGCCGTCGTCTTTGAATTTGCGTGCCAGCTCTTTTTTATAGGTTTTGTTGCCGATAATATTTCGCCATTCCTCCGGGTCGTTGTTACCGGAGGTCATCACCACTTTTACCTTTTCCGTCCAGCCGGGGCGCAGTTTAAGCAGCTCGTTATAAATCTGTAAAGCGATGGCACGGGAATAGGCCACGATCATGGCTTTGCCGGTCAGCAGGTTTTCCCGGCTGTCCTCATAATGGGCGATAATATCCCGGCATAGAGTATCAATCGTTTCCGGCGCGGCCAGGATGGCCTCCATCGTTCCCAATTCTTTTTTGCTGCGCTCTATGTCCCGCTCGTCCGCGTTCAGCGCCAGCAGTTCATACGTGGCGTCGATCTGGCGCAACACATCTTCATTAAGACCGAGGTTCATAACCCGGCTTTCGTAGTAAACAGGCCGCGTCGCGCCGTCCTCCACCGCTTGGGTCATATCGTAAATATCTATGTAGTCGCCGAACACTTCCCGTGTATTGTGATCTTTTGTGGAAACCGGAGTACCGGTAAAGCCGATAAAGGTTGCTTCCGGCAGGCTGTCCCGAATGATGCGGGCCGTGCCGACAACCACCGTGCCGTCTTTTTTCACCCGTTCCGTCAGTCCGTATTGGCTGCGGTGGGCTTCGTCCGCCATGACGATAATGTTGCGCCGCTCGCTGAGCGGTTCGGCGGATTCTTCAAACTTCTGCATGGTGGTGAAAAAGATGCCGTTGGCTTGCCGTCCGGCCAGTAGTTTTTTCAAGTGCTCGCGGCTTTCCGCATGTTCCGGTGTCTGGCGCAAAAAGTCCTTGCAGGAGGCAAACTGTGTATAGAGCTGGTCGTCCAAGTCGTTGCGGTCGGTGATGACTACAATGGTGGGGCTGTCCAACGCCTGCTGCAACAATCCCGCATAGAACACCATAGACAGAGATTTTCCGCTGCCCTGCGTATGCCAGAACACGCCGCCTTTGCCGTCCGTCTCGGTGGCATGGCGGGTGGATTCCACCGCCTTTTTTACCGCGAAATACTGGTGATACCCGGCCAGTATTTTTTTATCTTCCGGCGTGTCCTGCGAAAACAGGATAAAGTGTTTTAGAATATCTAAAAACCGCCCCGGCTTCAGCATACCGTTGAACAGAACGTCGTACCGGGCAAACTGCGTTTCCTCATAGCTGCCGTCAACCGTCTTCCAATCAACAAAACGGTCAAAACCCGCCGTAATGGTGCCGACTTTGGAATCCACCAAGTCGCTGATAACACAGAAAGCATTATATTGGAACAGGGACGGAATCTCATGCATATAGTTCTTGATCTGGCGGTAGCCGTCGGAGAAGTCGGTTTCTTCCCGGATACAGCTTTTCAGTTCCACCACCACAAGGGGCAGGCCGTTGATGAATATCACAACATCCGGTCGCTTGGTCTCATGCTCCATTACCGTCCACTGGTTGATGGCATGGAACAGGTTATTGTTCACGTTTTCATAATCAATCAGACGGATAATTTCATGCTTTGTCTCGCCGTTTTTCTGATAGCTGACCTCCACGCCGTTTTGCAGCCAGTCCATAAACTGCCGGTTCTGCTGTACAAGGGCACCGTGTTCCATATGTAAAAGCTTATATATCGCCTCATCCACCGCCTGCCTGTCCGCGTTGGGGTTGATATGCGGCAGCCTCTCGGTCAGCGCGTCCATGTATAAAGGATTGCGAAAATCCCGCGCGATGTCCGGGCCATACAGGCGCGTATAGCCCAGCTCGTCCAGCAGGATCATGACGGCGTTTTCGTAGTTTGATTCAAGGAAGGACATAAGTGCGGGCTCCTTTCGGGTTATTTCATTCGTTTCTTAATTTCAGGGTGGTCTAACAAGCCTAATAGCCCGTTGATTTTTTCTGGGTTACTTAGCAAACTGCCCATTGCGCCATACTTTGCTCCAGCTTCAAGCTCTTTTTCTTTACTCTCAAGCTCGTTTTTGTGTTCCAACGCAATGATATCTAGCTTATACCTATGTTCAGATTCGGCTTTTTCCATTTCTAATGCATGTTTTTCTTTCAAGGAGTCGATATCAATTTTGTGTTGTTCCATCAATTTGTTTATTTCGTGCTCGTTTTGCTTTTGTAGTTCATTTATTTTTATTTGAGCAGTTTTCCTTGCGGAAAAATAAGCAAAAAAGCCTGTTACCAATGCGGGGATACATGCGATTAAGAGAGTATTTAGCATATCCATCATTATTACCTCCAAAAATTAAACTGGCACCTCAATTTCGCCGCTCATAAGTTTTGGGAGCATGGTGTCACGGAGCGCAGCAAGGTTTTGATTCTCTTTGTGCAACTCACTTATCTTCTTTTGAAATTGCATTACAATTATAGCAAGTTGCTGGATATGAACATCATGTTCTAAAGACGGAGGAAATGCTATTAGGTATTTCATGATAGCTGATTTATCCCCGCGGGGCATTTTTGTCCCTTTTGATGTCACTGTTGCATAATCGAAAAATGCATCACTATAAAGAATGCTATATAAAAGTCCGCTCAAATATTTATGTCTTGCTCTAATAACGAGGACATCATTTGAGCAACCACCAATTTTATTTGCAAACCATATTTTCTTAAAATACGGGCGGATATTTGATATCAATATATCTCGCTCTACGTATCTACTTGCAGCAGGAGTTGATGGCAACGAATAAGCCGATACAACACCTTGTTTATTTGCCAGCATATTTTCTGTGGATATATAATTCTCTGCATTGCAATACTTGGTTGGCATTCTTTCTGTAACATATCGCGCAATATCTCCAAGTGAGCCAACCCGCCAGCCTTTGGGAATCGGGCCAAGCTCACTGTCAACAAACTCACCGTCTTGAAACGGCTCAAAATCCACAAACCAGCTTTTGAAAATAGCTTGTGCCTGCGCCTCAAGATTGGCGCTGATTTTGTTGTTCAGTTCGATTTTGTCATCAAGGCAGGAGAGCGTAGCGGAAATAGCGCGTTGCTCGGGGAAACTGGGATAGTCGATCTTGACTTTTTTTAATTCAGCACTCTTTATGCCAAAAACAGTAGTGCCTGAACTTCTTGACTCAATACGGCTCTTCGTTTTTGAATATTGCAAGGTGTAGAATAAAAAAGTACTGTCTAATATGTCAGCTTTTGCTTGTAGAATAATGATTCTCTGAGCAAAAGCTTGCTTTTCATCAGTTTTTATAAGTGCCACCTCACCAAGAGGCGCTTCGGTGGTGAATATCACATCTCCCTTATTAGGAATACCTCTTCTCATCCATTCATCATAAAAATTACTGGCAATAAACTCGTTTGGTTCTTGAACTCTATTTTTCTTAATTATTTTTGCTGTAATTAAAGGTATCCCAAATGATTGCTTTGGCGGCGTTTTCCCCCTGTAATCAATGAAATCTGCTATTTTCCCAAGTTCAGTAGTGTTCCACCCATCTCTCATTCTCGCTCACCTCCGGTTTTACCCTTCAGCTTTTTCTGCGCCTGTTTGATGGTCTCTAGATAGTCTTGTTCAGCGCGTGAGGGCAAGTCAGCCATCCGCTTGCGGTATTTTTTGTATTCCTCCGTTGCTTTCTCAATAGCGGCTTGACGGCTAACCGTCCCCGCGTTCTGCAAGACGCCTTTTCCGTAACGCTGGGCAAAGTCATCCACCTGCGGCAGCCAGTCCTTCATGTACATATGCTCGTGGTTGAGCGCGTGCAGCTCCGCCAAATCGAAAAACGCCGAAACCATGCGGTTCAATACGGCCAGTTCTTTTTCGTCCAAATAATTTTTGGCAATCAAGGCGTCCTCCTTTTTCGGCTGGTCACCGGGAAAGGTTTTCATTCCCATAAAAGGCTTATCCGCATCGGCACGGCGGTGTATGATCTCCGCGGAGGTCTGTTTGTTGACGGCATAATGCATTTTGTTCTGGACAATCTGGAAAAACTGCCTGCATTCCTCTGATTTCGAGTCATAATCAACGCTTGTTGCAAAAAGCTCTAAAAGCTGACGGTAAAACACTTTCTCGCTGGAACGAATATCCCGGATGCGCTCCAAAAGCTCTTTCCAATAGTTGCCGCCACCCGCTTTTTTCAGCAGGTCGTCGTTCATGGTAAAGCCTTTAATGATGTATTCCCGCAGCCGTTCGGTGGCCCAAATGCGAAACTGCGTGCCGCGCAGCGATTTTACACGGTAGCCGACAGAAATAATGACATCAAGATTGTAGTAGTCTATCTGCCGTTCAACCATTCGCGCGCCTTCATTTTGAACTGTTGCAATTTTTACAACAGTTGCTTCACGCGAAAGTTCGCCTTCTTCAAAAACATTTTTTATGTGACGTGAAATCGTCGATTTATCGCGTTGGAACAGGTCGGCCATCTGGTCGAGGGACAGCCAAACTGTCTCGTTTTCCATGCGAACATCAATTTTTGTCGCTCCGTCCTCGGACTGGTACATGATGATTTCTGTGTCTTTATAACTCATAACCAATTGCCCCCAATCTCTGGCGTATTTCTTCCTCCAGCTCATGGCTCTGCATAAACAGATCAGTCAACTCGCCAGTAAGCCGTGTCATCTTTTCCTCAAAGGGTTCACCGTCATCCTCCTGCTCGGCAAGGCCGACATAGCGCCCCGGCGTGAGAATGTAATCCTGCTTTGTGATGTCCTCTGTTGAAACAACAGCACAGAAGCCCACTTCGTCTTCAAGCGTTCCGGCTTCAAACGCATCAAATGCGGAAGCAATTTTTCCTATGTCTTCATTGGTCATTTCCCGCAGGCGGCGGGAAATCATCGTGCCCATATTGCGGGCATCGATGAACAGCGTCTTGCCCGGCTGCTTTTTGGCACGATTCAAAAACCAAAGCGAAACCGGAATCTGCGTGGTGTAGAAAAGCTGGGGCGGCATGGCAATAATGCCTTCCACCAAATCGTCTTCTATGATCGCTTTGCGGATATCGCCCTCGCCGCCGCTCTGGCTGGAGAGGGAACCGTTGGCCAACACCATACCAATGCGGCCCCTTGCGCTCATGTGGTAGATCATGTGCTGCATCCACGCGAAGTTGGCATTGCCCGACGGGGGCAGGCCGTATTTCCAACGAGGATTATCCGCCAGTTTGTCCGCGCCCCAGTCGGAAAGGTTAAAAGGAGGGTTCGCCAGTATGTAGTCGGCCTTCATGGTCGGGTGTAGGTCGTTGAAGAAAGTGTCGGCCTGGCTTTTGCCAAAGTCGGCCTCTATGCCGCGAATGGCAAGATTCATCCGGCATAGCTTCCATGTGGTTGGATTGCTGTCCTGCCCGTAGATAGAAAGGTTGTTGATGTTCCCTCTATGCGCTTTTACAAACTCGGCGGACTGCACGAACATGCCGCCGCTTCCGCAGCAGGGGTCGTATACACGACCGTTAAACGGTTTGATGACCTCCACAAGCGTATGTACCACACAAGAGGGAGTGTAGAACTCTCCGGCGTTTTTGCCCTCCTGCTCGGCAAACTTACTAGATAGTGTCGACAATAGATCATACTAAAACTGCAGCCCAAATAGCAATACAACGAATTTGTACGGCTGCAACAAACGACGTCGTGTACTTCGCATAGCGAGTTGCAATTCCTCGCCACTGCTT
>JAEWQH010000055.1 GCA_023399275.1 Bacillota bacterium
GGGTACGAACGGGTGGAGATGGTCGAGGGGCGCGGGCAGTGCGCCGCACGCGGTGACCTTGTGGACGTGTTTGCGCCGGGCGAAGAATACCCCGTGCGCATCGAGTTCTTTGGCGACGAGATCGACCAGATGCGCGCCTTTGATCCGCTGACGCAGCGCAGCGTGGAGCAGGTGCAGCGCGTGCTCCTGCGCCCCGCGCTGGAGACGCCGCAGCCAAAGGAGCTCACGCAGAAGGCGCTGGCGCGCATTGCGGGCAGGGCCGGCCTGAGCGACCAGGAGGATGCGTGGAGCGCGGGGGCCTCCAGCGTGGGCGGGGATGTGCTGCTGCCGCTGCTCTACAAAAAGACCGATACGGTTCTGGATTATCTTGATGAGGACGCGATCCGCATCGTGGACGAAGCGCTGCTCGTGGACGAGGCGCTGCGCACCGAGCAGATGCGCTTTGCCGAGAGCGTGAAGGCCATGCTTGAGCGCGATGAGGGCGTGCCGGAGCAGGGCGCGCTGGAGCGCGGCGCAAACGAGACGCTCGAGCGGCTGAACACCGGACGAACGGCGCTTTTCTATGCGCTTTCACGCACGCATCCGCAGTTTTCCCCGCGGGAGATCGTCTCGCTCGAGTCGCGTGGCGCGCCGCAGTTCATGGGCGCATTTGACGAGATCGCCCGCGAGGTCAAGCGGCTCAACGCGCAGGGGGAGAAGACGGTCATCTACGCGGGCGAGCAGACGCAGGAGCTGCTCGATAACTTCGCCGACTACGGCGCGGAGGCGACGGCGGCGGGCAAACTGCCCGCGGAGCTGCCGGCCGGCAAGACGCTGATCCTGCCGGGGCAGCTGGCGCGTGGATTCTCCTACCCCCAGCTCAAGCTGAATATCTTCAGCGAATATGAGATCACTGGGCGCACTGAGCGCGCGGTGAAAAAGAGCCGCGCGAAGAAGCACCTTTCGTTCTCCGAGCTCTCGGTGGGCGACTACATCGTGCACGAGGCGCACGGCATCGGCCGCTTCGTCAAGGTGGAGCCACTGACGGTGCAGGGCAACACGAAGGACTACCTGCTCATCGAATACCGTGGCGGAGATCGGCTCTATATCCCGACCGACCAGCTCGACCGCGTGCAGAAGTACGTCGGCGGCGGCGAGGACGAGGTCGGTCCCCAGTTGAGCAAGCTCGGCGGGGCGGAGTGGACCAACCGCGTCAACAAAGCGAAAAATGCGGCGAAGAAGCTCGCCGTCGATCTGGCGGCGCTGTATGCCGAGCGCGCGAGCGCAAAGGGGTTTGCCTTTTCGAAGGACACCGCCTGGCAGCGCACCTTTGAGGAGCGCTTTCCCTATGAGCTGACCCCCGACCAGAAGCAGAGCATGCAGGAGATCAAGGCGGATATGGAGCAGCCGCGGCCCATGGACCGCCTGCTCTGCGGCGATGTGGGATACGGCAAGACGGAGCTTGCACTGCGCGCCGTATTCAAGGCGGTTCAGGATGGGAAGCAGGTTGCGATCCTCGTGCCGACCACCATTCTGGCGCAGCAGCACTACAACACCATGTGCTCGCGCTTTGCCGATTTTCCGGTGAAGATGGCGTGCCTCTCCCGTTTCCAAACGCCAAAGGAGCGTGAGGCGATCAAGACGGCGCTCGCCGCCGGGCAGATCGACTGCGTCGTTGGCACCCACGCCCTGCTGGCAAAGGATGTGAAGTACAAGGCGCTCGGCCTGCTCATCGTAGACGAGGAGCACCGTTTTGGCGTGAACCACAAGGAACAGATCAAGGCGATCAAGAAGGCGGTGGATGTGCTGACGCTCACGGCCACGCCGATCCCGCGCACGCTGAATATGTCCATGACCGGCATACGTGACATCAGCGTGATCGAGACCCCGCCGGAGGCGCGCTACCCTGTGCAGACCTATGTGCTGGAGTATACCGACGCGCTGATCAAGGATGCGCTGAGCCGCGAGATCGCGCGAAAGGGGCAGGCGTATGTGGTCTCAAACCGCGTGCAGAGCATGGAGCAGACCGCGCGCAGGCTGGAAGCGCTCGTGCCGGAGGCGCGCATCGGCATCGCGCACGGGCAGATGGGGGAGACGCAGCTGGAAAACGCGATGATCGATTTTTTGGAGCAGAAAAACGATGTGCTGCTCTGCTCCACCATCATCGAGAGCGGGCTCGACATCGGCAACGCCAACACGCTGGTCGTGCTGGAGGCGGATAAGATGGGCCTGGCCCAGCTCTACCAGTTGCGTGGGCGCGTGGGACGCTCGAGTCGCATCGGCTACGCATATTTCACGGTGCAGACCGGCCGCGTGATGAACGAAAAGGCCGCAAAGCGGCTGATGGCCATCCGCGAGTTTACGCAGTTTGGCGCGGGATTCCAGCTCGCCATGCGCGACCTGGAGATCCGCGGCGCGGGGTCGCTGCTCGGCGCGGAGCAGCACGGGCACATCAGCGACGTTGGTTATGAATACTACGTCAAGCTCATTCGCCGCGCGGTGGACGAGCAGCAGGGCAGAAGCCAGGAGCCGCTCACCGAGACGAGCGTGGATATCCCCATCGACGCGCACATCCCGCACGGCTACGTGCCCAGCGAGCTCATGCGCCTCAAGGCCTACCGCCGCATTGCGCAGATCGATGGCGCGGAGAGCCTCATGGACGTGACGGAGGAGTTCATCGACCGTTTCGGTGAGCCGCCGGAGAGCGTGACGAACCTCATGCGCATCTCCGAGGTCAAGGCATATGCCGCGCGTGCGTTTATCGAGAGCGTTGCGGTGCGCGACGGGGAGGCGAAGCTGCGCTTTTCGCAAAACGCAAGGTTCGACGGCGGTAAGCTCATTGCAGCCGTTTCGGCATTTGAGGGCGCGCGGCTGATCGCCAGCGATCCGCCCGCCATCGAAATACGGCAGAAAAATGCCAGCGCGGCGGCAGTTACGGGCAAACTGCCACAATTCCTTTACACAATTGTCCGTTGCGTCGAATTGGATGCAGGCATATAATGATAAAAGCGGCGTAAGAAGCCGCGGCTCGGACGCGGGCACCCGCGCCGGAGAATGCCAACCTTCCCAAAGACACATGGGAAGGCACTCAAATCGTTTCCAATGCGCAGGAGCGCTGAATAAAAAAGGGAGAAACCGACTACTATGAACAACATCTGGAAAAAGGCGCTCTCTGTGCTGATCGCCGTTGCGCTGACGCTGTCCTTTGCGGCGTGCGCCGGCAAGGGGACGGACAACGCCAGCGCATCCAACGCAACCGACTCGGATGCGACATATTCCGACGAAGAGCGCGATGAGATCGCCGTGAAAATCGGCGACGATTTCACCATCACCAAGGGCGACATCATCGACGAATACGACTACATGGTCTCCATGTATTCATACTATGGCATGAGTGCGCCGAGCAAAGACGAGGATGTCGAGGCCATGCAGGATAGCGTGATCTCGGCTCTGGTCGAGGACAAGCTCCAGCTCTATGAAGCGCAGCTGCTTGGCGTCACTCTCTCCGACGAGCAGAAGGAAGAGGTCGATGCGCAGGTGGAAGAGCAGATGCAGTACTATATGGACTCATTCCGCTCGGAGGCGGAGAGCGAAGGCGCGAGCGATGTCGAGACCCGCGCGCTGGAGATCTTCCAGGAGCAGTTGGATGCGTCCGGCTTGGAAATGGACGTGGAAGGCTTCCGCAGCTACATGCTCGAGAGTTATACCAACGAGGCGCTGAAAACCGCGCTCAAGGCGGAGGTGACCAAGGATGTCACCGCGACGGACGAGGAGATTCAGTCGTATTACGACGATCTGCTTGCCTCCCAAACCGAGAGCTACACCACCAGCCCGGCGGACTACGGCGCGGCTGCGGAGGACTATCAGATGAGCGGCGGCGATCCAATGCTCTATACGCCGGAGGGGTATGTGCGCGTGCGCTCCATCAGCATCACGCCTGCTGACGAGGTTTCGGATGAATATACCTCGCTCAAGGACGAGCTGGATGCGTTGGAAGTGGAGTTCGGCACGGCGGCGCTTACGGCGTTGGCCGATAAGTACGCAGCAAAAGGCGCGGACGCTTCCGCCACGGGCATCAACGTGACCATCGGCGAGATCGACGGCGGCGCCGAGATCGTCAGCGACTACATGACCAAAAAGGCCGCGGCCGACGCGCTGTATGAAGAGTACATCAAGGATGCGCGCGCCAAGGCGGATGAGGCCTATGCGGCGCTCCAGTCGGGCACGAGCTTTGAAGATGTGCTCAAGGAGTATGGCGAGGACACGATGTATACCGAGTATCCGACGTTTGTGGACACCGGGCTTCTGATGTATGTTGGCGGCGAGGACACCGCCTGGAACGAGAAGCTTGTGGAGGCCGTCGGCCAGCTCAAGGATGGCGAGTATACCGCGGTTATCCTGGTGGACGACGTATTCTACATCCTCCAGCTTGTCGGCAGCGAACCCGCGGGCGAGCGTTCGCTTACGGACGTGTATGACGACATCAAAGCGGCGGTGGTCGCCACGAATAGCGACACGTACTGGAATACGGAGCTCTCCGCTTGGCAGAATGACACCAGCATCGTGACCTACTTTGAGGATGTCTATCGTGACATCGGCAAAGCGGTAGGTTAAATAACCGATTGAACAAAGGCGGGCGGCAGAGATGCCGCCCGCCTCAGCCATCCCGGCCGCGCGCGTGTACGATTATACAGATACGGGAGATTTGCGGACAATGCACTGAAAAAACTTGTCATTGTAATTCGGATTTGCTATATTGGATGCAGAACGAAACTGCCGAAGCGCATCCAGGCGTTATCGAAGCGGTCAGCTGGTTCAATTCAAGCAGGAGGTATGAGTAGTATGAAGTATGAATGCGTTTGCGGTTATGTATACGATCCCGAGATTGGCGATCCCGACAACGGCATTGCCCCGGGCACCGCGTTTGAAGACCTGCCCGAAGATTGGGTCTGCCCCGTCTGCGGCATGGACAAGGAAGCCTTCACGGCGATCGAATAACGGTTCCCACTCAAAATAAAGCGTCCGGCCTTGCGCCGGACGCTTTTATCTACGCCCAAAACTGTTTTTTGACGGAGGAGGGACGTTTTGCCGCGCGTCTTTCGGGTTCCCGGACGGCAAAACGCACAGAAAAACTGCCTATGCCGGACGATCCGCTGCAGCCGGATTGGTTGGGGTAAGGGCTGCGGCCGGCTGTCGGGTCACTCAGGTTGTTTGCCTTCATACAGCGCCGTGTAGAGTGCTGCGGCGCCTGCAAGGATGCGCGGGCCCGCGCGCGTGATCAGCGCGGGATCGATGTAGTAGACGCGATTGTTCTTCACCGCGTCCACCTGTGTCCATTCGCTGCGCGCCAGGATCTCCGCCGGCCCGGTTGGCGCGGATTCGTTTGCGGCCGGGTCCGGCGACGCATTTGGATCGGCTGTCTCATCCGGTTCGGGCTGCGCGTCCGCAGCGCTCTGCGCGGCGGTGATGATGATATCCGGCGAGCGGCCGACCACCTGATCCTGCGTGACGCTGATCAGCCCGGCCTGGTCCTCAAACTCGTTGTGATACCCGAGCAGAGAGACCAGCGAGGAAAAAACGGTGCTTCCGCCGAGGGTCGTCATGCCATCGGCCAGCGGCGTGAGCTCCAGATAGACCGTTTCGCTATGGGAGGAAATCTTCGCCTGCAGCGCGGCAAGGTCGGTGATGATCTGGGAAACGAGCGAGCCGGCCTCTGCGGCGTGGTTGGTGACGGTGCCGAGCAGTGAGATAGCGCCATACATATTGTTGATGTCCGTCACGTTGGTGACCACAACCGGTATACTTGCGTTTGCAAGGGCGGAGATGAGATCCGCGTCCTGCGCGTCCTCCATGCCCATGATCACAAGCTGTGGCTCGCGCTGCAGCAGCAGTTCCGGATCGGTCTTCCCGTCCACCGTAGCGTAGGGCAGCAGCGTTGCCTCCGCCGGGTAGTCGCAGCCGATCGACCGCCCGACGATGCGCTCGCCCGCGCCGATGGCATAGAGGACTTCGCAGTCTGCCGGGTCGAGCACGACGATGCGGTCCGGGTATGCGCTCAGGCGGATGGCGTTGCCCGCCATGTCCACGGTATCCACAAGATACGCGCTGGAGGAGGCCGGTTGCGCTGCGGCGTCACCGCTTGGCGTAAAGTCGGAGGAAACGTTGGTCGCACCGTCTTCGACGGGGACAGGCGAGGGCAGCGCGCAGCCGCTTAGCGCCAGTGCAAGGCAAAGCATGAGTGCGAGTGCCGATTTTAGTTGATTTGTCATGGAAAAGTGATCCTTTCCCGCCTGCCGCGCGTTGACGATGCGGTTGCGCGCACCGCGTGCGGCGCCGATGGAATGGCTACAGTATAGCACCGCGCTGACTGGAGGGTCAATTGAGGTGGTTTGCCGCGCAGACGCGCCAAAATCCATAATAAGAGAAGAACGATTCTCGTTTTCTGCTCAAACCCATCCGGCTTTAGGGCGCGATTTGCTGCAACGGGCGCCGGCGGCAGCGGCGGCGCGGAGAGGGCAGGCGAGTGTTTACGGATTTGTAGCAGGAAGTTCACAGAATTGTCCGTTGTGCTGTACGGCAGGGCGGAATTGTAGTATCTTATATCATATAGGAATTTTCCCCGCGCAAAATCGATCGTAAGATGAGGAGAGAGCGGCATGAAACAACAGTTTCCCATGGACGAGCACCTTAAGCTCGCGCTCAACGGCACCACCCTGGACTTCCGCATCCGCGGCACAGGCGAAAAGAACCCCGTGCTGCTGTTTTTACACGGCGGCCCGGGCGTATGCGACCGTCACTTTGTGTTGGCGGATCAGGCGCCGCTGACGGATATCTGCACGCTGGTCTGCTTTGATCAACGCGGCGCGGGCAAGAGCTATACCCGCGAACAGGCGGCGCGGCATATGGATGTCGACACTGTTTTGCAGGATGCAATCGCGGCGGTAGAGTGGCTCTGCGCGCGGTTTGGGCAGGAGAAGATCTACCTGGCGGGCCACAGCTACGGCAGCTATCTGGGCGTTTTGCTCTGCCAGCGGATCCCCGGGCGGATCGCGGCCTATATCGGCACAGGTCAGCTCGCAAACGGAGCGGAAAACGAGCGTATCTCGTATGAGTTCGTGCTGGGCGAGGCGACCAGGCGGGGGGATCGCAAGGCGCTGCGGGATTTGGCGCGCATCGGCGCGCCGGTGGACGGGTACTATCGCTCGCTGGACGACCTCACCGTGCAGCGCAACCTGATGACGAAGTACGGCGGCGCGGCGCACGGCAAAAAGGAAAGCATGATCACATCCATGGTGCTGCCGCTTCTGCGTTCGCCGGAGTATACGCTGCCCGACATCGCCAGGTATGCCAAGGGCGCTTTTTACAACCTGCGGGAGCTTTGGCGTGAGGTGATCGCCTGCAAGTTTGATCAGACTGCGTTGAAGCTCGATGTGCCGGTCTTCAT
>JAEWQH010000083.1 GCA_023399275.1 Bacillota bacterium
GCACGGGGCCGTCGGGCGGTTTGTGCCGCGCGAAAACTACCATATCTCGCTGCATTTTCTGGGTGAGACAAACGAGCTTAAGGACATTGCGGACGCGATGCGCGAGGCGGTGCGGGATATCCGCCCGTTTGTGTTGCGCCTCGGTGCATACGGCTCGTTTAAGTACGATAGCGCGCATATGGGTTTTGTCGGCGTCTCCTGCGACAGCGACGAGCTCGACCGGCTCTATGAATCGCTGGAGGCCGCGCTCTGGGAGCGGGGTTTTTCCAAAAACCGCGGGCGGCTCACGCCGCATGTGACCCTCGGGCGGAGAATCGAGGGGGACGAGGGCTTTGTGCTCCCGCCGCAGAAAGCAGCCTTTACCGCAAACGCCGTCGTGCTCTACGAGAGCCGCAGCGAGCAGGGGCAGATGCGCTACACGCCCGTGCACAGGGAGTCGCTCACATGAGCGGGCGGCTCAACCTCATACTTGGCCGCGCGGACACGGGCAAGACCGCCCGCGTGGTGGAGGCGCTACGCGCGCATCAGCAAAAGGGCGAGCGAGCGATCCTGATCGTGCCGGAGCAGTATACGTATGAGGCGGAGAAATTGCTGGCAAGCGCGCTGGGCGGCCTGCTCGGCGTGCAGGTGTTCAGCTTCAGCCGCCTGACCGAGCGCGTGCTCTCCCTTGCGGGGACGACGCGTCCTTTTTTATCCGCCGAAGGGTACCGCATGGTCATCCGCCGCGCCATAGACCGGAAAAAGGACGAGCTGCGGCTCTTCTCCCGCGCGGCGCAGAGCGCGGGCTTTGCCGAGGAGTTGGAGACCATCTTTCGGGATATCAAGCGCGCGGAGCTTGCACCGGATGCGCTGGATGCGCTGATCGTTCGCCTGCCCGAGCAGTCTCCGCTGGCGGAGAAGCTCTCCGACATATCAATTTTATACCGCGAGACCGAGGACTATCTGCAAGCGCGCTATCTGAGTCTGGCCGACGCGGCCGATGCGGCGGTTCGACTGTTGGCGGAGTCGTTTGCCGCGGGTCAGCCGGTCTACATCGATGGGCTCGACAGTCCAAACCGGCAGGTGCTGGCGCTGATCGGCAAGATGCTCGTACTCTGTCCCTGCGTTACCGTTACGCTGCGCGTCGATTGCGTGCAGCGCGCGGACGAGGAGGTATTTGAGCCGGAGCGGGAGACGCTGCGCGCGCTGCGCGAGACGGCCGAACAAGCGGGTGCAGCCGTCGGTGAAGCGCGCCTCTGCGAGCAGACGAACCGGTCCGACCCGCTCATGCGCCATATCGAGCGAAATCTGTTTGCCTATCCGGCCGAGGTATACCACGGCGACGCAGGGAAGCTTACGCTCTTTGGCGCGAGCAGCCGCCGCGCGGAGGCGGAGGCGTTGGCGGAGGCGATTTTATCGTTTGCGCGGGATCGGGGCATCCGCTACCGGGAGATGGCGGTCGTGGTATCCGATCTGGATGCGTACGCCGGGCTGATCCGCCGTTCCTGCGCGCGCAGGGGGATTCCGATCTTTCTCGATCGCAAGCGCCCGCTCAGCGGGCACGCCGCGGCGGACGCGGTGCTCTGTGCGGTCGGCTATGTGGCCAACGGATTCCACCCGGACGAGTTGCTGCGCTACCTCAAGAGCGGCTACGCCGGCTGTGCCGAGGAGGACGCGGAGGAACTGGATCTCTATCTTAAAAGAACGGGGCAGCGCGGCAGCCTGCTGGGGAAACCCCTCTCCCGCGCGAACCCGAGCGAGGGCGCGGAGCGGGCGCGCGCCTGCGCGGCTGCCGCGCTCGAGCCGCTCGGCAAAGGGCTTGCGCGCGCGAGCGTGGCGGAACAGGTGCGTGCGCTCTATCGGTTTTTGCTGCAGATCGAGCTGCAGCGGCAGCTTGAAGCGCGCGCCGAAGCGCTGCAGCGTGCGGAGCGCCTCGCCGAAATGCAGGAGCACGCGCAGGTTTGGAATCTGCTCGTTGCGCTGCTCGACCAGCTCGCCGAGATTCTCGGAGAATGCAAGACCGGGCGCGCCGGCTTTTATCGTCTGCTGGAGGAGGGGCTGCGCGGGGCGAGCATCGGTGTGGTGCCGGGTACGGCGGATCAGGGCGTCGTCGGCGACGTGGTGCGCACGAGAAGCCGCAGGGTGCGCGCGCTCTTCATCGTCGGCGCGAACGACGGGCTTCTGCCACGCCCGCAGCAAAACGACGGGATTTTGGACGACGCGGAGATCCGCGAGCTGAAGCGGCAGGGAGCACCCGTACGAAAGACCGCCGAGGAGTTGTCTGCGGCCGACCGGCTCGATCTTTACACCGCGCTGAGCCGTGCGGACGAGTATCTGTTTGTCAGCTTCGCCTATGGCGACGGCGGCGGAGAGCTATCGCCCAGTCCGCTGGTAGAGCGGCTGCGGCAGCTCTGCCCAAACTGCGTGCAGCGCAGCGACATCGAGACGGCCGATGCGCTGCCGGACTGCGCGGCGGAGGCGCTGACCATGGCCGCGCGGGATCTGCGCCGGTTTCGCGAGGACGGGATCTGCCCCGGTCGGCTGCCCGCGCTGATCGAGTGGTTGACTCGGCAGGACGGCACGCGCGCGCTGGCGCAGCGCATGCTTGCCGAGAGCGCGGGCAGATGGCTGCCGCAAGCAATCCCGCGTGAAACAGCGGCCGCGCTCTATGGAACGCGTTTGCCTATGAGCGCAAGCCGGCTGGAGAGCTTCAACAACTGCCCTTTTCAGCATTTTATTCGATACGGCCTGCGCGCCGCCGAGACGCGGGAGTTCACCGAGCGCGCGGCGGACCTCGGCGCGTTTTACCACGCCGCGCTGGAGGCGTTTGTCCGCGCGGTCAACGAGCGCGATCTCAACTGGAAGCTGTTGACGGATGAAGAGGCCCTGCGCGTGCTCGACGAGGTGCTGCCGGGCGTGATCGCCGCGCACCACGACGGCATCCTGCTGGAGAATGAACGCATGCGCGCGACGCTGTTTCTGCTCGTGGAGACGCTGCGGCAGAGCGTGCTCGCAATTGCTGGCCAGCTGCGCGCGGGGAGCTTTTCGCCCATTCTGACCGAGGTGCGCTTTGGGGAGGGCGCGCCGTTTCCGCCGATTCGTCTGGTGCTGCCGGATGGGAGCGAGGCGCTCGTCGGCGGGGTGATCGACCGCGTGGATCGGGCCGTCTCCGGCGGGCGGGAGCTGCTGCGCGTGGTGGACTACAAGACCGGCGGACGGGATTTTGATTTTGCCGGCGTGCTGCACGGGCTGACGCTGCAGCTGCCGCTGTATCTGCTGGCGGCGGCGGAGCGGGCGCAGACGCGCGCGGGGCTGTATTACATGCCGATCTCGCAGCCTGTGGTGTCCGACGCAGAGGAGGATATCGAGGGCGCGCTTGCCGAGGCGTTTCGGCTCAAGGGGCTGACGCTTTCGGATGCGGCCATCATCCGCGCGAGCGACAATGCACTCTCCGGCGGAAAATCCGCCGTGCTGTATCAGGTGGAGCAGACGGGCGAGGCGGCGTATACCGGCAGCGTCTGCTCGCGCGAGCAGATGGAGGCCCTGCTTACGCTTGCAAAGAAAAAGTCGGAGCAGACGCTTTCACGCATGCTCGGCGGCGAGCTGGCTGCCTCTCCCGCCGCGCGCAAAAAGCGGCAGGAGGCCTGCGTCTACTGCGACTACAGAAGCATCTGCAGGTTTGACCCGCGGAATCCGGGCTGCAGCGTGCGCCTGTATAACACCATCAAACAGGATGCGTTTTTTGAACGGATCGGAGGGGATGCCGATGCGATGGACGAGTGAACAGCGGCGCGCCATTGCGTGCGAGGGGAATGTCATCGTATCCGCGGCGGCGGGTGCGGGCAAGACCGCGGTGCTGACCGAGCGGATCGTCTCGCGCATCCGCGCGGGTGCGCCGGTGGAGAACCTGCTCGTGCTTACGTTTACGCGCGCGGCGGCCGCGGAGATGAAGGGGCGCATTGCAAGCCGGCTCAATGCCCTGGCCGACGAAGCGGAGACCGCCGAAGAGATGCGCTATCTGCGCCGTCAGGCGCGCAATGTGGACGGCGCGTTTATCTCCACGATCCATGCGTTCTGTGCCCGTGTTCTGCGGCGGCACTATCCTGCGGTGGGCTTGAGCGCACGCGCGCGCACGGCGGACGAGATGGAGAGCGCGGCGCTGATCGAGACCGTTCGGGATGAATTTTTGAGCGAGCTCTCCGCCGGTGAGGATGCGGATTACCGCGCGCTGCTCGCAGCGCTCGGCAGCGAACAGGCGGCGTGGGAGGCGATCCTCTCCGCCTATCGTTTTACGCGCGCGGAGCCGGAGCCGGAAGCTTGGCTGCAAGCTGCCGCCGCGCGATACGAGGACGGGCGTGCGCTGGAGCGCATGCTCGACGATGCAGCCGCATTTTGCAGGGAAGAGCTTTCGTTGGCGATCGAGGCCATCGAGAGAGCGCGGGAGCAGCTCTCCCCCGACTGCGCAAAAGCGATCTCTACGCTGGACGACGAGCTGACGCGCTACCGCGGGATGCTGCTGTGCCGGGAATACGGCCGGTACCGCGCGGCACTGTTCGCTATGGAATACGGGCGGCTGACCTTTCCGCGCGGGATGGACGAGGCGGACAAGGCGGCCGTAAAAGCCGCGCGCGACAGCGGAAAAGAGCTCATTCGCGAGCAGCAAAAGCGACTGCAGCGCAACGAGGCGCAGGAGTTGGAGAACCTGCGACGCTCGGGCGCGGTTGTGCGTGCGCTCTGCGCGCTGACGCGACGCTTTGAAAGCGCTTATGCCGAGGCCAAGCGGGAAAAGAACCTGCTGGATTACGACGATCTGGAGCACTTTGCGCTTGCCGCGCTGCGGCAGGAGCCGGTTGCGGCGGAGTACCGCGAGCAGTTTCGCTGGATCGCAGTGGATGAATACCAGGATAGCAACCGCGTGCAGGAGGCGATTCTATCCTGCATCGCGCGCGGGGACAATCTGTTTTTCGTAGGCGACGTGAAGCAGTCTATCTACCGATTCCGCCAGGCGGAGCCGGGATTGTTTCTCGATAAGCTTGCGCGTTTCTCGGGCGAAGGCGGCGCGCGCATCGATCTGGCGGAGAACTTTCGCTCGTCGGAGGAGGTGCTCCAGGCGGTCAACGAGGTGTTTGCGGCGATCATGCGCGCCCGTTCGGGCGATATCGACTACGACGCGCGCGCTCAGCTGGTTTGCGGCGCCGTGCAGCCCGCGGGTTGCGCGCAACTGCACCTCATCCAAAAGGAGCGCTCAGAGAGCGAGGCGGGCGGGGACGCGCTCGAAGACGCGGCGGATCTGGAGGTGGAGGCGCGGCTGATCGCGGCACGCATCCACGAAATCATGCAGCAAGAGACGTATACCGATGCGCGCACGGGTGAGATGCGAAGCTACCGCTACGGAGACTTTGCCGTTCTGCTGCGCGCGGGGACGGAGGCGCAGTCGGTCTCTCGCGCGCTCGCTGCCGGTGGTGTACCCGCCTATGCGCAGGCCAGCGGCGGCTATTTTGACGCGGTGGAGGTGCAGATCCTCCGCAATCTGCTCTCGGTGATCGACAACCGCAGGCAGGATGTGCCGCTGCTCTCCGTGCTGCTCTCCAGCATCGGCGGGTTCACGCACGAGGAGCTTGCGCTGATGCGCGCGGCGCGTCCCGGCGGCGCGTTTTACGAGGCGCTGTTTGCCTGTGCGGACGGCAAGAGCGCGCTGGGGGAGCGTGCAGCTGCGTTTTTGGAAAAACTCTCGCGCTATCGTGCGCAGAGCCGGCTTGTTTCGGTGGAGGAGCTCATCGGCATACTGCTCGACGAGACGGGGTTTTACGAGGAGATGGGTGCGGGCGTCAACGGCGCGCAGCGCCAGGCGAATCTGGACGCGCTGCTCGACAAGGCGCATGCCTTTGAGGCTGCGGGCTCGCGCGGGGTATGGAACTTTTTGCGCCACCTCGCGCTGGCACAGGACAACGCCACCGTCGGCGCGGCGCAGACGGTAACTGCGGACGTGGTGCGCATCCTGACCATACACAAATCCAAGGGGCTGGAGTTTCCTGTGGTGTTTGTCGCGGGGATGGGAAAGCGGTTTAACCGCATGGATGTGAGCGACAGCCTGCAGATGCACGCGTCGTATGGCATGGCGCTGCGATATATCGACCGCGAGGGGGTACAGCGGGTCAAGCGGGATACCCTCGCGCGGGTGATCCTCGCCCAGCGCGTCAAACGGGAGCAGCTTGCAGAGGAGATGCGCGTGCTGTATGTCGCCATGACGCGCGCGCGAAGAAAGCTCATCCTCACCGCCTGCCTCAACAGGCCCGAGGAAAAGCTGGCACAGGCGCCGCGCACGCCGACCGCCTGGCAGGCGATTCGCTGCGCGAGCCCCGTGTGCTGGCTGCTGATGGGCGCGCACCGGCACATGCAGATCGCGCTCCATGCGCGCGAGCCGTATCTTGGCGGCGCGGCGGCGGCGGACGCGCAGGAGCTGCCGCCGTTTGACCCGGTCGTGCTGGACGCGATCGAAGCGCGCCTGAACTGGACATATGCGTTTGCGGAAGCGGCGCAGATCCGCGCGAAGGCTTCTGTCAGCCGCGTGATCGGGGGTGAGGACAGCCTGCCTTCGTTCGACCGGCCGGCGTTTCTCGGCGGGGAGACGGATGCGGTGTTTGCAGGAACCGCAACGCACCTTGCGATGCAGTTCCTGCCGCTGGACGGCGGGATGGACGAGGCTGCTGCCGCTGCATACCTCGCCGGGCTGAGCGCGAGCGGGCGCATCACAGGAGCGCAGGCGGAAGCTGCGGATGCGGGCGCCGTCGCCTGGTTTACGCATGCGGAACTCTTTTCGCGCATGCGGCGCGCCGGGCGGCTGGAGCGCGAGCTGCCGTTTTCCTATCCGATGGATGCGGAGCGGCTCTACGGCATCGCAGCGGAGGAGACGGTGTTGTTGCAGGGCGTGCTGGACGCGTGCTTTCTCGAGGACGGCGAATGGGTGATCGTGGATTATAAGACCGACCGCGTCCGCACAGGCGAGTCCGCCGACCAGGCGGCGCAGCGGCATGCGCAGCAACTGCGGCTCTACGCCCTTGCGTTGGAGGCGCTCACGGGCCGGCGCGTCAAGGAGCTGGCCGTCGTGCTGCTGCGTCACCGCGCGGTGGTGCGGGTCGGATGAGCGTTTTTTACGCGGCGCAAACGGTTCGTTTCAGCCGCAGACCGGAGACAAACGGATGACGCGACGGGAAATCATCGACTTCTGCCTGACGTTTCCCGCCGCTTACGAGGACTATCCGTTCGACGGCATCGCCGATCCCGGCGCGTGGACGGTGATGCGGCACGGGGGCAATCGAAAACCGTTTGTGCTGGTTTACGAGCGCGGCGGCACGCGTATTTTGGGCGCCTTGCCGCTCAGAAAAAAAGCGTTCGGCTGCGTCGTGGTACATTCGCCCTTGCCAAACGAAAAAACGCGTGGTACGATAGGCGCGAGGCGGAAAAAAGCCGCCGTGCGACAAGAGAATCCAGCTTCGGGGCGGGGTGCGATTCCCCACCGGCGGTGATGCGGCGTTTAGGCCGACGAGCCCGCGAGCCGCATGCGCGGCCGAGACGGTACGAATCCGTTGCCGACGGTGATTTGGCGAAGTTCTTCGCCATGAGTCCGGATGAGAGAAGCAAACGCCAGAGACGATATTTGGCTTTTTGCAAACCCCGTGAGTTGATGCGCGGGGTTTTTTGCGTAGCAAAGCCCGGCGCAGCCGGCGGCTCGCGTCAGCAATCAACGGGAGGAACCAAACATGAAGCAACGAACCTACATCGACCGTATGGTAAAGCTCGGTATGCTCACCGCGCTCTCCATCATACTCGTCTACGCCGTCCACTTCCCCATCTTTCCGGCGGCGAGCTTTCTGGAGTACGACATGGCGGACGTGCCGATTCTGATCGGCACCTTCCTCTACGGGCCGTGGTGGGGGCTGGGGCTGACCGCTGTGGTCAGCGTGCTGCAGTGGCTGCTCGTGTCGCCGCAGAGCCTCTGGGTCGGGGCGGTGATGCACTTTTGCGCCACCGGCTCTTATGTGGTTGCCGCCGGGCTGATCTACATGCATAACAAATCTCGCTCAGCCGCGCTCTTTGGCATGGCGCTCGGCGCGCTGCTGCAGACGCTGATGATGATCCCCATGAATCTCCTCTTCACGGTGCATTTCTTCGGCGTGCCGCGGGAGACGGTGGTGGCGCTGCTGCCGACCGCGATCATCCCGTTTAACGCCATCAAGACGGTGGTGAACTCCCTCCTTACGTTTCTGCTCTATAAGCGCATATCCAAGCTCTTTGAAAAGAACCTGGTGCAAAAGCGCACGCATGCGCCGCAATGACTGCATTTTGTGTCCGCGTGCCGAAAAGAAAGCGTGTTTTTCGCTGAAAGCACTTGACGCAGCGGGAAAGTTGCGCTAGCATAAATAACAGTAATTGTTACTATGTAGTAATCCGGCGGATCCAAGGGGGGTGGCGCCGACCGGGCGGCAAGTCAGTTGTTTTTAGGAGAGGAGCTGAACCCATTGCGGTATTCACACCAGCGGGAGCGTATCTATCGGGCGGTATCCGAGCGGTGCGACCACCCCACGGCGAACATGGTCTATGAGCAGCTCAAGCTGGAGATGCCCCGTCTGAGCCTCGGAACGGTCTATCGCAACCTCAATCAGCTTGCGGACGCGGGGCGGCTCAAGAAGATCCCCCTTGCGGACGGAAGCTGCCGGTTTGACAAGACGAAGGAAGCGCACTCCCACATCGTCTGCGACGAGTGCGGCGCGGTATCCGATGTGCACCTGCCGTCGCTCGAGACGCTCGGCGAGGCGATCACCGACGAGTCGGGCTATGAGTTGCGCTCTTACGACGTGGTGCTTCGCGGGGTATGCGCGGAGTGTCTTTCGCGCGCAAAGCAGGCAGGCTGAGCGACCGTCCATCGGGACGGCGCAAGTTTGCCGGGCGCGTCAATCAGTTTATCCAACGGGCAAATGCCCCGATAAATCACCGAGTATAGAACAACAGGAGGATCACAACCATGGAACTCAAGGGAAGCAAGACGGAACAGAATCTTCAGACGGCATTTTCGGGCGAATCACAGGCGAGGAACAAGTACACCTATTTTGCGTCCGTCGCGAAGAAAGCGGGCTACGAGCAGATCGCCGCGATCTTCACCGAGACGGCGGACAACGAAAAAGAGCACGCCAAGCTGTGGTTTAAGGCGCTACACGGCGGCGAAATGCCGAATCTGGACGAGTGCCTGAAGCTGGCCGCCGAAGGCGAGCACTATGAGTGGACCGAGATGTACAAGACCTTTGCCGAGGAAGCGAAGGCGGAGGGCTTTGATAAGCTCGCATACCAGTTCGCCGCGGTCGCCGAGATCGAGAAGACCCATGAAGAGCGCTACAACAAGCTTGCCTCGAACCTCAAGGACTGCGTCGTCTTTGCGCGCGAGGGCAAGGTCGTTTGGCAGTGCCGCAACTGCGGTTACCTCTATGAGGGCGCCAAAGCGCCGGAAGTCTGCCCGGTCTGCGCACATCCGAAGGCGTTCTTTGAGCTGCGCGCGGTCAACTACTAAATCAAATAAAAAAGATTGGCCGCATACCGGGAAATCGGGTTTCCCGCGCGCGGCCAACCGGGCAAGCACATTGCTGATTGATACAAAGCGGCGGTTCGCAGATTTGCGAGCCGCCGCTTTGCAGTCTCTTTGATCGGTCGTTTTGTGTGAACGCGTGCTGGGCCGGCGTGGCGGCCTCAGATGATCGGCGCGAGGAACCCCCCGCTGGGGAGTACATATGACTGCCCACCCAGATAGGCGTTTTCCTCGATGCCGGAGTCGTAGTAGAGGTTGAAGCCGTTGGACTGGATGTTTGCGTGCGTCGTATCCGCGTTGACAAACGCCGACAGATACGTCTCCGCCGTCAGAGTGAGCGTGCTGGAGGCATCCAGCGAAACGCGCGCCATGGCGGGTAGAACGCCGCCGAACTCGCCGGTGAACGACGCGCCGTTGAGCAGCGTGAGTGTCAGCGTCGATCCGTCCGCAGGCAGAGACATGGAGGCGATCGTCGTCTGATCGAGTGTCAGCTCGTTTTCTCCCCCGAGGATACGCAGCTGCTCGGCGCCTGCCGAGGAGAGCGTAACGCCCCGGAGCAGGACGCGTCCGCCGTTGAGCAGCACGCAGGGAGAATCCGTTCCCTCTGTGGCGAGCGTTCCGCCGATGTAGGTCAGCACGCCGCCGTCTTCGGCCACCAGCGCGGGGGACTCGTTTCCGGCGGTGCTCAGGTAGCTCTCCTCCGCCGTCGCCGTCGAGCCTTCGCCGGAGAGATAGATGCCGAATGCACCGAGTGCGTTTGTGGTGATGTTGCTGCGAAGGAGCGTCAATTGGCCGCCGCCGAGCACGGCAACCGCTGCGTTGCGTCCGCCGGTCGGGTCGCCTTCGGCGTCGCCGAGTTTGTTGATGTCCGCGCCGGTCATGGTCAGCACGCCCGCGCTTTGCACGAGTACCGCATTTTCATCCGGCTCGTCGGTCGCATACGATTCGCTGGCGGATTCCGTCGTCGCTTCTTCCACCGAAAAGAGGCTGCTGTAATCCGCGGCCGCGCTTGCGTCCGGCTCCGTTTCGGTGGCTGCGGCGTCGCTGGCGGGGGTCGCTTTCTGCTGTGCTGCCGGGCTGCCGCAACCGAGAGAGAAGAGCAGCAGCGCAGCGGCGGCAAGCGGGAGCAGCCGACAAAAGGCGGGGTGTTTCATAAAAAATCCACTCTCCTTACAAGGCGTTCAAATCCTGAGATGACACTGCGCCATCTTTGCAGGTTGATTTTATACGATACTTGTGTCCGGCGCATGACGCATGTATGAAGGTTCTGTCAAAAGACGGCGTGCATCGGTCGGCTAGAATACGAAGTAAGCAAAAGCCCGCGCGGGTCTGTTTCGCGCGGGCCATATGGCGCGTGGCTGTTTAGGCCATCCGTTTTTCGAGGCGAGTGCGGATGGCGCGGATGAAGGCGAGGCTTGTGACCGCGGTGTAAGAGGAGCCCTCGACAAGCCCGACGAGGTCTTTGGTCAAGATGCCTGCGTTGAGCGTGTCGAGC
>JAEWQH010000025.1 GCA_023399275.1 Bacillota bacterium
CGCGGTCGGCATCAGCGGCATGGACGGGCACCTCATCGAAGCAAAGATGCTCGACGAAAAGCTCGGCTACGTCGGCGAGATCGTCGCCATCCACCCCGAACCGATCCGCGACCTGCTCGAAAAAGGCTATATCCCTGTCGTCTCCACCATCGGCTGCGACAAGGCGGGAAACATCTACAACATCAACGCGGACACCGCGGCTGCGTATATCGCGGGTGCGCTCGCCGCGGAGAGCCTTATCAACATGACAGATACCAAGGGCGTGCTTGCAGACGCGTCCGATCCGCAGAGCCTGATCCCCCGGCTGTCCCTCGGCGACATCCCGAATCTGCAGGACAGCGGCGTGATCACGGGCGGCATGATCCCGAAACTCGCATGCTGCGCCCACGCGGTAGAGAAGGGCGCCAAGCGCGCGTTTATCATCGACGGACGCGTGCCGCACGCGATCCTGATCGAGATGCTTACGGACGAAGGCATCGGCACCATGGTGACCGCTTAAGGAGGTACGTATAATGAACAGCCAGAATGTGATACAATACACGGAGGAGTACATCCTCGGTACCTACAAGCGCTTTCCCGTCGCGCTTGAAAGCGGAGAAAACGCCACGCTGAAAGATTTCGAGGGCAAGACGTATATCGACTTCGCCAGCGGCATCGGCGTCTGCTCCCTTGGCTGCGGCAATGAAAAATGGCTCCATGCCATCACCGAGCAGGCAAGGAAACTGCCGCATGCCTCCAACCTCTTCTATACCGCGCCTGCCGCGCTGACTGCCAAGACGCTGACGGAGCGCACCGGGATGCAGGGCGTGTTTTTCGCAAACTCCGGCGCGGAGGCAAACGAGGGCGCGATCAAGCTCGCGCGTAAATACTCCTTCGACCGCTACGGCGCGGGCCGGCACAACATCGTCACCCTGCGCCACTCCTTCCACGGGCGCACGGTCACAACGCTCGCCGCAACGGGGCAGGACGTGTTTCATAACTACTTCTTCCCGTTTACCGAGGGATTTGTCTACGCCGAACCCAACGACATCGCGAGCCTCAAGGCTGCCTGCGACGGAACGGTCTGCGCGGTGATGATGGAGCTGATCCAGGGCGAAGGCGGCGTGCTGCCGCTCGACAAGGCGTTTGTACAGGCGGCGGCTGCGTTCTGCAAGGCAAACGACCTCCTGCTGCTCATCGACGAGGTGCAGACCGGCGTGGGCAGAACCGGCACACTGTTTTGCTATCAGCAATACGGCATTGCGCCGGACACGGTCACGTTTGCCAAGGGCATCGCAGGGGGACTTCCGTTTGGCGGCGTGCTTGCGGCAAAGAGCTGTGCGGGCACCCTCTCGTCGGGCACGCATGCAACGACCTTTGGCGGCAACCCGATCTGCGCCGCGGGTGCAAACGTGGTGCTTGAGGCGCTCACGCCGGCGTTTCTGGCAGAGGTCGCGCAGAAAGGCGCCCACATCCGCGAGACGATCGCAGGGTGGAATCTGCCCGTGGTCTCCAGCGTACGCGGGCTCGGGCTGATGATCGGTGTCGGCGTATCCTGCTCCCATCGCGAAGCGGCAGGCAGGCTCGTGGAGCACGGGCTGCTCGCGCTGACGGCCGGCACGGATACCATCCGCCTCATGCCGCCGCTGACGATTTCGAAGGACGAGATCGACGCGGGGCTGGCGGTTTTGAAAGAGATTTTAAGCGCATATTAACGCAAATTATCGATACAGGAGGCGACGCACATGAACCTGAAGGGTAAGAGCTTTCTCAAGCTGCTGGACTTCACGCCAGAGGAGATCGCAGACCTGCTCGCGCACTCGGCGGAGCTCAAGGCGAAGAAAAAAGCAGGCATCCCGCACGACACGCTGCACGGCAAGAATGTTGCGCTGATCTTCGAAAAATCCAGCACGCGCACGCGCTGCGCATTCGAGGTTGCAGCATTTGACCTCAGCATGCATACGACCTATCTCGAGCCAACCGGCTCGCAGATCGGCAAAAAAGAGAGCATCTCGGACACCGCGCAAGTACTCGGGCGTATGTACGACGGCATCGAGTACCGCGGCTTTGGCCAGAGCGTGGTCGAGGAGCTTGCCAAATACGCCGGTGTTCCCGTTTGGAACGGGTTGACGACCGAGTTCCATCCCACACAGGTGCTGGCGGATCTGTTGACGATCCAGGAGAAATTCGGCCGTCTCAAGGACATCAAAATGGCCTACTGCGGCGACGCGCGCTTCAACATGGGCAATTCCCTCATGGTCGGCAGCGCGAAGATGGGGCTGGACTTCGTCGCCTGCGCGCCGAAGGCATACTTCCCCTCCGCCGAACTGACAAGCACCTGCAGGCAGCTGGCCGGGCAGAGCGGCGGCAGCATCACGCAGACCGAGGATATTTGGGAGGGCGTGAAGGACGCTGACGTGATCTATACCGACGTCTGGGTCTCTATGGGCGAACCGATGGAGATCTGGGAGCAGCGCATCCACGACCTCGCCCCATACCAGGTCAACGCCAAGGTGATGGCGGCAGCCAAGCCGGGCGCGATCTTCATGCACTGCCTGCCGAGCTTCCACGACCTGAACACGACCATCGGCAAGGAGATGGGCGCGCGCTTCGGCCGCGACAGCATGGAGGTCAGCGACGACGTCTTCTCCGGCCCGCAGTCCGTCGTCTTCGACGAGGCGGAAAACCGCATGCACACGATCAAGGCGGTCATGTCCGCAACGCTGTAGCTTCCGCTCGCAAGCATATCCAAAGATGAAAAAGCGTGCGCCCCCAGGGTATGGGGACGCACGCTTTTGCTTTTGCACGATTCGCCGGCTGTCCGGCGCACCCGTTTACGCCTGTCGCTTGCAGGATGCAACGAGCTGGCAGATATCGTCCACATCCGAAAGCGCGAGATCCGCATACAGCGGCAGCGTCAGCACGCGGCGGCTGGCCAGCAGCGCAACCGGCGTCTTTGCGGGATCAAAC
This sequence comes from Bacillota bacterium, assembly GCA_023399275.1. Lineage (GTDB taxonomy): Bacteria > Bacillota > Clostridia > Christensenellales > CAG-138 > UBA7703. Next base: position 2,950 of record JAEWQH010000025.1, read on the forward strand.
CGCCCCACGTAGCAGGCCGCCTCGCTCGTGAGCGGGTAGAAATATTTGCGCGCATAGATGCCGTAGCGCGCCAGATGATCGCCCACCTCGTCCCGCGTGGCGCCAAACGCCTCCGGATCAAAGGAAACGGGCAGATATGCATAATTGGGCTTGACTCCGTCCGGAACCGGCCGGAAGGATAGCCCCTCGATGCCCGAGAGATTCTCGCGGTAGCGCGCCGTAACCGCGCCGCGCTTTTCGATCTCGCGGTCGAAATACTTCAGGTTGAGATAGCCCATCGCCGCCTGAAACTCATTCATCTTGGCGTTTCCGCCGATCTCGCGCACCTCTTCATCCGGATGATAGCCGAAGTTCTTGTAGCCGTTGAGGCGTTCGGCATACGCCGCGTCCTTCGCAGCGACGGCGCCGCCTTCGATGGTATTGTAGCATTTCGTGGCGTGGAAGCTAAACATGGACGCCGTGCCGTAGTCCGCCACCGCGCGTCCCTGCACGCTTACGCCGAAAGCGTGCGCCGCATCGTAGAGCACGGGCAAGCCGTGCTCTGCCGCGATCCGGTCGATGGCGGCCACATCACAGGGATTGCCGTAGACGTGGACCGGAAGAATCGCGCGCGTGCGCGGGGTGATCAGCGCCTCCAGCCGCGATGCGTCCATGGTGAAATAATCCGGCTCCACGTCGCAAAACACAGGCGTAAACCCGCAGCGCACGATGGCGTGCGTGGTGGAGAGAAACGTAAACGGCGTTGTGATGATCTCCCCGGGCGCAAGCTCCAGCGCGGAGATGGCGCACTCCAGCGCAAGATGCCCGTTGGTAAACAGGCGCAGATAAGGCGCCGCCAGCTTCTCCCGCAGCGCGGCCTCCAGCCTCGCGTGCTGGGCGCCGCCATTTGTCAGAAAACGCGAGGAAAATATCTCGCGCACAAGCTGTTCGTATTCCTCCACCGGTGGCAGCGACGGGCGCGTAACCAGAATCGGCGGATCTTTTTTTTGCATAACGATCTCCTTTATCCGCTTTTCCGCCGGAGCGGCGATGCGGTAATCAGAGATAGTTTAACCTATTTTACGCGTAAACGCAAACGCCCCGGCTCCGCGCGTGCGCCGCCGGGCAGCCTCCGGCGCGGCTTATATCCGTCGCGATTTCGCCGGGCGGCGTATTTTGCCGCACCGATGGAACCTTATTCGATCACCTCTACGCCTTCGACCAGATATCGCATCTTGATGATCTCCGCCGGCGGCGCGTCGCTGTGCGCCGGGATGCGGACGATGCCTTCATTGTCCGTCACCGGCCCGTGAAAGGGGTTGTACAGGTTGCGCGCCATGCTGCCGCGCAGATATCGGATCAGGTTGTTCGGCGTGCCGCTCGACCAACTGCCGAGGCGCACGTCGATCACGCCGCCGCCCAGCCCCCACCAGAAGCTGGCGATGGGCGACTCCTCCCGATCCATGCCGAGCAGCGCGTTGAGGCTGCCGTTGAGATAGCTCTTGACGATGGCGGTGTAAAACCGCTCCCAGTTCCAGTCCGGCGCGGCGAGATAGCGCGTCGGCGTTCCTTCCGCATCGACGCAGATCAGCGCGTTGAACACGCTAAACGGCAGTTCCGGCAGGGTCAGCGCGGTGTAGTGCGGGGTCAGCACCGTGTCCGCGCCAAGCGACGCCGCGGTCTTCACGCCGCGCTCGCAGGTCTCCATCTGTTTGGGATCCACGTCCCGCGTGACCATCAGCACCCGCGCATCCGGGCGGACGGTGTGCACGCCGATGGCGAATGCGTTGACATCCGAAGTAAAGCGCGCGTAGTTCAGCTTTGGCGTGACGTAAGCGACCGTGCCCGTCTTCGTATGCTGCCCCGCGGCTACGCCGCAGAGAAACACCGCTTCATAATACCGCCCGAAGTAGGTATGCAGCCGGTAGTGATGCTGCATGCGGGAGTAGACGAGCGTCAGGCAGTTCGGATGCTCGAGCGCAAAGCGCAGCACGGGGTTCATCAGCGACGGCGTGGTCACAAACAGCAGCCCCGCGTCCGCCGCCTCCGCGGTGAGCATATCGTAGGCATCGTCTCGATCCTGCAGGTCCAGCACATGAGAATCCACCTTGTCGCCCAGTTCCGCCTGCATGGCGAGCCGCCCCTGCTCATGCGCACCGAGCCAGTTGTTCTGCGCGCGTTCGCCGGCGTAGGCAAACACGATCTTCGGATTGCGGTGAACGGGCAGCAGGCGCGCCAGAAGCGTCGGCTCCGCCGCCTCCGCGTCCTCCTCCGACAGCACGCGCGGCGCCGGCGGATGCTCGAGGATGTCGAGCTGGGGTTTGAGCGTGACGATGCGCGCGATCAGCTCCTCCGGCAGGATGTTCATCGGAAACCCGAAGATATGCAGGTACTCCAAAAACGCGTCTCCCAGCGAAAGGGTGCAGTTGGTGAGCAGATAGGCGCTTTCAAACCGGGTATAGAGCGCGTTATAGTCCAGCTTGCCGAGCGCGGGATCCAGCTCACCGATCAGCCGCTGCTCAATGCGCAGCAGCCGCTCGTACTTGCGCGAATCCGAAAGCTCGATATCCGAAAACACGCCCTTTTTGCTGTAGGCAAGGAAGGTGTAATACCGCTCGATCGCCGGATCGTTCTCGTCCCACTGCGGCACAAGGCGTATGATCTCCGCCTCAAACGAGCTGGCTTCGTAGTACTTGAGCACGCTCACGCGCTTGTTTCCCTCGGCCACGTAATACTTCCAAAGGTATTCGTAAACGCGGATCGGGTCGCGGATGCCGCTCTGCAGATGCGCCTCGCACAGCGCGATCCACTTATAGGCAAATTCCGTGTCGGGGCTGAGCAGCGGCATGAAGTTTGCCGCAAACGAATTTGCGCGGCTGGCCTGATAGGTCCCCGCGATCCGGTTGAGCGAAATGGGGCGCATGGGTTGGGCGATGACCGCGAGCACGCCGTTTTCCTCGCGCTTGGCGTTGATCACCGGCAGAAGCCCGCTCTCCCCCCGCGCGCGGCGGGCGGCGAACTCCTTCAGGCCGCGCTTTCTCGCGCGGTCGTATTCTTCATTTGCATTGATCACGGAACTCATTCCAATCCCTCCGGGTGTTTGTACGGGCACGACGACAGCCGGCGCATTCCTTCCATCGCGCCGGGCGGGCCTTCAGGCATCTTTATCCGGGAATTCCATCTCCAGAATATAGTAGTTATAGGCGTTGACGATGGTCGTCTCGTTGTATTGCAGCATGCGCTTTGAGCCGATGGAGTAGGTCAGGTGCTGGTGCCCGTGCAGATGATAGCGCGGCTTGTATTTGTCGATGAGTTTGACAAAGGTCTCAAATCCCTCGTGAAAACGGTCGTCCCCGTCCCCGAGGCCCGCCGCCGGCGCATGGGTCACGAGCACGTCGAACCCTTTTTTGAGCGAGAGCGCCAGCGTCGCGCGCAGCACGCGCAGGTTCATCTCCCGTTCGGAGTAGTGGTTCGGCGCGGGGCGGTCGCTCTTGCAGCCGCCGAAGCCGACAAAGCGCACGCCTTTGACGACCACGGGCTTTTCCTCGAGGTCGATACAGCCCTCCGGCGGATTCTGCTCATACCTCCCGTCGTGGTTGCCGCGCACAAACAGCAGCGGCGCGGGAATCATGGTGACGAGAAAGGAGAGATACTCCGCCTTGAGATCGCCGCAGGAGATGATGACGTCTACGCCCTTGAAGACCTTCGCGTCAAAGAAATCCCAGATAAATTCGCTTTCGTGGTCGGATAGAACCAGAGCCTTGAGCTTCATGCGTATTTGCGTATTTCCGTTTCTGAAAGAATGATCGCGCCGCTTGCCGCGTCCGCGCACGGATGCGCGGCGTAAAGATAAAGATTCGTTCCGATATAACGATACACGTTTCGGCACGGAAAGTAAAGCAAACGCGCCGACCCACGCCACATAAAAACCCGCCCGGGAACAACCACGGGCGGAAAAAACGGCTGTCGCAGCTGCGCAGATGGCGCAGCCTAATCGTGATAGAGCTTCTTGAGCGCATTCACGCCCTGCAGGATGCACAGGCGCACGTTCTGCGCGCTTGCTTCCGCGTCGCGCGCCTCCAGCGAGCGCGCGATAGACTCGTGCAGCTTGGTGGACCTCGGGATATCCGGCGCCAGCGTAAGGTGCTGGCGCACGAGCCGCGTGATGGTCTTTTCGAAGCTCTTGAACGTCATGACATAGACGGCGTTGCCCGAATACTGCGTAAGCAGATAGTGAAATCGCACGATCGGCTCCACCGCGTCCAGCGGATGCTCCGCGCTCTTGATGCACCGGGCGAGCACGTGCAGCACCTCGATCTCCTCCGCGGTGGCATGTGCGCTTGCAAGGCGCGCGCATTCGCACTCGATCAACACCCGAAGATCCGCAAGATTGCAAAACAGCGGGTAGTCCAGCCGGAAGCTGTCGCAGCTCATCAGCGCGCTGAGCACCTGAAGCGTCCCGTTTCGCTTATAGTCGGCGATGATGCTGCCCTGGCGCGGAATGATGCGGATAAACCCCTGGCTCGCCAGCTCCAAAATGCCAGTGTTGACCAGTGAGCGGCTTACCCCCAGCTCTCTGGCCAGCTCCCGCTCCGGCGGAAGCTGCTGTCCGACCTGATATTCCCCCGAGAATATCTTTTGCTGCATCGCATGTACAAACGACTTCTTCAGGCCCTCTTGTTTCATAAACCTCTTTAACCGGTTGGCTTCCTTCCTGATTCTTTGGATGCGGCTTGGGCACGCGGAAACAGACCCTGCGCCGCAAGGTATGTATACAGGCAAGCGCTTACGCTTGTGGGGAAGCAGAGCAATACGGGCCGGGGCCGGCCGCAAAGGGATGCGCGCCATTACACAGGGCAAGCCGGGTCTCCGTCTCTATGTAACAAATTATAACAGTATCGTGGGTTTCCGACAATAGTTATCTACGTTTTTCTTCCCCATCTGTAAAAAATCGCACGGTCTGGCCCCGCCGATCGGGCCAGACAAAACCGGTTCTGAAAAATAAAATTGTACGCCACGTTATTTTTTGCGTATTAAAACTGTTTGTTTCCGTTTTTTACGCCGGCACACAGCGGAGAAGAAAGCGCCCCCGGTGCTTGGCCGAAGGGCGCTTGGTTCGTTTGCGCAAAGAGCGGCGCGTTACAGCGTCGTCTTCCAGAGTCCGTGCAGGTTGCAGTACTCGTAAGCCGCGACGACCTTTGCGCCGCCAAGCGCAAACACCGCCTCGGGCGCGCCGCCGACGGTGAGGCACTTGCGCTGGCCGCCGTCCTCGGTCTGCAGATAGATCCAGGCGATGTGGTGCTCTTCGAGCATCGGGTGGTCGACGCTGCCGACATGGACGATGGCCTTGTCTCCCTCGATCTTGACGACGGGGACGTGCTTTTCCTGGCTTGCGTCCACGCTGCCGGCAATCAGCTCGGTCATGTGCTGGCCGCAGCAGCTCATCGGCGCGCCGGAAGAGTGAATCATGCCAACGAGGTTGCCGCAGATATCGCAGCGGAAGAAACGGGTTTCACACGTCATGATAGAGTCCCTCCTTGATCTTTTTGATCGTTTTTTTGCTTGGTTACACGTTGCGGCGCTTGCCGCGTCTTTGGGGTGCCATCGGAAAAATCCGCGCGGCGCCGATTCGCCGCATCCATGTGATCCTGTTTTTTTATGATACACCAAATCCGTGCAAATGTCACGATTCAATAACAATTCCTGTTTATTTTACCGCACACCATTGCCCGTGTTCTACAAATCCAATCGGGAAAGCGCCGGCCCGCCGGTCAGAGCACCGGGGTTTTCCGCTAAATTGTCCGAATTATTTCCAGGATGCCTCCATTTTTTGAAAACTTCCTCGGCAAAAACCCAAAAAACAGGGTATAATCAACCAAGAGAGCATTCGGGAGGAACAGCATGGGACTCGACGCATATCTGCCAATCTGGAAACAGCTCACCAAGGAAGACCAGCAGGCGCTGGAGGAGGCGGCGGTGCTCCGCACCGTGCCGAAGGGGACGATCGTTCACAACGGCTTTGCGGACTGCATCGGCGTGCTCGTCGTCAAGAGCGGGCAGCTGCGCTCGTATATCGTCTCGGACGAGGGCAAGGAGGTAACGCTGTATCGCTTGCTGGAGCGGGATATCTGCCTCTTCTCCGCCTCCTGCATGATGTCCAGCATCCGCTTTGAGGTCACGATCGAAGCTGAGAAGGACTCCGATGTCTGGATCATACAGACCGAAGCCTACAACGCGGTCATGAGCCATAGCGCACCGCTGGCCAACTATACCTGTCAAGTGCTTGCCTCTCGCTTTTCCGAGGTGATGTGGCTGATGGACCAGCTCCTCTTCAAGCGCTTCGACGCGCGGCTTGCGATGTTTCTGCTGGACGAAAGCGCGATCGAAAACTGCGACACGCTGGAGATCACGCACGAAAAGATCGCAAACCATATGGGCACCGCGCGCGAGGTCGTCACCCGGATGCTCAAGTATTTTCAGGAGGAAGGCATGGTCTCGCTCACCCGCGGCGGGCTGACCATTACGGACCGCGCCAAGCTGGGCACGAAGGCGGGCTGACGCAAGTCTGCGTAAGCGTTTCTGAAGATTTGATGCGCGCAGAGCGCCGTCCGGGTGGAGCCGGACGGCGCTCTGCACGTTGCTTGCCGTTTATGGGATCAAGGAGAGAATCTGCGGCTTGGGACGCGCGCCGGCGGTCTGGTTGACCACCTTTCCGTCCTTCATGACGATGAGCGTGGGAATGCTCATCACGCCAAATTTCGCTGCAAGCTCGGGCTGCTCGTCTACGTTTACCTTGCCAACCTTGAGGTCTGCCCTCTCGGTCGCAATCTCGTCGATGATGGGGGAAACCATGCGGCACGGGCCGCACCAGCTCGCCCAGAAATCGAGGAGGACCGTTTTGCTCTCTTTTAAAACTTCCGAATCAAAGTTATCCTTTGTAATGATATTGACGGACATATCGGTTGCTCCTTTGCTGTTGATGTTATGATTGTACGAAAATCGCCCCGCGCATACAGTGACTATGTTACACTGAAAACAGCCGGAGCGGCGCGTTCCGTGCAGGCGGAGAATTATTCGCCTTTATGCACTTTAGCGCGTTAAAACAGCGCACGAGAAAAGGCATAAATCAGCGGAAAACAGTTCGATTCGAATTTTTGCATTCTGTATTGACGCGGATGATTATGCAGGATAGACTTGGTTTATCCGACGCAAATCCATTTCGATACGGAGCAGATGCATGATTACACTTGACGGGGTTTCCCTGACCATAGACGAGGCTGCGCGCGTGGCGCGCGGGAGCGAGCAGGCGGCCATCTGTGAGGACGCAAAGGCCGCCATCGGGCGCTCGCGGGCACACGTGGAGGCGATGGTAAAGAGCGGAGCTGCCGTCTACGGCCTCACCACCGGCTTTGGCAAGTTTTCGGACAAACGCATTGCGGACGAGGACACGGCGCAGCTGCAACAGAACCTGATCGTCAGCCACGCCTGCGGCACGGGCGAGCCCCTGCCGGTCGAGGCGGTGCGCGCCGTGATGCTGCTGCGCCTCAATGCGCTTGCCAGCGGGTTTTCCGGCATACGCCTCTCCACGATGGAGGCGCTGCTTGCGATGCTCAACCAAGGCGTGCACCCCGTCATCCCGGAAAAAGGCAGCCTTGGCGCGAGCGGAGACCTCGTTCCGCTGGCGCATATGGTGCTGCCTATGATCGGCCTCGGGCAGGCGGAGTACCGCGGCGAGCGCCTTCCCGGCGCGGAGGCGATGCGCCGCGCTGGTATCCCCGTCGTCCGGCTCGCCGCCAAGGAGGGGCTTGCACTCATCAACGGTACGCAGGTGATGACCGGCATCGGCGCGCTCTGCGTGCACGACGCGGTGCGTCTGAGCAAGACCGCGGATATCGTCGCCTCGCTCACCTGCGAGGCACAGAGCAGCGTCACCAGCGCGTTTGATCCGAGGGTGCATCTGCTGCGCGGGCACGCCGGGCAGATCCAGTGTGCGGAAAACCTTCGCAGGCTGCTCTCCGGCAGCCGCCTCTCCGGCGAGCGCCAGCCCGGAAAGGTGCAGGATGCATATTCCATCCGCTGCATCCCGCAGATCCACGGCGCGAGCCGCGACGCCATCGGCTACGTCTCCGACGCGGTCGGCCGCGAGATCAACGCGGTCACCGACAACCCCCTGATCTTTCCCGAAGAGGGCGACGTCGTCTCCGGCGGCAACTTCCACGGGCAGCCGATGGCGCTGGCGTTCGACTTTCTCGCCATCGCGCTCTCCGAGCTTGCAAACGTTTCCGAGCGGCGCACGGAGCGGCTCGTCAACCCCGCCCTCAACAACGGGCTGCCCGCCTTCCTCACGCCAAACGGAGGGCTCAACAGCGGGTTCATGATCGCGCAGTATGCCGCAGCCGCGCTGGTTTCGGAAAACAAGGTGCTCGCGCACCCCGCGAGCGTGGACTCCATCCCCTCCTCCGCCAACCAGGAGGATCACGTCAGCATGGGCACCATCGCGGCGCGAAAAGCATCGGAGATTCTCAAAAATGTGCAGCGCGTGCTCGCCATCGAGCTCTTTGCGGCAGGCCAGGCGGCGGAGATGGAGGGTGCGGAGAAGCTCGCGCCCGCAACGCGCGCGGCGCTCGGCGTGCTGCGGCAGGAGGTTCCGCCCGTCGGGCAGGATATCGTCATGTATGAACAGATGGCAAAATGCGAGCGCATCGTGATCGAAGGACGGCTCATCCCCGCTGTGGAAGAGATCACCGGCGCACTGAATTGACGGGAGGTATGGCAATGCATCACCAGACAGACCCTCTGGCGGAGACGCTCCGCCTCGGCGGCGAGCTGCCGGACATGCCGGCATTCGACCCGGCCAAACGGCGCGCGCCGGACCGCGGCTTTCGCCTCTCTCCCGCCCAGACGCGCCAGGCGCTGAAAAACGCTCTGCGCTATGTGCCGCCGGAGCTGCACGAAGCGCTCGCGCCGGAGTTCCTGCGCGAGCTCAAAACGCGCGGACGCATCTACGCCTACCGCTACCGCCCGCAGGGACGCATCTGCGGCAGGCCGGTCGAAGAATACGCGGGCAAATGCCTCGCGGGGCGCGCCTTTCAGGTGATGATCGACAACAACCTCGACTTTGACGTGGCGCTCTACCCCTACGAGCTCGTCACCTACGGCGAAACCGGGCAGGTTTGCCAGAACTGGCTGCAATACCGGCTGATCAAGCGGTATCTCGAGGAGCTGACAGACGAGCAGACGTTGGTGCTGGAGTCGGGGCATCCCCTGGGGCTTTTCCCGAGCAGGCCGGAGGCGCCGCGCGTGATCCTCACCAACGCGCTGATGGTCGGCATGTTTGACAACGCCGACGATTGGGAGATCGCGGAGCAGATGGGTGTGGCCAACTACGGACAGATGACCGCCGGCGGCTGGATGTACATCGGCCCGCAGGGCATCGTCCACGGCACGTACAACACCATCCTCGGCGCGGGGCGCACACACCTCGGCGTGCCGCACGACGGCGACTTGAGCGGAAAGGTCTTCGTCTCCTCGGGTCTCGGCGGCATGAGCGGCGCGCAGCCGAAGGCCGCGCACATCGCCGGCGCGGTCGGCCTCTTTGCGGAGGTGGATCGTTCCCGCATCCAAACCCGGCTCGACCAGGGCTGGGTCGATCTGGTTTCAAACGATCTGGACGAGGTGTTTTTCCGCGCGGATGCGGCGCGCCAAGCGGGCGAACGCATCTCGATCGCCTACCACGGCAACATCGTCGATCTGCTGGAGGCAGCGTGCACACGCGGCTTTGCCATAGACTTGCTCAGCGACCAGACCTCCTGCCACAACGCCTACAACGGCGGCTACTGTCCCGCCGGGCTGACCTTTGAGGAGCGCACGGAGCTGCTGCACCGCGACCGCGCGGCGTTTGCCGGGCGTGTGGATGCGTCGCTGCGGCGGCATTTCGACGCCGTATTGGCGCTGACAAAGCGCGGCACCTATTTCTTCGACTACGGCAACTCCTTCCTCAAGGCAGTGTTTGACGCGGGCGTGGCGGAGGTCTCGAAAAACGGCGTCGATGCCAAGGACGGCTTTATCTTCCCCTCCTATGTAGAGGATATCATGGGCCCGCTGTTGTTCGACTATGGCTACGGGCCGTTCCGCTGGGTGTGTCTCAGCGGCAGACACGAGGATCTGGTCAAGACCGACCGCGCAGCGATGGAGTGCATCGATCCCCACCACTGCTGGCAGGATCGGGACAACTACGCCTGGATTCGGGACGCGGAGCAGAACCGGCTCGTCGTCGGCACCGAAGCGCGGATTTTATATCAGGATGAAGAAGGCCGACGCAGGACCGCGCGGAGGTTCAACGAACTGGTGCGCCACGGCGAAATCGGCCCCGTGATGCTCGGGCGGGACCACCACGACGTCTCCGGCACGGACTCCCCCTTTCGCGAGACCGCAAACATCAAGGACGGCAGCAACGTCATGGCGGACATGGCGGTGCAGTGCTTCGCAGGCAACGCCGCGCGTGGCATGACGCTATGCGCCCTGCACAACGGCGGCGGCGTGGGCATCGGCAAGGCGATCAACGGCGGCTTCGGCCTGCTGCTCGACGGCAGTGAGCGGGTGGACACCACCATCGAAAGCGCGATGAGCTGGGATGTCATGGGCGGCGTCGCGCGCAGAAGCTGGGCAGGAAACGCAGGCGCGCTGGCGACCGCGCAGCGATACAACGAAAGAGAAGCGGAACGGGCGCATATCACCCTGCCATATCTGGCGGAGGACGCGCTGCTGGATCGCATATTGCATGAATAGAACAAGGAGAATATAACGCTATGGCAAAGAGCATCGAATGCGTACCCAATATCTCGACCGCGGATACCGACCTTGTGCAGGAGGCCGCCGGCGTGGTTCGCTCAACCCCCGGCGTGACGCTGCTCAACACCTCGAGCGACGCAAGCCACAACCGCACGGTCATCACGTTTGTCGGCGATCCCGCCGGCGTGGAGGAAGCCGCCGTTCAGCTCGCGAAATTCGCCGCGCGCTGCATCGACCTCACAAAGCACAAAGGCGAGCACCCGCGCATGGGCGCCATCGACGTGATCCCTTTCATCCCCATCCGAGAGGTGGGCATGGACGAATGCGTCGCGCTCTCAAAGCACGCGGCGGAGCGCATTTGGACGGAGGCGCGCATCCCCGTGTTCCTGTATGAAGCTTCCGCCTCCGCGTCGCACAGGGAGAACCTCGCGAGCATCCGCAAGGGCCAGTTTGAAGGCATGGCGCAGAAGGTGGCCGAGCCGCAGTGGGAGCCGGATTTCGGCGGGCGCACCATCCATCCCACGGCGGGCGTGGTGGCCGTCGGCGCGCGCGCGCCGCTGATCGCCTTCAACATCAATCTCTCCACGGCGGATGTGGCGATTGCGGACAGGATCGCCCGCGTGATCCGGCAATCCGGCGGGGGCCTGACCTGCGTCAAGGCCATGGGCGTGTTCCTCAAGGAGCGCAACACCGCGCAGGTTTCCATCAATATGACGAACTATTGCCTGACCCCACTGTACCGCGTAGTGGAGTTCGTGCGCTTTGAAGCGGCGCGTTACGGCGTGAGCATCATCGGCACGGAGATCGTAGGCCTCGTGCCCATGCGCGCACTCATCGACAGCGCGGAATACTACCTCGGCATCGAAAGCTTTGAGCCGGAGACGCAGGTGCTGGAGTACCGGTTGAACTAAGCGGCCGGAGGAGGGCAAGGAAATGCTGCTCATCCATAATATCGCGCTTTTGCAAACGCCCACCGGCAGCACGAGCCTGCGGGGGGAAGCGCAGGGGCAAAATCGAACATATCGCAACGCGAGCGTGCTCATCGACGGCGAAACGATATGCGCCGTCGCGGAGGATGGCGCAGTTCCCGATTGTCCTCCGGAGACCGAGCGGCTGGATGCACGCGGCGCGTTTGTCACCCCCGGCTGGGTGGACGCGCACACACACCTCGTCTTCGGCGGCTGGCGGCAGCACGAGATTCCGCTCAAGCTCAATGGCGCGAGCTACCTTGAGATTCTTCAGGCCGGCGGCGGCATTCTCGACACGGTACGCCAGACGCGCGCTCTGCGCGAGGACGCGCTGTTTGCCCGCGCAATGGGATTTCTCGACGAGCAGCTCCACCTCGGCGTGACCACGACAGAGATCAAGAGCGGCTACGGGCTGGATCTGGAAAACGAGCTGAAACAACTCCGGGTCGTCCGCCGTCTGCGCGACGCACATGCGATGGATGTCGTGCCAACCTGCATGGCGGCGCACGCCGTCCCGCCGGAGTTTACGGGACGGACGGACGCGTATGTAGACTACGTCTGCGGCGAGATCCTGCCCCGCGTGGCGGAGGAGCGGCTCGCGGACTATTGCGATGTGTTCTGCGAGACGGGCGTGTTCTCCGTGGCCCAAAGCAGGCGCGTGCTGGCATGTGCGCGCGCGCTGGGACTGGGCCTGAAGATCCACGCAGACGAGATCGACGCCCTCGGCGGGGCGCAGCTTGCGGGCGAGCTTGGCGCCGTCTCCGCCGAACACTTGATCGCAACCGACGAAGGCGGCATCGCCGCGCTGGCGGATGGCGGCGTAACCGCATGCCTGCTGCCGCAGACCTCGCTCTACCTCAACAAGGACTTTGCCCGCGCGCGGGAGATGATCGCCCGCGGCGTCGCAATCGCCCTCGCGTCGGACTTCAACCCCGGCTCCTGCCCGTCGCTGAACCTGCAGCTGTCGGCAAACCTCGCATATCTTCGCTATCGCATGACGCCGGAGGAGACGCTTACGGCGCTGACGCTCAACGCAGCCTGCGCCATCGGCCTCGGCAAACGCATCGGCACGATAGAGCCCGGCAAGCAGGCCGACCTGACCCTGTGGAATGCAGACGGCATGGAGATGCTCTGCTATCGCATGGGTACAAACCAGGTTCAGGCGGTGGTGAAGAAAGGGAAGGTTGTCGTAGGGGATTGCGTTAATGTATTGTTCTCGTGTCATACTTTCGCCCGCGAGCGTATTCCCCGCGCCTCCGGTTCATAGCAGCACTTGCCTTGGGGAGCCTCGGCGAGAAGTCCCGCTGATATCAAACAATCAATAATTAACATCCTTTTAGCTTCGTCACGAAGCGCATCCGTTATTACGCTGGCTGCGTCTTTTACTACGTTTTTCAATCGATTCACCTCATTCTTCCTCCAGATTACAGGCGCAAGCCATTGCCACAAGCCGCCAGAGCGCGCACAGAATCCCGCCATACTCGAGCCCTTCCTTGACCAAGACGAACCAGCCCCCGCTTTCTTTGTCCTCCCCGAACGCCGCCCCGCTATCCTCGTTCATGCACGGCTCGTCCTCTGGCTCTTTGCAAACGATAAGACTTGAATAACGCGTTGCCAGTATTACCAGACACATCACTTCGTCCAGAATCCCCGCTTTTTCAACCTTCTGTAAGTTGGGGTTTAGCCTGATCAGAAAAGCTTTTACCGCTTCCTTGTCCTGCTCCCCCTGTGGTAGCTTATACAGCAAAGTTACATTCATCCTCTTTCCTTTCCGCCGCCCGCCGTGATATACTCTTTAGAGTGACGGGCGGCTCTTGTCGTTCGTTGTGAGGCTCTCGGTGTGCTGTGGCGGTGCTTCCGAAAGCCCTTTCTCTTACGCCACGGAAAACCGCTTAGAGGCCGTTTCCTTGGCGTACCGGGCGTAGATCTCCGGCAGTTCGTTCTTGATCGCGGCCTGATCGAGCCTCTTTGAATTGACCAGCGTCCAGCGAATCTTGAACGGCCCCGCTTGCAGCTAGTCAACGCCGCGCGCGGTGAGCTCCGCCTTGATCTCGTCCTCCGCTGTGGTGATGGCTGCTTCCAGCTCCTCCAGCATTGCCTTGAGCTCTTTCAGCTCTGCGGCCTTGCTTGTTACGTCCTTGGTGCTCATGGTGTACCTCCTTGCTTTTGAGGAAGGGAGCGAAGGCGTTCACGATGCTATATCCGAATCCAGTCGGCTCTCAACCGTGTATCTCCGCGTTGCCGTTTTTCCTCACCTCTTGATTGTAGTATACACCAATTAGTGTTTGTTATCAACATCTAAATTGATATTACATAAATGTATTTTATGATATTATCAAATATAGTATCGGCAATAGACACTAAAAGATGTATTATGGTATTGTAAAAGGAGGTGCTGATTTATGGGAAGCACGGAGAAAATAAGAATACTGCTTGTCAAGCGCGGAAACATATCTGTCGCTGAGCTTGCACGGATGATGGGAACTACCCCGCAGAATTTACACAACAAACTGTCCCGCGACAATTTCACCGAAACCGATCTTGCTGAAATAGCAAAGGTGCTGAACTGCTCGTTCCATTCCGAGTTCATCATGAATGACACCGGCGAGCGGATTTAGCCACACGGAAAAGACTATCAGCGAAAACGATCATCTGTTTTACAGAAGCATTCTGAGGAGGGAAATATGACTTTAATTAATTCGGTGATTGTAGTTGTATCGACAGTCGCGCTCATTGGCATAGTTCGGCTCGCAACGTCTAATCGCTACAAGAATAATGCTCCTGAATGGCTTAAGATTTCTCTTGCAACGGCTTGCTCTATCTTGGTGTTTGCCTTCTTTCCGCTTTTTGTTTCGCGTTTATTCAATCTTACGAATTCAGTTGGTGCTGTAAATTATTATGCGGCTTTTATAGCAATGATTGCCTCGGCTATACAACTACCGTTGGGAATAATTATGTTTTTTATGCTTGTTGCATGGAGCAAGCGGAGCTTAATAGTTGGCTCGATCATTTATGCTTTGATGAATGTTATTGTGATTCTTGCAGCACTGCTTGCTATTCACCTGAAATCTACGACACAATTGATTGTTGCGGTTGTTAACTGCGCGCTTGGCGCAATCCTGTTTTTCACGATCATAGCGAAGGGCAAGCAACCGAAGGAAGAAACGACAGAAATCGATTAAAGGCTCGATCGAAGTTTGGAAGAATCATTGCTTCTTGCCGTGCAGAGCAGTGGTGAACGGATCATTCGGTACGGCGCAAACTATAGAATCTCGTAAAGGAAAGAATAAACGACCATGAAGATATGCACCATCATCGGCGGCGTGAACGGTGCCGGCAAATCAAGTTTGACAGGCGTTCTTAAATCGGAGCGCTCCGACCTCGGCAAGATCATCGACGTTGATAAACTAGCTGTTCTGCATGGCTCTTTCGTTGAGGGCGGCAAGGCGGCCATTGAGATGCAGGAACAGTACATCCGCGAGGGGATCAGCTTCACCCAGGAAACAACGCTCTCGGGTCAACGACCGCTCCGCATGATTCGTGAGGCGAAGGAGGCCGGTTATTACGTCCGGCTGTTCTATGTCGGCATCAGCACTGCGCAGGAGGCCGTCAGGCGCATTGAGAACCGCGTAAGCAAGGGCGGCCATGATATCCCACGGGAGGACGTGCTCCGGCGATTCAACGAGCGCAACGCGGCGCTTGCGAAGGTGCTGGACTACGTAGATGAAGCCGTGCTCTATGACAATGAAAACGGCTTTGTAGCGATTGCCGAGTATAAGAACGGCGAACTTGTGCCGCGCGGCGAGTATGCCCCGGATTGGCTGAAAGACCTACAGCAGCACCTCAAGGCGAACAGGTGAGAAGCGATCGGTAGCGATCGGTAGCGTTCGGTAGCGATTGCCTACGGTCGTATACGTTCGTAGAAGCAGTTCCGCACATGCTTACACATGAAATCATCTGCTTGCAAATGTATGCACATGCATGCAAATGCATATAGCCATGTGGAAACCATTGGTTTTCTGCCGTAGTGCAAATAAAGAACCAGTGGTTTTCATTTTCAGAAACCATTGGTTTTAGATTGCGGTTAGGCTGCAACTTGCCTCGACCGTGGGGGCAAAGCACCACCTCACCGATAACATTTCCTCACGCACGCGAGGCGCGACGTAAGCGAACGAGCGCTAGCGGTTGCCGGCATGGCAGGGAAAACATTTCAGGCGGGATGGCTTTCAAGCGGTCGTTCGTCGGATTCTCTGTTCTTCCAATCGCGCCAGCTCCGCCTCGAGTTCTGCGAGCCGCTGCCGCGCTTCCGCTTGCCGCCGTTCCATTGCTTCCCGGCGTTGCTCGCGTGTAATGACTGCATCTTCAACCACGCTTGACCACGAGGAACGAAAGCTGGTGATGCCCTTATGCCGATAGCAGATTGATTCAAACTCGCGCCGAAGATTCATCAAGTCTTTATTACGGCGAAGGAGCTTTATTCCGGCAGTAACGCGCTTGCGTTTTTCGGCTAGCTTTTCCCGATAAGCCGCCCGCTGTTCATCCGTGAGCTCTCTTTTGATCGGAGGCGTGATCTTCACCCACGATTTGGAACGCGCGCCATAAGGTACCCGCCGTTCGTTTCAGGGGTGTTTGTGATGGTCACTTCGTCCGGCTTCGCGGCGGCATAGTTTAGCATCTTTTGAATCATGTGCCTTTCGTTTGTCGAGAAATAACCGAGCTTGCTTCATCTCGCACTCGATCAGGCACGGCGCGAAGGGCTCATTGCAAAGAACCCTGCTGATGATGCCAAGCTACCCACGGCAAAGCCGAAGGAGTACACGATACCAACGCCGGAGCAAATGCGCCTCCTGCTTGACGAGCTGAGCACTTCTGAGAGCTTCTTAGCTATTCTCACGTGCGCTGTGATGGGATGCCGACGCGGCGAGGCGCTAGGACTGCGCTGGTCAGATATCAATTTTGCCGCGCGCACCCTGCGAGTAGAACGGGATATCGACTTTGTTACCGGCGACGTTGGAACGGTCAAGACAGCAACTTCAGTACGAACCGTGCCGATTCCAGATGCGCTGATGACCATGTTGCAGCAACACCGCCAAATCGGTAAAGGCTACATCATCCGCGCGCCGCGCAGCGGAGAATATTGGCCGCAAGCAACTTTCATCCGCCGTTGGCGGCTGATTCAAACTGCCTTGCTCAAAGCCGCACCGGGCATAGAGAACGATGGAAAAGGATCGATTCTCACGCCGCACTACTTCCGGCATAACTACGCATCCATACTTTACCGCGCGGGAGCTGATGTTTTGACCGCGCAACAGTACCTAGGACACGCCGATCCGGCGACGACGCTGCGCATCTACACGCATCTCGCTGACGAAACGCAGATGAAGGATGCGGAGAAGGTGAGGAAAGCGTTTCAGTAAACGCAAAAAAGGCCGCATCGGGCCTTTTTTCAGTTGGAATGAATTTAGGCCTCCGCCGTGCTAAGGTAGAAGTTTTCTTGATCAAATAGGAGTTCAGTTGGTGTGTTGTATAGTCTGTTAACCGTGTTAATATTGTCAACAAAAGGCCTAACGTAAGCGCTTTGTTTTTCAATAAACTGCTTTAAAGCTTGTCCTGTTCTCTTTGAATTGAATTCTCCCAATTTATCTCCGGCCTTAATTAGAGTTTCATCAATTTGCGATTTGCTGATAACAGGCACTTTTGCAATTGCCTCACCAGCGACCTTATTCACGCTTGCAAGCCCCTTTAAAAATTGTGATTGAATCGATGTCTTGGAATAACCCTCAAGTTGATCGTAGCACTTTGTATAGAGCTCGCGATATTGAAGAGAATGTTCTTCGATCTTTTTAGCAATGCAGTCCAGATATGCTGCGCTGAAGTTCTCAAGCAACATTACCTCTAAGAAGGAAGAAAAGGCGAACAAATAAACTGCAAGCTGATAATCATTGAATTCGGACTCAATTTCTCCAAGCTGCTTCTTCACATCTTGATCGCTATGGAAGAATGATTTTTTTCTGATTTTCGATGCAATCTGTTCTCGATAGAAATCTATCTTCCTGTCAGCTGCTTGCCGAATATCAAGAACTTTGACATGACTGCTATTTTTGAATTTCTCATTATTCCAATTGTGCTTATAGTTGGCCAATGTATCCGCAAGAAATTTCATATCGCCTTTGAGTTCTGACCGTTCCTTTTGAACAAGAAAGATTAATAACTCTTGCTGCATTTCTTGAATGGTGTCGAGTTTCTTATCGATGTTTGCTAAGGCCATTGCCATAAACAACATTGTTGGGTCACAGGCGAGAGGATGTAATCTTGACTGCCCTGCGCCTACTTGATTATTCGCTTTCAAAGCACCGCCCAAAAACCCCGATCCATCCCTAGCCGTGGCTAGATGTCCTCCTTGCGGAACAGTCACTCTATATAACCCGCTGCCACCAGACTTGCCACCACTTATTACATATTGAAATGCGGCTGTGACGGGTTCAAAAGCAGTTCCAAATGTAGCAAGCCGCGAAATCGGAAATTTTGAGTATTGTGCTACGTTTAAAGTTTTTTCTACGATAGCCGGATAAAGTTCAATTTCGGCCATAGACTTTGCGATTTCATTTGTCCGTTCAGTTGGGACGTTCGACATTTCAACCATATCCGCCATTTTGCTGTCTCCTTGTGCTTTATCGTGTTTTCCAAAGAAGGATTATTATTGATATCGTAGCATAGTCTGCGAAAAAACACATCATAGTATTGTTAAGAATAAGAATTTCGCCTTGTTTTTTTCACGGTTCATTTATTGATAATCAGACTGATACCAGTGTATGAGTCTGCTGTGCTGAATAGCCGTAGCAATAAAATAGAGCAAATTTATGATAACAAGCTTAATAAGGTATTCTTCACTGACGAAAAACGACCTCAAATCGGGCAAGAAATTGGCAAGAAAGGGGCAAGAAAACCCGCATTATCGTACGTGATCGTACGAGAGCAGAAATAGAAAAAAGCCCCGATGTCGGGGCTTTTTTGGTAGCGGCGATCTGATTCGAACAGATGACACTCCGGGTATGAACCGAATGCTCTAGCCAGCTGAGCTACGCCGCCATATGCCATTTTTTGTACCGTTTTTAAGCGGCACATGGTGTATTATAACCGTCCGCATGACGGCTGTCAAGAGTGAGATCCGCCGATCAAAAAACGAATGGACCGCCAGGATTCCGGCGCTTTTCACAGTACTTCCACGCCGTTTTCGCAGCGAACCGGCGCTTGACATCCCTCCCGTTTCCGCTATACTATATATGCGAACATTAGTTCGTATTATCTCGCCGCGAGATTCTTGTAAGCGGCGGAAAGGACACGCCGATGAGCCGCAGGATTTTGCACGCGGACTTCAATAGCTTCTACGCCTCGGTAGCGTGTTTTCTCGATCCTGCGCTGCGGGCATATCCCGTTGCCGTGGCGGGCAACCCAGAAGCGCGGCATGGCATCATCCTCGCCAAAAACGAGCTGGCGAAGAAATTTGGCGTCAAAACCGGCGAAGCCGTCTGGCAAGCCAAACAGAAGTGTCCGCTGCTGGTGACGGTCAAGCCGGATTTTGACATGTATCACAAATTTTCCGCCATTGGCCGGTCGATCTACGGCGAGTATTCCGACCGGGTGGAGCCTTTCGGGCTCGACGAAAACTGGCTGGACGTCTCGGCCTCCACCGTCGATATGGCGGATGCAAGGCGCCTTGCGGAGTGCATCCGCAGCCGTATCAAGGAAGAGATGGGCATCACGGTGTCCATCGGCGTGGCGGACAACAAGGTGTTTGCCAAGCTCGGCTCGGACATCAAAAAACCGGATGCGGTCACGCTAATTTCTCCCGAGAACTACCGCCGCGTCGCCTGGCCGCTGTCCGCGCGGGAGTTGCTCTACGTCGGCCGCGCAACGGAGGCGAAACTGCTCAAATACGGCATCGTCACCATCGGCGATTTGGCCAATACGCCGGAGGCATTCCTGCGCGCGCAGTTCGGCAAATGCGGCGCCATGCTGCATGCGTTCGCCAACGGACGGGACGCGGCGCCCGTTCTGCGCGCCTGCGACGAACCGCCGGTCAAGTCGGTCGGCAACGGGCTGACGACACCGCGCGATCTGGTCAACGACGAGGATGTGTACCTGACCATCTCCATGCTCGCCGAGAGTGTCGCGGCGCGCCTGCGCGAGCAAGGCCTGCGCGCCAGAACGGCACATCTCGGCGTGCGGGACGTCGGACTCGTCTCCTTCATCCGCCAGACGAAGCTGGCAAGGCCCACGAATATCACTATCGAGATCTCGCGCACATGCATGCAGCTCTTTCGCGAAAGCTACGCCTGGCATACGCCGATCCGCTCGTTGACGGTGACCTGCTCCGACCTGGTCGGCGCGGACGATCCCGTACAGCTTTCGCTCTTCGACGACGAGGCCCCGCGCAGGAAGGCGGAGGCGGCTGAGTCCGCCGTGGACGACATCCGGCGGCGCTTTGGCTACCGCGCCATCGGACGGGCGCTGTTTTTGAAGGACCGCGAGATCGGGCTCATGGCGCCAAAGGTTGACCACACGGTCCACCCCGTGGGTTACCTGCAAAACGCGACGATGGACAGCGTCATCGGCAGGCAGTGAGCAAAAACGGATTGGGATGATCCGCGCAACGGGCGCGTATACGAGGGAGGGCTTTGACATGAAGATCTATGTCGCGGTGGAGTTGACCTGTGACGAGGCGGGCGTGATGCACCCGCAGCGCGTTCTTTGGGAAGACGGACGCAAGTTTGAGATCACGTCGATTTCAGACGTACGGCGCGCGGCGAGCCTCAAGGCCG
This sequence comes from Bacillota bacterium, assembly GCA_023399275.1. GTDB lineage: Bacteria > Bacillota > Clostridia > Christensenellales > CAG-138 > UBA7703. Next base: position 23,510 of record JAEWQH010000025.1, read on the forward strand.
GCGGCAGCGGCATCCGCTACACCTGCCGCATCGGCAAAAAGGACACCTATCTGTATTACGAGGACCCCAGGTGGTTTGTGGACGCGTGTGTATGACGCCGGTACGGCTGGAGCTGGTTTGGGAGGTTCGACATAGAAAAATGGCGATAGCAAAAAAACAAGGGATATGATACCATACACAAGGCGGACAGGATAGGATCGTCACTTCAAAAAAAGAGGTGTTTGCTGTGCTGGAAAGACGGACAAGGAAACTAAGCGGGCTGGCAATCGACTTGACGAATTATTGCAATTGCCGCTGCAGTTTCTGCATTTCAAAAGGTCTGCATCAATCGCAGCAACCGCGCAATATCAGTGCCGCTAATTTCAGCAACTTTCTCAACCTTCTCCCGCTCCTCGAACGGGGCGCGCCAATCCTTCTGGGCTGCGCGTATGAAGCAACCCTGCATCCGCAGTTTCTTTCCTTTCTGGAGCAGATACCGCCAGAATATGTCAAACAGGTTCTTTTGACGACGAATCTGGCAAGGGTGTTTTCGCCGGAAGAAATGCGGCGGCTCGCAAGCTCCGGTATCGGATACGTAAACGTGTCTTTGGAAACTTACGACAAGGCAACGTACCGGCTGCTTATGGGCGTCGAACCCAAGGCATTCTATGACAATCTGAAGCTGCTGCAGGATACGTTCTCCGTCAATCCCGCTGCTCCAAAGATACTGCTGACAACTATGGTGCTCAGGACCAATTACGACGGGTTGGTCGAGCTCGCAAAGAGGGCGCACGCGGAGATTGCGCCGGCAACCCATTCCTTCCGTTGCCCCTTCAACGACATAGCAGATGAGCGGCTCGATCCAAACCGTCTTCTCGCGCTCAAGAAAGATCTGGATATGTTGGGCGATCCGCATCTGGATTACAGTTTTGTATCTGCCAATCCACCCACCGATTCCGGGCTGGATACCGGCATAATCCCCTCTCCCAGCCACGCAGCAGATCCTGTGTTATTTTTCTTTCATTGCAATTTTCAAATCGACCGAGGATCTTTTCGCGGCAACGAATACATCTCTTTCGGCTCAAACGCCATGGACCACGCTCTTTTGCTGAGCGAGCCGGTTTCCACCGAAACTTTCTCGGAGGAATTGCTGCTCCGTCAGGCCTCGCTGGCCGACCGGATGCTTTGCCGGGAACCCCGCACAATGCTGCCATGCCGCAGAGACGACAGCTTTCGTTATTTCATAGAGCACGCGATCCTTTGGGACAATCGCTTTTTGGAATTGTCGGGTTGGGTGGAGAGCGACCGTCTGCCGGTCGAAGCGTTTCGCATCGTTTTGCAGCAAGGCTGCAGCAGCGTGGTGTATGCCGCGACAAAAGCCCCGTCGCAACACGACGCAGCCGCGAAAGGAGGCCGGGAATTTTTCTGCCTGACCGACCTAAGCCATGCCGCATTCGATCTTGCAGCACCGATTCATGTACTGCTCGGCGCAGAGGATTCCGATGTGATCCGAACGGAGCATTATCTGGATCTCGTCATATAAAAACAGCATCAGGAGGCGTTATGCCAAAAAAGCAAAGCTACAGCGAAATGTACACCAGTCAGTATTATCACGAATATGCCGGCCAAGGGTATACAGAGGAGACTTTTGGCGCGCTGTTTGAATGGATTGCAGACAAGATCGTGGAACAGTTCCATCCAAAAACCATGCTCGATGTCGGTTGCGCCCACGGGTTTCTGCTCACCAGGCTCCGGGACCGGGGCGTGGAAGCCTATGGCATCGATGTCTCGGAATATGCCATTTCTCATGTGCCGGAAAAATACGCTCCCTTCTGCGCAGTCGCATCCCTTGCAGACGGGAAGCTTCCCGCTTCGTTTCCGCAGAAGTACGACCTTGTTTACTGCGTGGAGGTTCTGGAGCATCTGTATGAAGAGGACAGCCAGGCGGCTCTGGAGGCCCTCTGCTCCTGGGGCGACGTCCTCTATATCAGCGCCTGCCCCAGCGCTGAAGGCGACCCGTATCACGTGAATGCCCAGCCGATGAAGTATTGGCTGAACCGGTTCGACAGCCTCGGCTTTGACCAGTTGAAAACGCCGCAGTTGTTTAAAGTCACAAGCTATGCCTTCTGCGTCTGCCGCAGAGACTCTGTGCCGGGGAAGCTGGCAGACCTGTTTACGGAGCCATTGCGGCAGGCGAAGGAAGCTCTGTCCCAGATGCAGGGGCAACTGGACGCCCAGAGCGACTGGATTGCAACGGAGGCAAGCGCCTGCCGTGCCGCGGTTGAGAGAGTCTCTGCCTCCGAAGCGGGACTGCGCCGGGCATTTCAGGAGCTCAAAACGACGGCCGACACCATGCGCCATACGCTATCCTGGCGGCTGACGCTGCCTTTTCGCCTGCTGAAACGGGCCGTCAAGTACGTTGCGCGCCGCGCACCGGGGGTGCGCTATCTCTACAGCATCCTAGCCTGCATCAAGGACAACGGTGTTTCGGCCGTACCGCAGCAGATGAGAAACCGACGCTTTCTATTGCGGCATTTCAAAGGCAAGAGCCTGAATGTGCTGGATTTTTCCCCGTTTGAAAGCCTGCGTTATCAGGTGGATTCCGTCCCCGTCAACGGACCGTACATCAGCGTGATCGTTCCGCTCTTCAACACCCCGCCGCGCATGCTTCGCGAGATGATCGATTCCGTTTTGAATCAAACATACGATCGATGGGAGCTCTGCCTTGCCGACGGCAGCGATGTACGCCACCCGTATGTCGAGAAAATCGCAAAACAATACGCGCGTCGACACAAGAACATCAAATACAGAAAGCTCGCCGAAAACATGGGCATCAGCGGCAATACAAATGCCGCCCGCAGCATGGCGCAAGGCGACTACTATGCGATGCTGGATCACGACGATCTCCTGCACCCCTCCGCCCTGTATGAAGTATCGAAAACCGTTATGTATGAACACGCCGATGTGATCTTTTCGGATGAGGTGCTCTTTCAAAATGGCCCCAAAAACATCGTCGCCTACATCCTGAAGCCGGACTACGGCAGCTACACGATCTTAAGCGGCAACTACATGTGTCACTTCTTGTGCTACAGCCGCTTTTTAGCCGAACGACTGGGCGAATACCGCACCGATATGGACGGCGCACAGGACTACTACTATATTCTTCAGTTATGCCGCCTTGCACGAAAAATTGCGCATGTGCGAAAGATCCTGTACTATTGGCGGCGGCACAGCGGAAGCGTATCGATGAGCATCGATGTTAAGCCCTACGCGGTGGAGTCTGCACGCAAGGCGCTAAAAGACCACCTGGTCCAGCTCGGCGCGCAGGGCGAGGTCCAGTTTTTGAAGGGTTTGATCGGGATGTATCATGTGCGCTTTACGGTCGTGGGAACCCCTCTGATCAGCATCGTAATCGGGTGCATGCCCAACGGACGAGCCAATGCGGTGCGCTGCATCGACTCCATTCTGGAAAAGAGCGATTATCGACATTTTGAGCTGCTTTTGGCATACGGCGGCTCACGCGAGGATTATGCGCTGGAACCCAATATGCCGCGCGAAAACGACGGGCAAACGCGTGTTTTATTCCTGCCGGAGGCAAAGAACGTCGCATCGCTGTATAACCTCGCCGCCGAGCAAGCCTTTGGCGAGCACCTGCTCTTTTTGCACCCCAATACACATGTGATCTCCGGCGACTGGCTGGAAACGCTGCTTTCCTATTCCCAAAGAGCCGATGTGGGCGCGGTCGGTGCGAAGCTATTCTTCATCAACGACACCGTCTATACCGCCGGGCTTGTGCTTGGCCTCAACGGCACGGCGGGACACGTGTATCGCGGAGCGTCGCGAAGCGATGTTGGACAGATAGGGCTGTTGTTGTCCGCACATAATGTAAGCGCGCTCTCTTGGGAATGCATGATGATCAAACGCAGCCTGTTTCTGGAAGCGAACGGATTCAGCAGCCACTATGAAGCGCTGGCCGATGCGGACCTTTGCCTTCGCCTGCTGGATCAAAAGCGCTCCAACGTCGTGGCGCCCTATGCCACGCTCTACCGGCATGCGGATACCGCTTCCGCCAAAGCAAACAGCGATCCATCTCCGTCGCTTACGGAGTCGGAGCGCTTCATGCAGGATTGGGCGGAGAAAATGCTGTATGGAGACCCCTGGTTTAACCCGCATTTCCGCATGGACACGCTCATCCCAACGGTGGACACCAGCCATCTTCCGCCGTATTGAGCAGCAGGAGCTGGAGTTATGCATAAGAGTTCTTATTTGAACATGCAACGCTTCGTCAGCCGTTATCTGGTTGACACGCTGCCGCTGTCCATCGCAGACATCGGCAGCCAGTGTCTCGACGAAAACACGGCTTATGCTTCTTATAGAAGCTTGTTTGCGGCACCCTGCTGGCGGTATACAGGGGTGGATATCGTCGCAGGCAACAATGTGGATATCACGCTGAAAAACGTCTACCATTGGAAGGAAATTCCATCGAATTCATTCGACGTTGTGGTATCTGGCCAGGCATTCGAGCATATCGAGTTCTTCTGGGTGAGTATGCTGGAGATCGCGCGCATCCTCAAACCCGGCGGGTTATGCTGCTTGATCGTGCCTTCCGCGGGAATGCTGCACCGGTATCCGCTCGATTGCTGGCGCTCTTATGAAGACGGCCTCTCCGCTCTGGCGCGCTACGCCGACCTGGATGTGAAAGAGGTCTTTACACAGCGCACCCGTTTCGACTTTAGGGAATATGACGCCGTATGGCACGATTCCGTATTGATTTGCAAAAAAAGCAGCAGGCGCGCATGGCATGCGGCCAAAACAGCGCTGAAGCGAGCGGTTGCCCGGTGGCATGTCCAAAGCCTGCCGGATAGCCCACCGACCGGTAGATGCTATGTGAACACGCAGCTGGATGTGTTCCTAAACGAAAATCAGCAGGGGGACCCCCGCCACTATGAGCAGATTCTGGGCATAACCGATTACACCTATGCCGCTTATTTTGACTTGCGCGCAATGCATGGCAAGGAAGGTATCGCGTATGTTCGCTTTTCGCCTGCAAAATGCCCGGCACTGTTCGTTCTGGATACCGCCGAGGCCATCTATGAAGACGGCTCAAGCGCCCCGCTGCATTATTTGAAATCAAATGCGGACGACCGGATAGACAACAGCTTCGTTTTCCGTCAAGCGGAACCGGAAATCTGTTTTTCACTCGAAGAGGTTTGCTTGGAACGATTGGATGCGATCCACATCGCCGGGAAGATCGATCTATGACCCTGCCCGATTTTCGCCGCCCGGCTGCCGCTATGATCGCAGCCTATTCCTCTTGCGAAAGCAGCACCGCCCGGCAGGGCGCGCCCTCCGCGCCGGAGATCTTCAGCGGAGGCGCATAGAGCGTGTAGCGTCCGTCCGGCACGCCGCGCAGGTCGAGGTTTTCAACCACGGCGATGCCATATCCCAGCAGCGAGACATGAACGGAAAGCTCGTCTGAATACGAACCGATGGACTGCCGATCGGTACCGATGAGCACACAGCCCTGGTTATAGAGATAACCGATGGCACTCTCGGTGAGCTGTCCCGCACCGTGCAGCAGGATGCGCGGCGCAAATGGCCGTTTCATAAAATACATGGCATCCAGCGGTGTCTTGGGCACCGTGAGCACCACGCATTCGCCTATAAACTGCGTCAGCGGAAGGGCGGCAACGTCCTTGCCGTTTGCGATGAAATGCAGCGGCGCGTCCACGTGCGTGCCTGCATGCATACTCGCCTCAAGGCGGCTGAGATTGTAGCTCTCGCCGTCCTTCATGCGATGCACGGCCTTCAGGCGGGGCGGCTCGTCGCCCGGGTAGGGCAGCGCTTTGATGAGATCGCGCGAGATGTCATATATCTTCATGATTGGTTCAATCCTTCTCTCCGCGCCCGTTTGGAGGGGTGCGTGGCCGCTTTTTCGCGGCAAGATTCATTATACGTTGCATTGACACAAAACGCAAAGCGTAATTTTATATGCCGCCGCAGCCACAACAAAAAGCTCCCGCAGAGTCCTCCGCGGGAGCTTTGGTTGGCCGGTTGCTATTCGTTTCGGATGGCCGCAAGCGGAGAGAGCTTCATCGCGCGTATCGCCGGATACATGCCCGCCGCAATTGCGACGACGATGGAGAAGCCTACCGCCCCAAACACCAGATAGGCCGGGATGATGCTGCGCAGGCCCGAGCTGGCGAGAAATACGTTGAGCAGCGCAGAGATGCCGAAGCTCAGCCCCATGCCCAGCGCGCCGCCAAAGAGGCCGATATACGCAGCCTCCGCAAGAAACAGGCCTGCGATGTTGTCGATGCGGCAGCCGAGCACCTTGATGATGCCGATCTCGCGCGTACGCTCGAAGATGCTCATCATCATCGTGTTCATGATGCCGATCGCCGCGACGAGCAGCGCAACGCCGCCGATGGCGCCGAGCAGATACTGCACGTTTTGCGTGCTCTTCTCCGCCATCTCCACCGCGTCCTGCAGGCTGTAGGTGCCGTAACCCATCTCGGCAATCGCCGTCTTTACGGATTTAACGTCTTCGATCTCGGCGCATTTGACAAGAACGGTGTTGTATGATCCGGCCTCGAAGCCGACATAATCATCGTTTGCCTTGGCGAGCTTCTCCAACTGCGTCGCCTCCATGATGCAGTAGTAGGAAAAGTCGTTGTTGCCCTCGTCCATGATGCCGGTGACGCGGAGCTTGTACAGGCCGCCCAGCGGCGTCTGTTCCTCCTCGTCCTCACCCGAAATGGAGACCGCATACTGGGTGTAGACATTGCGGTAGTCAAAGGTCAGCTGCATGCGGGACGCTTCCGTCACCTTGGGATTGCCGTTGCTGTCCACCGCCTGCCGGTAGTTGTCGGGGTCATAGAAGTTTTGCAGCACCCATGCGCCAAGCACGATATCGTAGGTGGTGGATCCACCGGCACCGGGGAATGTTCCCTTGGAGAGCGTGATGCCAAACTGCTCCGCCTGCTCCTCGGTCACGCCGAGGATGGAGACGTCCGTTGCATAGCGGCCGCTTTTGAGCATGCCGTAGGTCTCCACGAGCGGCATAACCGCCTGCACGCCTTCGATCTTTTTGAACTCGGCAATCGCCTTTTTGTTGAGTTCCTTTTCGCGGGAGGATCCGCCGTTTCCGCTGGAAACATAGGACCATGAGCTGACGCGAATGGTCGTCAGACTGCCGGTCCCCGCAAAGCTCTCGACCGTCGCCTGCCGGATGCCGATGCCGAGAGACACCATCACCACGATGGACGCCACGCCGATGACCATGCCGAGAACGGTCAGAAACGCCCGCAATTTACGCCGCCACAGGTTCAAAAACGCTGTGGACAGCAGATCTGTAATGCTCATCGTTCCTCCAGTTGCGCTTTTTTGCGCCGGACGGTCACTCTTCTTCGAGCGCGCGTTCGCGCTTCTTCTTCCTGTTGATCCCGAGGAAGACAAGACCCGTAACGGCCGCTACGCCGCCAAGCGTCCAAAAGATCCAACCGATATTTGCGCTCGCGGGAGCGTCGCCCGGAATCTCCATGCCGCCGTTGCCGGAGGATGCCATCTCACTCGGCGTATCCTCATTGACAAACATGCTCAGCGGCAGCAGCTCTTCGGTCGCGTTGCCGTTGACGTCTTCATAGGTCACGCGCACCTTGGCGTCAAGCTCGCCGCCGACGGTCGGGGTTACGTTGAGATCCGCGCGCACCGTGCCGCCCGCGACAACGTTGCCGCCAAAGTAGCTTTCCTCCAAGGTGAGCCCGTCGCCAACGACATCCACCATGCAGTTATACAATGTGGATTTGCCGAGGTTATAGATCGTGACGCCAACGGAGACGTTGCTGCCAATCCACGGGTCGTCGTACACGATGGGGTCGTTGATGCGCACGCGGGCCTTCTGCCGCACCGGTACGTTGACGTTTGCAGTCTCTTCAAAATCGCTGCGATTCTTCGTGCCTTCGTACGAGAGCTTGATGGTCAAAAGCTGCGACTTGGCTTCCGCGTCCGGCGCCACCTGCAGCTTGATGGAGAGCACATACGCTTCGTCTTTATCAATGGTGCCGATGTATACGCTGTTGCTGCCGCCCGGCGCGGGGAGAACGACGCCCGCTTCATTGGCAAAGTCCAGCGTAAGGTTGGTGATGGCTTCACGCGTGGAAGTGTTGGCCACCACAAGGCGCAGCGTGACCGTATCGCCGGCATAGATAGTGTCCGAATCGAAGTTGTAGGACTCCAGAATGACCTTGGGCTTGCTCTTGTAGCTGGAGCCGCCGCTGCTGGATGAGGACGCGGTTTTTTCGCGGACGTAGATAAAGACCGACACCGTGTCCGTCAGCGTGCCGGAGCCGTCGCTGTAGGTGATCCGAAACGGCAGGTAATAGTTGCCTGCCGTGAGCGTGGAGAGCAGCTTCCCGCTCACCTTAAAGTAAGCCCGCTCACCCTGCGCCAGCGCGGAGCCGTCCCAGTTGACCAGCTCCTTGTTGGTATCGTCCCATTTCTTGAGCGCGGACGCGCTCAGATCGGCGGCCGCGTCAAACGGGAAAGCGGCCGCGTCCGTCGAAACGGGCAGCGCGCACTGGATGTTGGTCGCATTCGCCAGATTCTTGTTCAAGATCGGGACATAGACGGTGATCGTATCGCCCGGCGCGCCGGAAACGGTCTCGAGGTAGGACTTTTCCGTGTCGTCCGTCACATCCTCAAACAATACGATGTGGCCGGCGTCGTCCGCCAGCGCCGCGTAAAGCGGCAGCGCCGTGAGCGCGAGCGTCAGCGCCAGCAAGAACGCAAGGAGCCGAAGTTTCTTCATGTTACGCATTCAAAATACCCTCAGTTTCCCGAACACGCGGTTCGTTTTGTGTGGTGTCGTCCTGTTGATTGACTGCGATATCCGTAATTCTGCCGTCGAGCAGGTGAATGATCTTGTCGCCAAAGCTGGCGATATGCGCGTCGTGCGTGACCATGACCAGCGTTTTCTTCTGCTGGCGCAGGATGTCGATGATCACGCGCATCACCTCGTCTGAAGTGGCGGAGTCGAGGTTGCCCGTCGGCTCGTCCGCAAAGACGATCTGCGGATCGGTCACCAGCGCGCGCGCGATACCGACGCGCTGCTGCTGTCCGCCGGAGAGTTCGCTGGGCTTATGGTTCATGTGCGTCTTGAGCCCTACGAGGTCGAGCATCCGCTTGGCGCGCTTAAGCCGCGCAGTGGTCGGGACGCCGCTGAAGGACAGCGGAAGCGCCACATTCTCCAGCGCGGTATAATACGGCATGAGGTTGAAGGACTGGAAGATAAAGCCGACGCGCTTCTGGCGAAAGAGGATCAGCTCGCCCTGCGTCATACGCTCGAGGTGCTTGCCCGCGATGACGATCTCACCCGCGGTCACCTTCTCCAATCCGGCAAGCACATTGAGCAGCGTGGATTTTCCGGAGCCGCTGCGCCCGATGATGGAGCAGATATCGCCGGAGGCGATCTTAAGATCCGCCCCGCGCAGTGCGTGTACATCCACAGAGCCCACGCGGTAAACCTTCTTGACGTTGCGCACGTCGATCAGCGTGTTTTCCTGCATCGTTCCTCCCTGGTCGCCAACGAGTTATCCCACCGGCCGTCTGCCGCAGCGCAGGGCGCGCTGCCTGCCCCGGCTAGTGTATTACTCGTACTAATACGCATATATCATACGCCTCGCATTCCGTCCTGTCAACGCCTTCGCCGCGAGAGATTGCAACGCAATTGCAAACTCCGGCGAAACGCACCATGGAGCTCCCGCGCAAGCGTCGGCCGCGCCCCGGCGCCGCGCCTCCCCAAAAACCACACGAAAACGCAGAATTTGCCGCCTGCGGCAAGATTCGGCGCAATAGCGCTTGAAAAACCGAAATGATTTTGATAGGATAGTAGTCACACCGGTCGAACGCGACCGCCATCCGGGCAACAGGAGCGTGCCACACCATGCAGACGGCAAACAGAAAACCGCATCGTAAGCAGAGCGGCCCCCGCGCAGGGCGGCTGCTTGCGTACGCCGCGCTTTTGTCCGCCATGCGAATGCGGCAGCACGCTGTGCAAGCGGATGCGGCGGCGGCAGCCCCTCTCGTCTAGGAGGCAAGATGACCGTTCCCGCAGCCGGGCAGGGCGTTTGCGCCCGCCTGCCGGGAGATAAACTGCGTTTGCAGCGTGCGAAACCACCATCGATTCATACGGGCGCCGGCGGCGGAGCCGATGCTTGCGATCTATTCGCAGGCGGGAGAACGCCGAACGGCGGTTTTTTATGCCCTTTCCCGGCGCGGCGCAAGGAAAAGGTGCAGCAGCAAGATTGACGAAAGCAGGTTACGATATATGCCGATCAAAATTCCGGACGGACTTCCCGCGGGCGACCTGCTCGCGCAGGAGAACATCTTTGTCATGCCACAGCAGCGCGCGGCGCAACAGGACATACGCCCGCTGCGCATCGCGATTCTGAACCTTATGCCGACCAAGCAGACGACCGAGACGCAGATCCTGCGCCTGCTTGCCAACACGCCGCTGCAGGTGGAGGTGACGCTGCTGCGCACCGGCACCTACCAGAGCCAAAATATCTCGCAGGACTATCTGGATTCGTTTTACCGGACGTTTGACGACGTAAAGCAGGAGCATTTCGACGGGCTTGTGATCACGGGCGCGCCGGTGGAAAATCTGGATTTTCAGGACGTGCAATACTGGGATGAACTGGTGCGTCTCATGGATTGGGCGGATCACAACGTCTACTCCACGCTCTACATCTGCTGGGCGGCGCAGGCGGCGCTGCATCACTTTTACGGCGTAGAGAAGCGGCCCCTGCCCAGGAAGATGTTTGGCATCTTTCCGCACGTGGTGCTGGATCGCTCTCACAAGCTGTTGCGCGGATTCGACGAGCAGTTCATGGCGCCGCACTCGCGGCATACGACCATCTTCGTATCGGACGCGGCGAAGATACGCGATCTCGATATCCTCGCGACATCGCAAGAGGCCGGGTTGTATCTTGCAGCTTCGCACGACGGACGGCGCGTGTTCGTCACCGGACACAGCGAATACGACGCCAAGACGCTGGAGCTGGAGTACCGCCGCGACCAGGCGGCGGGCAAGCCCATCGAAATTCCGAAAAATTATTATCCAAACGACGACGACACCCTGCCGCCGATGATCACCTGGCGCGCACACGGTTCGCTGCTGTTCTCCAACTGGCTGAACTACTTCGTCTATCAGGAGACGCCATACGACATCGACGCGATCTCTGCGCAGCACGAATAGCGCGCGCAAGGCAACGGGGCTGCCCCAAAACGATTCCGACGAATCGCAGGCGGGCGGCCCCGTGTATTGTGTTAAAATGGTGTAACAGATGCAACGAAGGGGGGAAACACGCATGCCAAACCTGCCGGAGGCGTATCTGGTGCGCATGCGTGCGCAGCTGGGGACGCGCGGGTTTGCCGGCTATCTGGCCGCCATGGAAGCGCCGCCAAGGCGCGCCCTTCGCGTCAACCCGCTCAAGACCACCGCGGCGGATTTTCTCGCGCTGGCGGATTTTTCGCTCTCCCCCACAGGCGTCTTGCCGGAGAGCTTCTTCTTTGGAGACGATGTCGCCATCGGCCGCCATCCGCTGCACGCCGCGGGGCTGTGCTATGTACAGGAGCCTACGGCGCAGGCACCCGCCGCACTGACGCAGGCGGAGGCCGGTATGGCAGTGCTCGACCTGTGTGCCGCGCCGGGCGGAAAGGCGACGCAGCTCGCCGCCATGATGCAAAACACGGGCCTTCTCGTTGCCAATGAACCGGTGCGCAGCCGCGCGGAGATTCTTGCGGGCAACATCGAGCGCCTGGGCATACAAAACGCGCTGGTCACCTGCATGCGGCCGGACGCTTTGGTCGCCTCGCTCGGCGCGTGCTTCGATGTGGTGCTGGTGGACGCCCCCTGCTCCGGCGAAGGGATGTTTCGCAAGGATGCGGCGGCGGTGCGCGCGTGGTCGCCGGAGCATGTGGCGGCTTGCGCCGCGCGGCAGGGGCAGATCCTCGAAAGCGCATCGCTGCTGCTCAAGGGCGGCGGTCGGCTTGTCTACGCCACCTGTACCTTTTCGCAGGAAGAAAACGAGGGGGTCATCGAACAATTTTTATCCGCGCACCCGGATTTCTCGCTGATCGAAACCCACCGCATGTATCCGCATACGTCTCCCGGAGAGGGGCAGTTCATGGCGGCGCTCGTTCGCGCGAAGGGCGCGTCTGCGCATTCGATCCCCTTCGCCGCGCCCGCCGGCGAGCGCATACCCACGTTTGAGGCATTCTGGCGGGAGTCGTTTATCGCCGAGCCGCCGGAGGCGATGCGCTTGCCGGACGGCAGGGTGCTGCTCCCGCCCGCGCTGCTGCCGCAGGAACTGGGCGGCTTGCATATCATCCGCGCGGGCGTACTCGCAGGGGAGATCAAAAGCGGCCGTTTCACACCGGGCCACGCGCTCGCGCTGGCATACCCCGCCGGCGCGTTTCGCGCGGCGATGCCGCTGGAGGCAGGCGCGCAAACGCGCTTTCTCGCAGGCGAGACCGTCGCATGCCGCCCCGCTCTTTCCGGTTGGTGCCCCGCAACGGTGCTCGGCCACCCGGTCGGCTGGGGAAAGGCGGTGGACGGAGTGCTCAAGAATCATATCCCGAAGGGCCTGCGGCTACGGTGACACCGGCGTGCTTTTCCCATATCGCAGTGCGTCAGCCGATATAGTACAGCGGGTTGTAGGGGATGCCGTCTATGATCAGCTCATAGTGCAAAACCGGCTTGCCGCCGTCCTCGTCCGCTGCCAGCTTGCCGACCGTATCGCCGAGAAACACGCGCTGATTCATCTCCACCTGCACGTCGCTCAGGTGCGTCAGCCGCGAAACAAAGCCGTTTCCGTGGTCGATATCCACAACGAATCCATACGCCCCGCGCTCGCCGCAGTACACCACGACGCCCTCTCCCGGGGCAACGATGCTCGTGCCTGCGCTGTTGCTGATCTCCAGGCCGTAGTTCATCCGTCCATCCACATAGCCAAAGTAGTGCAGCACCTGCCCGCGCATCGGATAGGCAAGCTTGAGCTCGCCCTTGCTCTTGCCCTCCGCGCCCTCCAGGCGGCCGGGTGTGCCGGAGGTATCCGCCTTGGTATATGTGCCCGCGCGCACGATGGTGGCGCGCCCCTCGCGTAGCGTCCTGGTCTCGGGCAACCCCGTCTCCTGCAGCGCACCCGCGCGGTAGACCGCCTGCACGCTTGTCTGCGTGAGCGTTCCCGTGCCGAGTTGCGTAACGATGCGCGCGCCCTTCGGCAGCGCCGCCTCTTCGGTCTGCGTGACCTCCGGGCTGCCCTCGGCGGTCTCCGTGCGCAGCGTGACTACGAAAACGGGCACGAGCGCCGGATCGCCCGCCAGCAGCGCCAGCGCCTCGCCGGTCTCCAGCGGCTTGACAAGCGGGTCGCCCTGCGTCAGGATCAGCTCACAGTCAAACCGGGCGGAGACAAATGTCTCCCCCTCCGGTGCAACCGCGTTGCTGCTGAGGTATTCCCAGAGCATCTGCTTGGCCGCGAGCTCCGAGCGCAGCGTCATGACCGGCTTGCGGTCAACCAGCAACACCACGGTGTTTTGGTAGGTAACCGGCTCCTGCGTCGGCGCCGGGGATACCTCCACCGTCTCCATGTTGACCGGATCGGTCTGCACCTGTTCCATAATCACGAGGCCGGTCTGCGCTTTCGAGCGCGCTGCGCGCAGCGCGCCGACGGCGCCGAGCACCAGCATCACGCCCGCCGCCGTGAGTAAAAAGATGCGATTGAGCAGTTTTCTATCCAATGGAGTATTTCGTCTTCCTTTCGGCGCGGCGGCTGCCGCGCAGGGGTCAACCGAGCTTGATGTACGCCGCGGAGCAATAGCCCTTCGTACCCAGGTAATCGACATAGCACCAGCCGTTTACGACGGAGTAGACCGTAACGGTCGCCCCCTTGGACATGACCTGCAAAATCCGCGAGCTGCTGCTGGAGGTGGGCTGCGCGCGCAGGTTGAGATTGCCGGTCACGACGCCGATGGTCGAATCCGCCTTCACCGTGCCGGTCATCGTTACATACTTTGCCAACGTATAGCCGGTGAGCTTGGCGGAGGGCACCTCGATCTGGTACCAACCGCCCATCGAGCCCATCACTTTCACGCTGGTGTTGCGCGCCATTCTGCCGAGGCTGTTGTAGCGCGTATCCGGCCCGCCGCGCAGCATCACGCCGCTGGCGTTGATGTAGCCTGCGCTGGAGGATGTGCCGGAACTGCTGGTGCTGCTCAGCTGCATGAGGCTGATGTACTTGGCGTAGACATATCCCTCCAGGCCTGTGGCGCTCACGCGCACGCGATACCACGAGCCGGTCTTTTCATAGATATCGACGGCCGTGCTCTTCATCAGCCGGCCATAGCTTCTGGTAGAGGTGCTCGCCCCCGCGCGGATATTGACGCCGCCGGCGTTGAGCACGCCGGAAGCGGCGAACTCCGGCGCGAGCGTCGGCGCGGGCGTTGCCACCGGCGTACTCGTCGCGCCCTGCGCGGTCGGAATCGGCGTCGCATCCTGCTCTGTTGCGGTCGGCGTCGGCGTTGGCGTTGCGGCAGCGGCCGTCTGCGTCGCCGCCGGCGCCGGACTCGGGGACACGGCCGAAGTGTCCGCAACCGCCTGCGTGATGATCACGTAATCCTTGCTGATGAATCCGTCCTGCCCCGTGGACATGGCTTTGACCTTGTACCATCCGTCAACCATGCCATAGATGCCAAGCTGCGTATCCTGCGAAAGCCGGCCGACCGCCGCGTAGCTTGTAGCGGGCCCCGTGCGGTAATTCACCGCGCTTGCGGAGATCTTGCCCTGCGCGATCAGCGCCGAGCCGGTGAGCGTGATATAGTCGTGGCGGATATAGCCCGTCTTCCCGCTCGGGGCGGAGACGTAGTACCAATCCCCCGTCATGCCGAGCAGCGTCACCTGCGTATCGGCAGCGAGCTGCTCCACCACGCTGCCCGCCGTGGAGGCCTTGGAGCGTATGTTGACCGTTCCGCCGCTGACCTTCCCCGTAGAGGGAGCGGTCTGCACCGAGGCCGGCTGCGACTCTCCGACGCTTTCGGGAAATACGTACGCCATGGTGCCGAGCGTCGCGCCCGGGTAGTAGAACGCGAGAATATCGCGATAGGTCATACCGATATTCGCCATGTACTGCGCGCCGCGCTGGCTCATGCCCACGCCGTGTCCATATCTGGCATGGTAGAGATACCAGCCGCCGTCCGTCGGCGCTGCATAGCAAATCTTGAGCACTTCGGAGCGAAACAGCCCCGCCGCAACCAACTCGTCAAATGAAAAACTCACGCTCACCTGGCTCGTCTTCACCGTTTCGATGGCGGGCGTGGGCGACGGCGTCGGTTCAAACGCAGGCGTCGGGCTCGGCGTCGGCTCAAATGTAGGCGTCGGGCTCGGAGTTGGGTCCAATGTGGGCGTCGGGCTCGGCGTAACCCCGTCGGGCAGCGGTGTGGGCGACGGCGTCGGCGTCATGCCATCCGGTGTCGGACTCGGGGACGGCGTCGGGGATACCGTCGGCGTTGGAGAAGGCGTGGGGGCAAACGTGGGCGTCGGGCTTGGCGTCGGCTCAAACGTAGGCGTCGGCGTGGGGATCAGCGATTCGTTCAGGTAGGCGCGAATGGTCGCCGTCACGGTTACATTCAGGTGGTTGAGATCGTCCGCATATCCCGCCGTACCGGAGGACGTCACGCTGTCGATCGACTGCACACCGCCAAAATAGTGGTTTGCCGGAATCACGCCGCGCGCGGCGACCGCCGCCATGAGCCGCGCATCGAGAAACGCAAACGCCGCGGTCCCCATATCCGTTTCGCTGTAGATGCCGGAGATGAACACCTTCTCCACAGGGGTGGAGGGGTTCTGCAGGTCGTAGGGGTCCACGCCGTAGTTGTAGGCGCCGTCGTAGATCGGGCTTGTCCACCGGTCGGACGGGAGGATCATCCAGCCGCCGTTACTCGCAGCATAGTAGCAAAGAAGCGGCACGTTGTTGTAGTACAGCACGTCGCTCATGGTCGCATCCACAGCGTTGATCACATTTTGGCTTGTGGGGTCATAGCCTTTATACACCTGGTCATCTGCGGTATCCAAAATATCGTAGGAGCCGCTCTGGCGGATCTTGAGCAGCGCATACCCCTTTGCCGCAAGAGACTGCGCCTTGAGCGCCTCAAGCGGGAAGGTGTTGCTCATCTCATACCCGACGACCCCGTAGAGATAGTGCGACAGCGGCACGCGGTTGACCACCGTCAGCACGCCGCTGCTTGCGCCGATCTGCAGGTTGCCGAGGTAGTTTCGCGTGCCCGCCGCGGTCTTGATGGTGAGATACCCTGCCTCGCGTGAAAGATCCGTGCGCTCGATGGTGGCCCCGCTGCCCGAGTAGAGCAGCCCTTCGCTCGAGTGCGTGACGGTGACCGTGCTCCCGCTGGCCGAGAGCGTCAGCGTGCCGCCTGTAAACGTGCGCTGCGTCTGCGCGAGCGAATAGGTGCCCTGGACGGGGATGCTCATCGACTGGGCGCCCTGTGTCGAGAGCAGCACGCGGATATACTGCACGCCGGAGTCCGCCGGTGCGGAGGAAAGCGGAACGGCGAGCAAAAGCAGCGCCAGCGCAAGCGCAAACGCGAATCTTCTTCGAAAGCGGGTCGGTCGTTTCTTCATAGAGCCTCCGAGATCAAAGTACGGGGAACGGGCATGTAACAATGCGTCCGTATCGTGATTGTATCGAATTACACGCGGATAATGCACCTGTTTTTGCGATTTTTCTCGGATTGTTCACTTTGCCGAAACAGCGCGGCTACACCCCTGCGCGCGCGGGCAACGTGCTAGATGCTCTCGCAGACGCGGGCAAACGACGCGCCGTCCAACCGGGGCAGCGCGGCCTCCGCCGCGGCTTTGTCCGCAAATACGCCAAAGACGGCGCTGCCGCTGCCGCTCATGCAGGCTGCCTTGGCTCCGGCGGCAAGCAGCCCCGCCTTCAGCCGGCCGATTTCAGGCACGAGCCCGACCGCCGGCTCCTCCAGCACGTTGTACAAAAGCGGGCAGAGCGCGTCGAGATCTCCATCGGAAAGCGCTTTGAGCGCGGCGCTCGTGTCGGGCATCGCACGCGGCAGCCGCAGCTGCGAGAAGAGCTTTTTGGTGGAGACGCCCTCTGCGGGCTTCGCCACGAGCAGGTGCAGCTTCATGCCGCGCACGGGCGTGAGCACCTCGCCGATGCCCTCGGCGCGCTGCGTGCCGCCGCGCAGGCAGAAGGGCACGTCCGCGCCGACCTTCGCCGCGATCTCGATCAGCGTCTTTTCATCCACTTCGCCATAGAGCTCCTGCAGGGCGTTGAGCGCGGCGGCGGCGTCCGCGCTGCCGCCGCCAAGCCCCGCCTCGGCAGGGATGCGTTTGACCACGCGGATATGCGCGCCGCGCCCCGTGAGCGCGCGGTACCCTTCCGCCGCGCGGCGCAGCGTGTTGTCGTAGGGCAGCACCATGCCCGTAGCCGTCACCACAATGTCGCGCGCGCGCTCCACCGTGACGGTGTCGCACAGGTCTATGGTCTGCATGACGGAGTCGAGCGCGTGGTAGCCGTCCGCGCGCTTATACAGCACGCCGAGCGTGAGGTTGAGCTTTGCGTATGCGCGTTTGGTCGATCTGTCCATATGCATCAGTATAGCAAATTCCGGCGCGCCGCTCCAGCGAAAGACGCAAACCCTCCGGCGGTGAATCCCTGTTGATTTGCCGCAGCGTATGCTATACTAGATATGCTTTACGGGCAGGGACACGCCACACCATGTTGTCTTTGACAGCGTCGCGCAGGCGCGCGTCCCATATCGTTTTCACCGCCGGACGGCGGTTTGGGATGAAGGAGTATTTTCGTTATGTTGTTTTCGCCGTTGTGCAGCGGCTCCTCCGGAAACGCTTCGTATCTGGAAGCGGGCGGCGTTCGCCTGATCGTCGACGCGGGCGTCACCGCAAAGCGCCTGGGTGAACTGATGGCTATGGTCGACCTCTCGCCCGAGGGGTTGGATGCGATATTGATCACGCACGAGCACACCGACCACGTCAGCGGCATCGGCGTGCTCTCGCGCAAATATGATATCCCCGTCTACGCCGCGGCGGAATGCTGGGAGCATATGCCGAGGAGCATCGGCACGATCGCGGCCAAAAACGTCCGCGTGTTTGAACCGGATCGGGACTTCTACCTCAAGCAACTCTGCATACACCCTTTCTCCACGCCGCACGACGCGGCGCACGCGGTCGGATATACGTTTTCTCACGGCGGAAAAAAACTCTCCATCATGACGGACATCGGCCACGTCTCGAGCGGCATGATCGACGCGGTGGCAAACTCCGACCTCATCCTGCTGGAGGCCAACCACGACGTGGATATGCTCAAGGCGGGCAGCTACCCCTATCCGCTCAAGATGCGTATCCTCTCCGCGCAGGGGCACCTGTGCAACGAGGATGCGGGGCTGGTGCTGCAAAAGCTGCACGCGCGCGGGATCAAAAACGCGATCCTCGGCCACCTCTCGGAGGAGAACAATACGCCGGAGCTCGCGCTGGTCACCGTGCAATCCGTGCTGGAGAGCGCGGGCCTGCTGGATAGCATGTTTGTCACCGTAGCCGACCGCTTCCGCCCCTGCGGGCTGTTTGAGCTATAGCATCCCTCGCGGGGAGGAAAGGCAGCGCATGAAGATCAAGATCGCCTGCGTGGGGAAAGTGAAAGATGCGTTCTATCGGGAGGCCGTCGCGGAGTACGCCAAGCGGCTCTCACGCTTTTGCTCGCTCGAGATCGCCCAGGTGGCGGATGAAAAAGCGCCGGAGACGCTCTCCCCCGCCGAGGAGACGCAGGTGATGGAGCGCGAGGGTGATCGGCTGCTTGGCCGCATCGCCCCGGGCGAGTTCGTCGCCTGCCTCGCAATCGACGGAAAGCGCTTCTCCTCGGAATCGTTCGCAGTCACGCTGCAGGCCGCGTTTGACCGCTCCTATGCCGGCGTCACGTTTGTCATAGGCGGCTCGCTGGGGCTTGCCCCCGCCGTACTGCGCCGCGCGGATCTGCTGCTGTCGGTCTCCGACATGACCCTGCCCCATGGGCTCTGCCGCGTGGTTCTGCTCGAGCAGGTCTACCGCGCGTTTAAGATCAACGCCCGCGAACCATATCACAAATAGGCGGGCATCCTTCCGTCTCGGTATCCGGTAAAATATCGTTATTTTTTGTATTACAGTTGAAACGTTTGACAACGCCGTTCTTGCAATATATAGTAGAAGCACAACCAAATAGCTGAATCCTTCGCAATCCGCGCGAAGGAGCGGGAGAACCAATCTTTGGGGTGAATCCGGCGGCTCGCCGGTAGGACAGCTTTTCGTCCGAACCCGTCAGCTAATCTCGTAAGCGTAGAAAGCCGGCGTTTTTCAACCACCCCTGCCATTTGGAAAACCGATTTGTCCTTTTTGCGCTTGCGATCGTCCGTAAGCGCATTTTTTGTGCAGCGGCTGCCCCGCGCGGGCATCCGCCCCTCCTCGACCACCAAAAGAAAGGAGAAAAACGCATGATACAAGTAGCCGTATGCGGCGTCGGCCGCACGGGAAGCGAAGTGCTCCGCGCAGCGCTCGACTGCGAGCGCTTTCAGCTCGCCGCCGCATTTTGCAGCGCCGGCAGCGAGAAGGCCGGGCGCGACGCAGGAGAGCTCATCCATCGAAACGCTACCGGCGTCGTCGTTCGAGAGGTCACGCAGCTCGAGCAGACGCTCGGCGAAGCGCAGGTCGATGTCGTCATCGACTTCTCCAGCCCGGCAACCACGCGCCAGCTGCTGCGCGCCTGCAAGAAGCACCGCATCCCCGCCGTGCTCTGCACAACGGGGCACACCGAAGCGGAGATGCTCTGGATGACCGACTTCGTGCGCCACAACAAGCTCGGCGTGGTATTCGCGCCCAACGTAACGCTCGGCGTCAACGTACTGCTCGCCGCGCTGCGCCTCGTTGCGCGCGCGCTGCCTTCGTTTGACTACCATATCACCGAGACACACCACGGCAAAAAATACGACATCCCCTCCGGCACGGCAAAGAAGCTCGCCGCCGCCATCGAAGAGGAGCTGCCCGCGGGGGCGGACGTACCCATCGACGCCATCCGCGCGGGCGGATACGTCGGCGTGCATACTGTGCTGCTCGCCAGCGACTACGAGCGGCTCTCGCTGACGCATGAGTCGTTCAGCCGCCGCGCGTTCGTCGAGGGTGCGCTGACTGCGGCGGAGTTCGTCACCGGCCGCGTCGGCTGGTATGAGATGGAGGACGTGCTCGGCATGCGAGCCTGCCAGCTTGCCGCTGCGAGCGCGGTCTCCTAGCGGCCCCCGTTTCCGGCGTTTTCCCGGCCTTTTATTCACAAAAAAGCCTTCTGAACGATTTGACTTTTTCATCTTGTGTGATTATACTAAAAGGTACTTTCGGTAGGACCCGGGAAGCAGTAGCGCCCCAAGAGACATCCACCCAAGAGAGCCGCGCAACTCGCTGCGAGCGCGGCGGCGGATGACGGCGCGAAGACCGCCCGGCGACCACAGGCGGGCGCCGCCCGATACAGCGGCAGACAAGCGCGCAAGCCCCTGTGGTTTGCGAACACGGGTGGAACCGCGGTAGCGACACTATCGTCCCGAAGCTGCTACAGCTTTGGGACGTTTTTTTATTTGCTCCGGCGCTGCCGGCAACGATGAAATTGTACAGACGAAACAGGAGGAGAACCCATATGACCATCACATTTCCCGACGGGAGCAACCGCGAATTTGCCGACGGGCTGACGGGGCTGGAGATCGCCGCCGAAATCAGCCCGCGCCTTGCAAAGGCCACGCTTTCCTGCTCGATCGACGGCACGCATAGCGACGCGTTTCGCCCCATCCACGGCGACCACGCGATCCAGTTCTACACCTTTGCAGACGAAAACGGGCGCTGGGCCTACCGCCACACGGCCTCCCATGTGCTCGCGCAGGCGGTCAAGCGCCTCTGGCCGGAGACGAAACTCGCCATCGGCCCCGCAATCGAAAACGGATTTTACTACGATTTTGACACGCCGGAAACATTCTCGCCCGAGGATCTCTCCAAGATCGAAGCTGAGATGGTCAAGATCGAGAAGGAAGATCAAACGATCGAGCGCTTCGAGCTGCCCCGCGCGGAGGCCATTGCGTTTGTCGAAGAGCATGGCGAGCCATACAAGGCGGAGCTCATCCGCGACCTGCCGGAGGATGCGATCATCAGCTTCTACCGCCAGGGGGACTTTGTAGATCTTTGCGCCGGTCCGCACGTCAAGAGCACGGGCGTGGTGAAGAATATCAAGCTGCTCAACGTCGCCGGCGCATACTGGCGCGGCAGCGAGAAGAACAAGATGCTCCAGCGCATCTACGGCACCGCGTTTGAGAAGAAAGCCGATCTCGACGCCTATGTCACCGCGCTGGAGGAGGCAAAAAAGCGCGACCACAACAAGCTCGGCCGCGAGCTGGAGCTCTTCACCACCGTGGACGTCATCGGCCAGGGATTGCCGATCCTCCTGCCCAAGGGTGCGCGCGTGGTTCAGCTCTTGCAGCGCTTCGTCGAGGACGAGGAACAAAAGCGCGGTTATCTGCTGACCAAGACGCCATTTATGGCCAAGCGCGAGCTATATAAGATCTCCGGCCACTGGGATCATTACCGCGACGGCATGTTCATCATGAGCGACTCGCCGGATGTAGAGGACGAAAACGCGGAGGTCTTCGCGCTGCGGCCGATGACCTGCCCCTTCCAGTTTATGGCGTATCTCAACCGCGCGCGCTCCTACCGCGACCTGCCGCTGCGCTACAACGAGACGAGCACGCTGTTTCGCAACGAAAGCAGCGGCGAGATGCACGGCCTGATCCGGCTGCGCCAGTTCACGATCTCCGAAGGGCACCTCGCATGCCGCCCCGACCAGGTGGAGGAAGAGTTCAAGGGCTGCCTCGACCTTGCGAAGTTTATGATCGACACCCTCGGCTTTACGGACGACGTGAGTTACCGCTTCAGCAAGTGGGATGAAAACGACAAGGAGAAGTATATCGGCGACAAAGAGGACTGGGAGTGCACGCAGAACATGATGCGCGACATCCTCAACGACCTCGGCGTGGTCTATACCGAAGCCGACGGCGAGGCCGCCTTCTACGGACCGAAGCTGGATATCCAGATTCGCAACGTCTACGGCAAAGAGGACACGCTGGTCACGATTCAGATCGACTTCCAGCTCGCCGAGCGCTTCGGCATGCAGTATATGGACAGCGACGGACAAAAGAAGTACCCCGTGGTCATACACCGTACGTCGATCGGCTGCTATGAGCGTACGCTCGCGCTGCTGATCGAAAAATACGCGGGCGCGCTGCCGACGTGGATGGCGCCCGTGCAGGTCAAAGTACTGCCGATTACGGATCGCACGGCGGATGCATCGGTAGAGATCCAGAAGTCGCTGGAGCAGTACGGCATTCGCGTCGAAACCGACCTGCGCAATGAGAAGATCGGCTTCAAGATCCGCGAAGCGCAGATGCAGAAGACCCCGTATATGCTCGTCATCGGCGACAAGGAGATCGAGCAGGGCGTGGTCGCGGTACGCTCGCGCAAGGACGGAGACCTCGGCACCATGACGTTGGCCGATTTCCGCGCCAAGCTGCTGGATGAAATCGCGACCAAGGCAAAATAAGGCCGATTGCAGCCCATACAAAGGGGCGAGAACACGCCCCTTTTTTCATGTGTTTTTCCTGCACCGGTGCGATCCTGCGCGGCTAAAACAGCGATATCTGCCCCTGCTTCGGTTCAAATGCCCGCAGATACCGAAATACCTCGTCCGGCCGGCAGAGGATGCCGTGCTTTCCGCATTCGCGCGTAAAGATCTCCATCAGCCTCGCATTGTTTGGGCTGTTGCAGACGTAGGCGTTGCCAAACGCGCGGATATACCGTTGCTTTATGCCCGGGAATTCGCGATCCAGCGCGGCATAGAAATACTCGCGGTCTCCCTCGCGCAGCGTCACGCCAAAGCCGAAGCAAAGGATTCCTTTCACGCCGGCGCGCACGCAGTAATCCAGCAGACCCAGCAGGTTTTCCTCCGTGTCGTTGAGAAACGGCAGGATGGGGCTGAGCCACACCACGGTCGGAATGCCCACATCCCGGAGCGTCATCAGCATCTCAAAGCGCTCCCGCGTTGTGGAGACATGCGGCTCGATCTTCCTGCAGAGCGCCTCGTCGTAGGTGGTCAAAGTCGTCTGCACAACGCATTTGGCGCGGTTGTTGATTCGGACGAGCAAGTCCAGATCTCGCAGCAGGCGGGTGGATTTCGTCAGGATGGCAAGCCCGAACCCATATCGCTCGATCAGCTCGATGCTCTGTCGGGTGAGCGTCAACTCCGTCTCCAGCGGGATATACGGATCGCACATCGACCCGGTGCCGATCATACACGGACGGCGTTTTTTGCGCAGCTGCCGCTCGAGAATCCGCACCGCATCACGCTTGACCTCAATGTCCTCAAAGTCATGGTTCAACTGGTAACATTTGCTCCGGCTGTCACAGTAGATGCATCCGTGTGTACACCCGCGGTAGAGATTCATACCGTTTTGAGGTGAAAGGATGGTCTTGTAGTCTGCATAGTGCATCGCTTTTCCCCCTCCCCGCGTTTGCGATTGGCGCGTGTATCTATAGATGCGGCGAATGCAAGCCGAACGAATTTTTTGCCGATTTAAAAGACGAACCCGCGGCGGCGGCAGCGCTATCATAAGGCTGCCGTGATCAAAAAGCGGCGCCGGCCTTGTGCCGCCGTACCCTTTGAAACACACTCCAGTATAACAAACCACCTCCACCTTGAAAAGAACGGCACAAAATGGCGAGATCCTGTGCCGTAAACGCGTCTGACGCGGAGAACCCCGGCGCACAATTAACACTTTGTTCTGCAATTCTCCCCATTCGCTCCACAAGCGTATCGTATCATAGCGCCATGAAAAAGGATGAAGCAAGAGCAGCGCCCTCGAAAAAGAAGCGGGTGTTTCCGGTCCTTATCGTATTGATCCTCGTCGCCATCCTGCTCCCCTTCGGCATCAGCGCCTATATGTGCGCATCTGTGCAGGATCGTATCCTCACGCCGGAGGAGGCGGCAGGCCTCGGTGCGGATGCGATTCTCGTGCTCGGCGCGCGCGTGCAAAGCGATGGCGATCCAAGCGGAATCCTCGAGGACCGGCTCATCACAGGCATCGATGCCTACCGCCGCGGCGCATCCGACCGGCTGCTCATGAGCGGCGACCACGGGCAGGACGACTACGACGAGGTCAATGCAATGAAAAACTACGCGCTCGGGCAGGGTATCCCCAGTGAAGCGATCTTTATGGACCACGCGGGGTTTTCCACCTACGAGAGCCTCTATCGGGCGCGGGATATCTTTCAGGTGCAGACGGTACTCATCTCTACGCAGCAATACCACCTTTACCGCGCGCTCTACGTTGCCCGCGCGCTGGGGCTGGAGGCCTATGGCGTCGCCGCCGATCTGCACGAATACTCCGGCATGCCGCGATTTGAGGCGCGGGAGATTCTGGCGCGTGCAAAAGACTTTCTCTTTGCGCTGCTCAAGCCGCTGCCGACCTATCTGGGCGAAGTCATCCCCATCACGGGAGACGGTAACGCGACAAACGGCTGATATTTCCTCCTGTGGATATAATAAAGCGCCGCGTCCTCTCGAAAGAAGGAGCGGTGCTGCAGCCCGTCAAAGAACTCCGTTCCGTTAGCCGGAATGGGGCTCTTTGCATAAGTTGTGGAACAAGATAAGTAAGATAAGAATTCTGCAAGAAAGGATGGGTATCCTTCCATCTGTGAATCGCTAGCTTTTTGAGATTCATGGCAGCATGTTTCAGCTTAACCGGGGCAGGCAGTGGTACTGTCAACAAAAGTTCGCCATTAGGGGACTCCGAGTTGCTGATCAAACAGCACTCTGAAGCAGCGTTTCCATGGATTGGGGACTGATATACGCTCTGGAAACGGACCAGTCTTCCGCATATTCCATCAGGTAGGTTGTGACCAGCCGCAGGTAGGAATCCGGGTTCGGGAAGATGCCGACTACTCGCGTTCGGCGGCTGATTTCCCTGTTCAGCCGCTCCAGCATATTCGTGGAGGATATCTTCCGGGAATCCAGCTTCAGGAAAGAATAGAACGCCAGCGAATCTTCCAGCCCGTTTTCTAAAGTGGCGACGGCTTTGGAAAACCGTTTTTCGTATTCTTCCGCCAGAGCGTTCGCCCGTTTTCTGGCGGTCGTTTCATCCGGAGCCAGCCAGATCTGCTTCAGCTTACCCGCGAACGCCTGCTTGTCCTTGTGTGTGACATGCGCCAGAATATTGCGCATGAAATGCACCTTGCAACGTTGCCAGGACGCGCCCGGGAAGCTTTGCAGAGATTGTTCTTGAATCGGTCGAATGAGCATATATTTCATAGTCGAATGCAGGTTTTAGTACCCAAAGCGGCAAGCTTGTATCAAATCCTGCTCTCATTTCCGTACCGAACATGGATACACCGATTTCTTGTTTCTCACCTGTTAAAATGAATGTAGAAAAGAGGTTTGCCACCATCAATTCTTGCTTATTCAATACCTGATTCCCTTCTAGATCCACATTTTTCATATTAACGAGGTTGATGAGCCTGAATGTTATCTCTGAATAGTCTTTGGAATAAGTAGTAAACGTATCTTTAGGGTCTAGAGCAATCCATTTATCAGACCATCTTGTTTCCTCCGTTCGTTCTCTAATAATCGTTTGTGCCCCAAACCAAGGATCAACAAACGTATCATATGCCGCTTGACCTTGCTGCGCCAACCATTCACCCGTTGGTTGCAAGATTTCCTCACTAACATCTTGCCCCAAGGTCCCCCCCACATTCTTCGCCATATCCGTGCATGCTTTCAGCATCACCTTGGCAATTTCAAACGCGGAAGCGCCATTTGCTTGCAATTCTCTTATTTGCGCAGAGGCGTTATCAAGAATGTCCTGATTCCGTGGCGACAAAACCCCGTAAGTAGCGTTCGCAATCTTAGTCAGTTCTTCAACTGTATTTTGAGCGATATTCGATATCTCCTGCCCGGTTTTCGCCTGAATCGCCTGCCGCTCCGCAACCGTCCCCGTTATGACGTTCTTCACATATGCGAGCGCAGACACAACATTAGAAACTAGCGTTTTCGCCGCGGCAGCTAGCCCTTGCGTTTTTGCTACGGTCACTACTTCTTTCACCGTGTTTACAATTTTATTAACAACAGGCTTCACCACCGTCGCGACTTGCTGAATTGTCGATTTTACAACCGTCTTTCCAGCATTGTACGCAGCTGCTGCTACCTTTTTTGCCGCAGTAACACCGTTTGATACTACGGTCTTTGCCTTCTCCCAAAGCTCGGACAGCGACTTCCCGCTCGGGTCAACAAAGTTCACCGAATCATTCTCGCAATAGAGATAACGATTCAGCGACAGCGGCGCGGACTGATCGCCTTTCAGCAAGTCACGTTGATTGAACCGCATCACGCCCAGTTCATACTGCCGCACGCGCAGGTTCAGCATGCCCGTTGCGGAATCGTAGTATTCGCCGTTAAAGCGGAAGCCTGCGCCTTCGCCTGAGAGAAGTTCACCAAAGGGCGTGTAGGTGTAGCTATTCACGCCCTTGGTGGAGAGGAATCCGCCAAAGGTGTACCAGCTGTTGTTATAGGTCACCTCCTGCGCGACGCTGCCGCGACCATCGTAGACATAATCTGTCTTCAGCGTGCTCCAACCAATCTTTTCGTAGGCGGAGATACGCTCCACGCCGTAGTCATACGCCGTTGTTACGCCGTCGGTCGTCTCGGAGATCACCTCATAGTACGGCGTTGTGTCGTCATAGATGTAGGTCGTCGTCCGCCATCGTAGGCATATGCGACCGTCCGCCCATCCGGGTAGGTGAGAATGGTTTTGCGGCCATAATCGTCGTAAGTATACCGTACCACTTCGCCCGTCGGGTTGACAACATACGAAAGCTGTCCTTTGCCGTCGTATTGATACTTCGTCTCCCCGCTTTCATCCTTTGTCGTGACCAGTTCGCCGATTCGGTTGTATGCATACGCCGTCTCCGCCCCATCGGAGGCCGTCTCCTTTGTCAGGCTGCCTGTCTTGTCGTATTCGTAGGCAATCGTCTCCCCGTCCGCCTTGGTGATCTGTTTCATCCACCCTTCGGGCGTGTAGGCGTAGCGGATGGTGTTGCCCAGCGCATCCGTCTCGCTCGTGAGATGGCCGCTAATGTCATAGGTATAGTTTATCACGTTGCCGGCTTCATCATATGCGTAGCTCGTCTTCGTGCCCAGCGCGTCGGTCGTCGAAAACAGTCGGCCGGATGCGGCATATGCATACTTTGTCACACCGCCGTTCGGCGCGGTGATCGTCAAAGGATTGCCAAGTTTATCATATGTGATCGTAGCCGTTTGCCCCAGTGCATGCGTGCCGTCTGCCAAAGCGCTTGTATCGAGAACATATGTGCCGGACGCCGTGTTCTGCCCCGTCGTCTGACAGTTGGATACGCCGTCCACGCTGTATTCGATTCGTCCTCCGGCTTCAAGCGTCGTCAGCTGCGTTCCGTCCGACAGATAGTCCAGCACGCCCGACCACGAGACGCTCGCTACCCCCGTGTTCGTCCAGTTGCCCGGCGAGGCAAGCACGCTCGTCGGCTGCGCCGGCACCAACGCGTGCGGCATGGCTCATTGACGCGATCATGTTTTGAATCGGTATTACGTCGAGCTCCTGTTTCACTTTTCGTTTCCTTTCTGTTTTCAAGAATAAATCCGTCGCGGGATTTCCAAAAATGAAAAAACCTGCAACATTTTCGAGTCGCAGATTAACCATTCAATATAGTTTTTGTACTGTACTTTCCAGTGCGCACGGGACTCTACAAACCATCTTCCATCCTCATCGAACAGGTGTTGGATACGTCGCACAAAAAATCCACCTTGAAATCTGGTCTCGAAGTGATCGGAACATCGTTTTTTTGTTCAACCGCAACTTCCGCTTAAAAGCGCCCTGAACGCGATCGTGGTATACTCTCCAAGCATCTGCTTTCTCTTGACTTCTACAGGAACTACCAAGTGAGTAATAGCCTATCGATCAGTTCTCTGTTCTCAAAAGAGGTCAGCCAATAAAACAGATCTTTATCTGTCTCCGATAGTGCATAGGTTGTAATAGCTGATAGCCGCGAAATGCGAATAACCGTCCCGCTTTCTGTTTTCGCAGCGTTTACTATGTTCAATCGCCAATAAATTGACTGGAAATCTGCAGCTTGTTTTCCTTCTGCAATCACGACATCATATGGGTAATTCTCCGTCTGGCCATGTCTCATGGCATAGATTGCAAGCGCGTCATAATAGTTCTCATCGCCGCGAAACAAAACAAAGGGATCCGCCGCTCCAATGAGTCCAGCAACATAACTGATGCGATTATCACAGTTTTTGATCGCGATCTCAATCTGCTCTGCCACGGTCGGGTCAAGAATGCCTTCTTCCTGAATCAGCACTTCATCGGGGTTCTCTTCGTTCTCCGTCTCTTGCTGCTCCGGTGCAGCAGGCTCCAGTTCTTCAACAATAGGGGAAGGCGATATCGTTTCTGGCTCCTCGACGTCTTGAGACGGTGCCGGCACATCTGAGGTTTCAACAGGTGCTGGCTCATTCAGCTCGTTTTCCACTTTGGGCGGCTCATTCACAGAGCCTTCAGATGGCTTGGTATCGTCTGCAAGGCTCAGCGTCTCTGGTGACTGTATGTCTTCTTGCTGTGCAGATACATGTCCAATCGTCGCAACCGCCAACACAGCATATATAGCTACGTATAAGACAATTCTTCTTTTTTTCCGCATTGGGACCCCTCCTTGTTTTCTTCTCGCCACTTTTCGGCCACTGTTACCACAGGTCAATGGATTGAATCGCCGAACGTACTATCGCTTTTTACGTCACAAAAGCTTCTCTGATCAGACAACGCTATGCGCCGAACTCCGGCTGCAAAACGCCTACAACAATATACCGCGCATCGTCAAATTCATAACTACATGTTGAGAGTACGATAAATCGAGCGTCATCCGTATATTCTACGGTACTTACAAATGTCGTCTTTGACGAAGCATAGGTCAACAGCGCTTCAAGGTTGATCTCATACATAAACGCCCGGTCGCGCCAAACATTTGCTCCAATGACGCTGCCATAGACGAGATCAATCCTGTAATTGCCCTGCTCCGTATATAGATACATATAGGAATGCTCGTCAAAATACTTTTGATTCTTGTATTTCGTCAGGGAACCAAACATCTTCCCTGACTTCATGTTATGGCCGTAAATAATACTGAGTCGGCCGCTAAAATCCGCGGGACAGTTGTAGTCGAGAAATAAAGTCCCGTTTGCATTCTTCGTGCCATCCGGCAGATGATGCAAATACCAGTCATAGTCGTCCGCCCGCATCACCGGATAATCTATGACCGTATCCGGACAATAGAGCCACGCCACAGAATCCTCATTCACCTCTTGCAGAGCGCCCAGATCGACGGACAAGGATGGAATCTGCACCGATACCTTCCGGTCCGCTAACGCAGCATTTACACTCCCGGTGCTATCGTCCGTCTTGTCGGCGGTACCGCTCTCGTTTTCGTTCACCCGTCCCTGACTTTTGACCTGTTCCTTGAGTAGCTCGTAACTTTGGTCACCCTCTTCGTACACCTGCGAAATCTGGCGCAATTGACAAGCGGAGTATCCGATCATAATGAGCGCTATCAGCAATAGCAGAAGCACGAGAGCCTTCGATTTTCGTTTGTTCCTTGCCGTCATTCCCATCGATTCGTAGTCTGTTCTCTCTTTCGTTGTCTTCCATGGGGGATTAAGAACAGGATACATCCAATCGCTATAACCGCCCCTGCGCATATCAGCACTACATACAGTTCTCTCTTGCTATCGTCTCCGGTTTTCGGTCCTGTCGTTCCACTAGCATTATATCTGTTGATGTAATCACAGCTTTGTACTTGCTTTAGCGAATCATTTGTCACCGTTCGTGAGACGGTAAGTCTGCCGCCAACATCACTGACCACATCTGTGATCGTGTACACAGTGCTGTCATATGTATATTGTGCCCCTGCGTTCACTTCGGTAACGGTGTAAAAATATGTACCCTCGCGTGTATACTGCCATACTCCGAAATCTTCCTCTCCTGATCCCAAGATTGAAATTGTCTTCACTCCATTTAAACTGCCTGTTGGCATTGGGTTTCCGATATCCCCTGCCGTCAACCGGAAGGTGAACGTGCTCGCAGTTGTGGGGCTGCCACTGACGGTCTTTTTCACCGGAGGATCTACCATGAGCGATGGATCACTCGCTTGCGGCGTATAACTGTGTGAGAAAGAGAGGCTGCCCGTCTTGCTGCCATCACTCAGATGGAAAATCATCTCTGCTACAAGATCTTCATTCGGGCGGCCGACGCGCACATCCACGGTGTATATGCGTGTATCATAGGTATAACCTACAGCAGCATTTGACGAGTCCGCTCGGATCTCATATTGATAAGTGCCGGTGTTGGTAAAGGTAATCGGAGCGACGTTATCCGTGCGCGACCCTTCAATCGTAAAGGAATATCTGCCATTGGCACTGCCCGTTGGCATCGGGTTCGCCGCATTCAACGGAGCGAGCGTGTAGGAGGCCACGGTGTTTACTCCCTGCGCAGAACTGTTCACTTCAAACAACTGCCCTATACTAAATGATGCAACCACCGAATCAGGCGCCGCAAGCGTGGCAAACGGAAATAAAATCGCCAGCAGGAAAGCAACCAACAGACAAAGTGTATGTATACTTAATTCGATCCTTTTACAACGAACCCCCATTATCTTTGCTCCTCAGTACGATTTCCTTTAACAATTCTTTTCACTATCAAAACGATCAACAGAA
This sequence comes from Bacillota bacterium, assembly GCA_023399275.1. Lineage (GTDB taxonomy): Bacteria > Bacillota > Clostridia > Christensenellales > CAG-138 > UBA7703. The sequence goes on from JAEWQH010000025.1 coordinate 54,439, forward strand.
GCAACACTCCGATTACAGCAATCCACTCCCAAATAGGATATTGCTCCCAAGGGCTGATTTGTTGGTCAACCGATACCCGCTGGGGCGTATCATCCGTTTCTTCCAAAGAAAAGCCGTCTGAATAGTGCTCGTTTGTGATCTTCGCTACAAGAATGTCCCGTTCGTTAGTCGAATCTGTCGAGCAGGTGCTCAGCAGAACAATCCGATCTCGTGTTGATATCTCAACATCGCGCGTGTAAAGAGCGTTTTCCATCAAGTTGTCAAGATAGGCTTGTCGGTCTTCCTCTCGTTGGATGTTCGGCGTAAAAACTCCACTGTTATAGGCATCCGTCTTGACGAAGGCGAAGATCTGCAATCCCATATTTACGCCGTTTAAATATAGATTGCCATAAGCATGGTCGTCGAAAACGGTCCTCGAACTGAATAGCCCAATGGCGCCAAACATCGCCTGTTTTTCCATGTGATGACCGTATAGTATACTGTTAAAGTCCTCAAAATTCTTGTTGTTCATATAGTCCAAGAAGATCGCGCCCGAAGCAGAATATGCGCCGAATGCATCCGTTGAAACATATTTTTCATTATCGTCGCTCTGCGTTACCGGATAATCAATATTCGTGCCATAGACCGTAAGCCACGCGATTACCTCCGGATTGATAGCCTGCAACTCTGCAAACGGGATGTTTTCTTCCACCTTTGCACTTGGCCGATATGCCGTATACCGGGTGGCGCTGGCCGCCCTGTATACTTGGTCGGAATCCCATAAGGCAAACATCGAGATAGCGATAAGCAACAAGATCGCGACCAGCACCACAAAATCAACAATACCGTTTGCAAGTCTTACCGTCGCTATACCGATTGCTTTTGCTCTCGTTTCTGCCATATGGGACTCCGTCCTAGTGTTTTATCCTTGATGCTTATACATCATTGGCTCTCGGAACTAACGCTACGAAAGCTACTCTTCGCGCCTTTTTCGGGTCTTTGCCGCAAGGAAAATCACGAGTGATCCCACCGAAACGACGAGGAGCACAATAAAGGGAAGGTTGTCGATCACCAACCCCGTGGGTGTAACCGAGCGGTTGGCGTTTACAAAAGACGCGGTATTGGTCGATTCCCCGACTAAAACGGTTCCCGCAGTACTAGTACTTGGGCCGGTAGAGAGGCTTGCCCCCTCAAGGCTCGTGCGATCAAAGGTCGTAGCACCATCTACAACCATTGTAACCAGGGGTGCGTACAGGGTTTCCCCGCTTTCAACCGCCACATAGCTTGCTCCAACCGGAAGATCCGTAAAAACGATACTCTGGCCATGCTTGAGTTTAATGGTTGTTGCGCTGTCAGCCGTGACGTTGATGTAACCGCCTAAGTCACCCTCTACAACCGTTCCGTTGGCGAGAGCTGTCACGACGGTATTGCTTCCGTCCACAATATATGCTTTATACGCGGATGTTTCCGTGACCAGGGAAGGCTTATTCACCGTAAGGCTATACGTAAAGTACTTGGTTCTATCGGCATAATCGCCAGATACCGCTTTGCTGATGGTCAGGTTACGGTTGGCCGGATCGGTAGGCGTGCCTCCGCCGCCGGACTTCATATAGACGTTGGTAAAGACCAACCCGCTGCCGCCGCCGGAAGAGCCGCCGCCCGGAGTTGGATCCACTTTTGTGCCCGCCGTCTGATCGTTGTTATCGACCGTTGTCACATCGACGCCGATTGCATGCACATATATGCCAGAACCTTCCGCCTCGTCCCTGACGTAGAATCGAATGGTATAGATACCAGGAGAATAGGTCAGAGATTCCTTGGCAGGGTCGGTGATGATATAGCCAGTTTGCTGTTCAGTAATCTCATACTCATACACGCCGGCATGCGGAAAAGCGCTGCTTTCTGTCGAGGTCAGCGCAAGAACCTCCTTCGAAACGCTCTTGACGTCTCCCGTTGTGGTGCCGACATCTGCCGCCGTATATACGACTTGTTTGGAGCTGATGGCGGGCATGCTCGTCAGAGAATCCGTATCATCCAAACCGTCTACAAATTTCTTCTCAAACGCGAATGTAAAAGTCGCACCGGGCGTTGTCGTGCCCGCGGGCATTTTCAACAGCTTCCGAACCGCCGCTTCCGCAGGGCTTTCTTCCGATCCAACAATCTCTCCTTCCGCATAGGAGACCGACAAAACGCCTAAACTCAACGTTGCAGCGAGTGCCAGCATCAAAATAGTCCGCAGAAACCGCTTCCCGTTTCTTCCAAAAAGTTTTCTCATTATCTATACTCCCCCTTTATTTGTTCTGGTTTATCTATCTTAATCCCGGCAGGTGTTTCAATCCTGCCGAACCTAGTGTTAAATGTTTCGCCGCCTTAGAATTGCAACCACTTTCCCAAGCGTGTCCTCGATATCTACCGCTCCGTAGATGCGGCTGTCTGCCGCCGATGCATCAGCCCGGCTATCGCTCAGCACAAACACCTGTCCTTCTTGCAGCGTCAGCGGAAAATCAATACCCTCTTCATAGCGTTGCGTCGGGGAATTAATGCCCGGCTCCTGTTGCAACGCTCCGTTGATTAACAACCCTTCCGGAGCAATATCGACCACATCGCCCGCTGTGGCAACCACCCTGCGTACCTGCGTTTCGCCCTGAAACTGTAACACGAGCACATCCTGGGCTATATAATCCCGATCCAGCCTGTAGAAAATTACGATATCCCCGTTTTTGATCGCCGGATACATAGTGGCGTCCGGATAACGGACTATGCCAAACATAAACGTAATCAAGAGTAAAAAGGCAAGCGTTATCGCTGCTATCTTTATAAGGAGCAGCAATATTTCCCTCAGTAGAGAAGCCTGGGACCCATCGACTCTTTTTGTCCCGCGCACCTCCGGCACAGCCGGCCTAGTATCATGCTGATAACGAGCCGATGGCCACTGGTTCTGCGGCGCATGCGTTTTCGATTGACTGAGCGCAAACATGCTAGCTGCGCTTTCTGCGGGTACGATAAACCATCCCTGCGACAAGTCCCAAACTCAGCGGCAGTGCTATCACAAGCAAGATCATTCCGAGTGAATCATCCAGGAAGATGCCGGTAGGCACAACCGTATTCCTCGCGTTTGAGAATGCAAACGCCCTGTCTTCGCTATTCATAAGGCGAACGTTGGTGTCCCAGCCGGTTTCGACCACGCCGCTTCCGTCGGCAATGAATGTCGTCACCCCATAGTTGTCCCTTGCGCTCTCCACGATCTGCACTCTGCCGTCACGCGGAGCATCCTGGATGACGACCGTCTGCCCATGCTTGAGCGGGAATGTTACTTGACCGTTTGCATCGACCGTCAGCGTGGTCACGCTGATATCCCCGGTCACCGAGAGCACCGTCCCGGCAGAGAACAGCACGTTGTTGCTGTCCCAAAGCGTCACGGTAAACGTGAACTCCTTTGT